>DATGGY010000049.1:0-8766 GCA_035308285.1 Bradyrhizobium sp. | reverse complement strand
ATCCAGCGATCGACCGGCACGTGATCGAGATAGGTCGCTCGCCGCGCCTCCGTGGTGGCAATGGCTTCGCGGAGCGCGGTAATGATCTCGGGCGAACGTAGCGCAAACTGGGCAAGCTCGTTCTTGCGCAGCGCCGGCGCGAGCTGTGCTGCCGCCGCGTTAAGGTGAATGACGCGGCCGGCGCGATCGAGCAAAACAGCCGGATCCGGCATGCCGGCAACGATGGCGCTGACGGCGGCGGTTTCCACCGGGTTGACGCCGCGGACGTCTTCCCGAGATGCCGCGACATCGTGCAGCCGCCACGGCACCAGCGCGGCAGCGGCGATGCAGAGGAAAATGATGGCGGCGCGAACCGGCGACAATTCGCCGAACACGACCACCACCGCCAGCGCCAGGCCGGCGGCAAGCAGGATGATCGCCGAATGCCTCAACCGGTCCGGCCACGGCGAAAAAAAGGAAGAAGGCGTATCGTCAATAGCCATCAGGCCAGCTCTCATCCCGTTCGGGCCGTCACGTCAGGAGCCGGCATCTCCACGCTCTCGAACGTAGACGGCTTCGTGTTGCGGCTCCACGGGTGTTCCGGGCTTCCCATGCCGCCGCAGGCGTTTCAGCCGCGTACCCAGTATAAGCTCTCGAAACGTCAATAAGATTACAGATATGATGAATGGTGCAATATAATAGAGCACGCGGAACAATAGCATCCCCGCGAGCAAATCCTCCCGGTCCATTTGCCACAAGCCGACCAGCATGGCGGCGTCGAACACCCCCAACCCGCCGGGGGAATGGCTGGCGAAACCGAGCAGCGTCGCCGAGACGAAAATCACCGCGACCACGACGAAACCAAGATTGGGTTCGTCCGGCACCAGCTCGTACATCGCCAGCGCACAGAAGCCGAGATCGATGATACCGATCGCGATCTGCAGCAGCGTCAACGGACCACCCGGCAGCACCACCGTCCAGGGCCCGCGGCCCACATTGCGCGGGTGCATCCAGACCCAGATCACATACGCCACCAGCGCGATGATGATTGCGACCGCTACGGCGCGGTTGAGCCACGGCGGCAACTGATCGATCGCGGCGGCGGCTTCCGGATGATAGGCGATCCCGAGCCCCAGCACGGCGGCATTCCCGAGCCAGAAGGTGAGGCCCGCGATGAAGCAGATCTTGGCGACGTCGATCGCGTTAAGCCCCCAGGCCGAATAGATGCGATAGCGCACCGCGCCGCCGGTAAAGACGCTGGCGCCGACATTATGCCCGATCGAATAGCTGGTGAAGGCTGCGAGCGCGTTGACGCGATAGGGAATGTCGTTGCGGCCGATCGCGCGGACCGCAAACAGGTCGTAGAAAGTCAGCGTGAAATAGCCCGCGGCCACGAACATGGCCGAAAGCCCGATCGAACGGGGCTCGGTGCTCTCGATCGCCTCGATGACCTCGTTGACGTCGATGCCCCGGAGCATGTGATAAAGCACGTAGCACGCGATCCCGATGACCGTGACGCTGATTGCAACGCCTAGCTTGTGCAAGACTTGCCTGTGGCGCAGAAACGACACCGCCCTGCGTATTACGTCCAGCATCTAGACCTCGAAATACGATCCCACGACCGTGGGGTCCGCGCGAAGAGTTCCGCCAACGGCACCATCCTTGCGCTCCGGCCTCATGTCGTAGCTTGTTTTGAGGCCGAGTGGAATTCGCTTGGTGGGAATAAAACGCGCTCCGTCAATATATTAGGGGATTCGGCGGCGCCGAAACCCGGCATTTTGCTGCATCGGCCATGGCAACGGCGAAATCCTCATGCGCCAGCCTGCCCGAGGCGAGTAAAGTTTTCATGATTTCAGGCCGCCGGCCTTGGCGGCGATGCGCTGAAAGAACAACAGATCGAGTTCGGGCGCCTCGCCGATGAGGCCGGTCAACAGCGCATGGACCTGTCCGCGGTGGTGGGTCTGGTGATTGAACCAATGCGCCAGCGCCGGGGCCAGTTGCTGCTCGAATTGCTCCGGCGAGGAGACGCGGCGGTATTTGATGGTCCCCGCGATGCGCGCTTCGTCGAGGCCGTCGACAAATTCGACGATCCGCCGGTCTTCGGCCTCGCGCGCGGCGCGCAGTTCGTCAAACGTCTCGAACAGGATCGCATCCAACCGGTTTGGCGCGTCGCCCGAGCCGGTAACTCGCTGCATCCAGATCCGGTCCGTCACCAGGAGATGGTTGAGGGTGCCGTGAACCGATTTGAAGAAGGCGCCGCGGTCGGCGCGGTATTGCTCGGGTGAAAGCCGCGCCGCGGCCGCGTAAAGCCGTCCATTGGCCCACGCATTATAGTGGCCGAACATTCGATAATGGGCTGCGAGAGTGGTCATATCGGTTATCCGGGAGTGGAAATCTCAGGCCGCCTCGGCATCGCCGGAAAGCGCGCGGTTGCGCAGCCACGATCCCACCGCGCAACCGACAAGATAGAGCGCAAACATGATGAGACCAAGGTCGAGCCAGTAACCGGGGCGACCGGGGACCACGCGGGCAAGCGCAGCGGCGACGAGCGCCGCCGCGAGCATCGCCAGCCAACGCACAGTCGGCTTTGACACGGCCCGGCCGCGGTGGACCACCGCGACCCAGCCCATGGCAAACCCCAGCAACAATGACAAGAGCAGCCAACCCCAATAAAATGTCGCCACATAGACCATCGCTATTCCTTCACCACGAATTCGATGCGGCGGTTCTGCGCCTTGCCCTGGTCAGTGTCGTTGTCCGCTATCGGCTGGGTGCTGCCGTAGCCTGCCGCGGTGAACCTGTTCGCGGCCAATCCGGCCTTCACCAGATAATCCACGACCGCCTGCGCACGCTTTTCGGACAGCGCCTGGTTGGCGGCATTCTCGCCATCGGAATCGGTATGCCCGGCAACCTCGATATTGGCATTCGGGCAGCGTAAGGCGGTTTCGACCAGGCGGTCGAGCAACCCTGCGGAATCCGGATCAAGGGTGGAACGCCCGGACTCGAACCGGATGGTTCCCTTGCCGAGCAACTCGGAGAACAGCTGCTGACATACGGTGGCGTCCACGGGGGCTGCCGCGGGCCTGACCGAAACGTCCGCCCTTACCTGCCAGCCTTGCGGGAATTCCTTGAGCAGGCTGCTGCGGATCTGGGCCGGTGCCCCATCGTAAAACGCATCGCCAGAGAGTTTCACCTCGCGGTCGGACACCACCAGCGTGCCCGTCGATAACCGCGACAACGCACCGAGTGCCATCATCACCGCGCCGGCAAAACCGCCGGGCGCCCCGACGCTGGTCTTGAGATTGTCGACTACTTTTTCGTTGAAGAATTTGCGCCCCGCCGCAGCAACGATGGCCGCATGCACATTGTTGTCCGGCACGTAGCCCGTCAGCGTCAGCGTCACCGCGACCGGGTCCTTGTAAGCCTGAAAGATATAGGGCGGGGCCTTGATCTCGTTCGAGGCGACCGAAAAACCTTCCGGCAGGTTTTTCAGCGCGGCCGCGATCGCTTCGCGGCCGCCGATATCGCGGGCGGTGCCGGAAAGGCTGACCTTGTTGTCCGAGATCGCGATCTTGCCGACTTTCAGCTTTCCCACCTGGTCGATCAAGAGTAGCGCCGCATTGTCGAAGCGGGGCGGGGCACCGCGCGACAAACTCATCTGATCGACCACCTCCACGCCGCCCAGAGCTGATCGGGCCGCCTCCGTCAACTTGCCCTTGCTCGCCGGCAGGGGAGAACTGCCCGTCAAGGTTACCCTGACGACGTCGCGCTCGGCCGACCAGACGAACGGCTTGGCTTCGGGTACGAGACGGGTTTGGTCATCGACCAGCCGCACGCCGGGCACGGCCTCCACCGCTGCCACCGCACTGCGGCGGCCCTCCTCGGAAAAGGCGTCCGCGGCAAAGGTGACGTCGCGGCCGGCGACCGCGATTCTGCTCTTGTCGAGGACGGTATCCTTAAGGGAGGCGGTCGATCGGGCGGCGAGATCGGCTTCCAGAGGCGCGGTACTGGTCCATGCCGCGATAGCCCAAAGGATAACCAGCGGTATAAGACCTGGCCACCATTTACTGCTCCACCTGAAAAGCCCGTGCATTCGATGTCCCGCGGAGCCTAGTGTGATAGTTCAGAAGTTCTCTTCAATTTCGCGGCTGGTCCGTCAAGAGAACTTCTGAACTGGAATCACAGTAGAATCATAGATTTCTAGTGTCTTTTCGAATCCGAAGCTCGCTCAAGAGGGCGCGGCAGGGGCGGCGAACTTCGGATTCGAGACACTAGGCCCCCGTTTTTCCGAAGTTCGGGGATTTTGCTGGCGTCCCCGACACGAACTTCGGAAAACAAGGGGATGGCAACACTCTGATCCGGTACCGCTTTTCGGTTTGACGTTTCCGTTTGCGAATTCGTGAAAAGCCGCGCAGCGATCTTCAAGCCGGCAGCACCGGAAACACAGAGAAAACAAACCCTTGCGGGGCTGTCAAACCCGAAATAACAGGGATTTGTCGGCTAACCTATCTTGCCAGACTAACCGTTTGTTCAATGGTCTTCCGCTAGCTTTGGAAACCTGTCCAAACCGGCAAAATCCGTCCTGATGAAAAAGTTACGCAACAGCGTCATCCGCGCCGGACTGGGAGCGTTCTACCTCACCGGCGCGCATCATCTGCTTCGCCCGATCTTCGCCGGCGTCGGCGCGATTTTCATGCTGCATCACGTCCGCCCGCCGCGCACGGACGAATTCCAGCCCAATCGTCATCCGGAGGTGGCGCCGGATTTCCTGCGCGCGACGCTGTCGCATCTTCGCGCGAGCGACATCGATATCATCGCCATAGACGAGCTGCATCGACGGCTGACCGAACGCAACTTCGCGCGGCGCTTCGCCTGTTTCACCCTCGACGACGGATATCGCAACAATCGCGATTACGCGCTTCCCGTGATGCGCGAATTTGACGCACCGTTCACGGTCTATGTCGCCAGCGATTTCGCGCAAGGCGTCGGCCATCTGTGGTGGATCGCGCTGGAGATGGTGATCGCCAGGGCCTCCTCGATTGAAGCCGGGATCGCAGGCCTCGCCACCCGCCTCGACACCTCCACGCCGGCCGGCAAGGAGGCCGCCTTCGACCGCCTGCACGACTGGTTGCGCAACGCCGGGGCGGGACGATCTGGCGCGCGAGATCGGTGCCTTATGCGCGCGTCACGGTGTCGACGAGGCCGCGATCTGCCGCAAGCTCTGCATGTCGTGGGACGAGCTGAAGGCGTTTTCGAGCGAACCGCTCGTCAGCATCGGCGCGCACTCCATCACCCATTGCAATCTTGCAAGTCAACCGGCCGAAATTGTCAGCGAGGAACTGGCGGTGAGCCGGGCGCGGATCGAGAGCGCGTTGCAGCGCCCGATAGTCCACCTCGCTTATCCCTATGGCGACAAGCTCGCCGCGCGCACCCGCGAATTCGCGCTTGCCGAGGCGGCCGGATTCAAGACCGCCGTGACAACGCGGCCGGGCATGATCTTTCCCGAGAACGCCGATTACCTGACCGCGCTGCCGCGAGTTTCGCTCAACGGCAATTATCAGGACGAACGGTTCCTCCCCGTCCTCACCTCGGGTAGCGCGACCGCGCTGTGGAACGGCTTCCGGCGCGTCGACGCGGCGTAGCCGCCGCAGGCTCTCAAATGACATGGAACGGCCTTCCGTTCCCTCCATTCGCCGGAGAGGAAGCGGCCTTGACTTTGTTCAGAGAAATATATACGAACGATCGTACATATATTCATGGAGAAGCCTCATGCAGACGCTATATTGGTCGCCGGGCGCATGTTCGATAGCGCCCCACATCGTGCTGGAGGAAGTCGGACTGCCGTACCGACTCGAGCAGGTCACAATCGACCAGCAGGGCACCGCCGAGGTCCTGACCAGCCAGGAATATCTGAAAATCAATCCGAAAGGGCGCGTTCCCGTCCTGACTATCGAAGACCGCATCTTGACCGAGGCACCGGCGATCATGACGTATCTGGCTCGACGTCATCCCCAAGCCGGTCTGCTTCCGAGCGATCCCGAGAGAGAAGCGCGTTGCTTCGAGTGGATGAACTGGCTGACGACGGCGGTACATGCGGTTGCGTTTGGCCAGATCGTTCGGCCGCAGCGGTTTGTCGCCGACGCGAAAGATTTTCCGGCGGTGATCGCGAGGGGGCGGCAAAACTTGGGGAAGGCCTTTGCCTTTATTGAAGGTGAGCTTCGGGACAAGGATTGGGCCGTCCCCGGACAATATTCGATTGCCGACGCCTATCTCCTGTTCTTCTACCTGGGTGCGAAGCGGGCAGGCGCGCCGGTGAAGGAGCGATACCCCGCTTGGAGCGAGGTTTCGGAGAGAGTTCTCCTGCGTCCTGCGGTGCGACGCGTGCTGGTGCAGGAAGGCATGCAGGACTGAACTCATGAAAACCACTCGCCGTCGGATCAAGGCTGGCAAGGACGAGACGGATGGGCGGCGCCGCCGAGGCGATCAAGCCCGGATCGCCGTTCTCGAACGGGCGATGGACGTCGCATCCGTGGACGGTTTCGAAGGACTTACCGTGGGCTCGCTCGCGTCGGACCTCGGCATCGGCAAGAGCAACATCAGCGCCCTGTTCGGCGACAAGGCGACGCTGCAGATAAAGACCCTCGATGCCGCCGTCGGGGTGTTCATCGAAAACGTGATTACCCCGACCCAAGCGGAAGTCTCTCCTATCAGACGGCTGCAGAAGGTGTGCAGCGGATGGTTCGACTATGTGGAGCGCCGCGTGTTTCCCGGCGGCTGCGTCCTGCATGCGGCGATCAATGAATATCGCGCCAGGCCTGGCGCGCTTCGGGATAAGGTCAACAATTATCGGAATACCTGGAAGGCTCTGCTGGAAAGGACCATTCGCGAGGCACAATCGGCCGGGGAAATCGGGATCGAGCACGGTGCGCAGCAGCTCGCGTTCAAGTTGATCGCATTCCAGGCGGCTTCGAATACCGCAGCTCTGCTCGGCGACAAGAGGTATTTCAGCCTCGGCCGAGAAGTGACCGAAGCAGCCATCGCCGAGGCGGCCAACGCAGGCCCACGGGTGCCTTCGTCACAGTCTGGATCGCAGGCGTCATGAGCATGGACAATTCCGATCCGGCAACCCCACCCAACCACCTCTCGCCGTTTCATCGTGGCGAACTGGCAATTCAGCGGCGGCTGAAAGTCAGCGCGAAGGTCGATCGGTTCGGGAAAGTGGCGATCCGCGATTTCATGCCGGCGCAGCACCGGGAGTTTTTCAGTGAACTTCCGATGTTCTTCATCGGCTCAGTCGATGCGCAGGAGCGCCCTTGGGCTTCCGTGCTCTACGGTCGACCCGGCTTCATCCAGTCACCGACTGAGAGACTTCTGCGTTTCGCATCATACCCGCCGGCTCAGGATCCCTTTGCCGGGTCGTTGAGAAACGACGCCGTGGTGGGAGGTCTCGGTATCGAGTTTCATTCGCGCCGACGCAACCGGGTGAATGGCAAGTTGACGGTCGATGCGGCTCGAAGAGGGTTCGACATTCGGGTCGACCAGAGCTTCGGGAACTGCGCGAAATATATTCAGGCTCGCGTGGCCCGTCGCGTGAGCGATCCTTCAGACACGGGCGAACGCCGCGTGCGGCGCTTCACGCGCTTCGATGGCGAGTGCGCGGCGATCCTTAGGCACTGCGATACTTTCTTCATTGCAAGCCGGTTTGGGGCAGACCCGAACCATCCGCGGCACGGCGTAGACGTGTCGCATAGAGGCGTACCAGCCGGCCTCCTCATGGCAGTCGACGATCGAACTCTCCGCTGGCCGGATTATCGAGGAAATTTCTTCTTTAACACGTTCGGCAACATCGAGCTCGACCCCCGTTGCGGCCTCCTGATCGTCGATTTCGACAGCGGCGATACGCTTCAGCTCACCGGAACAGCCAATGTGCTGTGGGAAGCACCGTCCGACGATCCGGCCCCGCAAGGTGCACAGCGGGCAGTCGAATTCCGCCTCGAACTCGGGATTCACGTGGCGAATGCCCTGCCGTTCGCTTGGGACTTCGTCGAGCAGGCGCCGCAATTCTCAAATGAATGACGCCAACCAAGCGTGCGTACCGCGCTGCCCGGCTTCACCGTCAAATCCACTTTCTTGACTCCTTGAACTCTGGCGCTCACAACCATACGCAAAAATAGAGGGAGGCATTATGCCGAAAGACCTGTTTTCGCTTCACGGCCGCGCGGCACTGGTAACGGGTGGATCGCGCGGCATCGGAAGGATGATCGCGGCGGGATTTCTCAATCAGGGCGCAGCGCGGGTCTATATCACGGCGCGCAAGGCGGGGCCGTGCGAGACCACGGCCAGGGAACTTACGGCTGAATATGTCGGCGAATGCATCGCGCTGCCGATCGATATCTCCACCATGGCCGGCATCGACATGCTGGCAGGCGAGATCAGGAAGCGTGAACCGAAACTCGATATCCTCGTCAACAACGCTGGCGCCGCGTGGGGCGCGGATTTCGACGAATTCCCCGAGAGCGGCTGGGACAAGGTAATGAACCTGAACCTGAAGACGCCGTTTTTCCTAACCAAGGCACTGGCCGGCCCCTTGCGCGCCGCCGCCAGCACCGCAAAACCGTCCAAGGTGATCAATATCGTCTCGATCGACGGCATCTTCGTCAATCCGCTCGAGACCTACTCCTACGCGGCGAGCAAAGCGGGGCTCATTCACCTCACGCGCCGGATGGCCGCCAAGCTGATCCACGACCATGTCGTGGTGTCGGCGATCGCGCCCGGACCGTTCAAGTC
>DATGGY010000048.1:0-26450 GCA_035308285.1 Bradyrhizobium sp. | reverse complement strand
ATCAGGCTTGCCGCGTCGTTATGGCGCCGGAAAAACAGCGGTTCATTCCGGAGGTTACCATGCGGCAAACACCGCATTTCATCACAAATCGGTGGGTTTGAACGGGCGGACACGCTGCCCTATTTATGATAGATCGTGTCTGCAAAAGCATGTGACCCGGGCGGCCCGGGCTATTCGGAGAGTTCAACCGTGCTGAATAAATTCGGTCCGTCGGGACACGGCGAAGCGCAGGTCCAATATCTCGACGGTGATTTCCGGGTGATCTCGCCGGGAACCTATGTGCGCTGCGCCGTGACCGACGCGCGGATTCCGCTCGACGAGCTGAAATACTGGAGCGTCGATCTGCAGGAAGCCTACGCACTGCCGAGCGCCGTGCTGCAGCGGCATTTTCCCGCAGCGTTGAAGGCGCAGAGCTAAAGAGTGCTTGTCACCACGGCGGTCGCCGTGAAGTCTTTCCTTTGAAATTTATCCGCTCTTCCTGAACTTCTTATCGCGCGCGCGAAAGAGTTGCTCCGACACGAACTTCCGCAATTTCGCGGGGCTGTCGAACTCAAGCCTCACCGCAAACGGCACAATATCCAGCGCCCAATACGGAAGTTCGCCTGCGGAACGCAGCCGCGCCATATCCTTTTCCGTCGTCACGGGCGTCAGCGCCTCGCGCCTGGCCTCTTCGATCAACGTTTCGATCTCACCTTGCGAGAACGGATGATGGTCGGCGAAGGGGCGCTGGCGGACAACCTCGATCCCGTTGGCGCGCAGCGTCCGGAAGAACCTTTCGGGATCGCCGATGCCCGCGAAGGCCAACACGCGCTTGCCGCGGAGCGAGGCTAGTGAAGAATCGTCAGGCTTCAGATCCGCCGTCAAGACCGGCTTGTCCAGCGCCCTCACGGCGACCGCGACGGCGTCGGCCGCACCTCCCTCGCCGACCACAATCAACGCATCGGTCCGGGCGATTTGAGGCGGCAACGGCGCGCGCAGGGGCCCTGCTGGGAGCACGCAAGCATTGCCGATGCCACGGCGGGCGTCGATCACGATCAGTGAGGCATCCTTGGCGATCGCCGGATTCTGGAAGCCGTCGTCCATCACGATCACGGACGCCCCATTCGACCGCGCCAAAGCGAGCCCGTCGATGCGTTCGCGCGCGACGACCACCACAACCGTCCGCGCCAGCATCAGCGGTTCATCGCCAACGTCGCTTGCCGCGTGGCGGCCGGGGTCGACAATCGCCGGCCCGTGAAGGCGTCCGCCGTAACCACGGCTGAGCACGACGGGCGTTTCGCCGAGATCGCGCAGCAGCTTGACGAGGGCAAGTACCGTCGGGGTCTTGCCGGCGCCCCCAACGTGGTAGTTGCCGACGCAGAGCACGGGAATGCCGGCGTCAAACCCCGCGCGCCGCAGTCGATGGCCGGCAACCGCGCCATAGACGGCAGCGAGCGGCATCAACAATCGCGACATCCATGACGGCGGCCGGTACCAAAAGGCCGGCTCATGCATCCGCCGCCCCCTTTTCGAGGCGCAACTGCAACAAATAGGGTTCGAGCGCCGCCATGGTTCGCTCAAGCGCGCCTCCGAGCTGCGATACCACGCGCTCGGCCGCCGCAAGCGAAAGATTGCGCGCCGCGGGATCAGCCAGCAATTTGCCGAGTTGCTTTACCAGCGCCTCCTGCATGTAGGCCTGCTTCGCGCCGCCGGCACTGTCGAGCGCCTCGTAAACATCGGAGAAGTTGAAGACGTGAGGTCCGTGAACGATCGACGCACCCAGCTTGACCGCCTCGATCGGATTCTGCCCGCCATGTTCGATTAGCGATCCGCCCATGAACACGACCGGCGACAGCCGGTAGAATAGTCCCAGTTCACCCATGGTGTCGGCGACGTAGACCTCGGTCGTAGCGGTCGGCAGCTCTTCGCGCGACCGCACGCTCGCGCGCACTCCGGCGGCAGCGACCATGCGCGCGATCGCCTCACCGCGCCCTGGATGGCGCGGCACGATCACGGTCAACAGTGCTGGAAAAAATCCGGCAAGCGTACGGTGCGTCTCGAGCAAGACTTCCTCTTCGCCCGGATGTGTCGACGCCGCGACGACGATGGGGCGGCCGCGCGTCACCGACATCAAGCGCTCGAGCTTGGCGAAATCGGCCGGCGGCGCTGGGACATCCAGCTTCAGATTGCCGGTGACGACGACGTTGCGGCTGCCGAGCGCGGTGAAACGCTCCGCATCGACCCGCGATTGCACGAGGCAAACGTCGAACCGGCCGAGCAGCGCGGAAATCGTATGGCTCACCCTGCGCCAGCGCGGAAACGAGCGTTGCGACATTCGCCCATTGATCAGCACCATCGGCAGGCGCCGCGCCGCGCTCGACAGGATCAGATTCGGCCACAGATCGGATTCGATGAACAGCGCCAGGCTCGGCCGCCAGTGATCGAGAAAGCGCGCGACGTAGCGTGGAGAATCGTAAGGCACGTATTGATGGATGATGTCGGCGGGAAACCGCTTGGCGACGATGGCCGCCGAGGTCACCGTCCCGGAGGTGAGCAGGATGCGAATATTCAGCGCGCGCAATTTTTCGATCAAGGCCGCCGCAGCCAGCACTTCACCGACGCTCGCACCGTGCATCCAGACTAGCGGCCCGTTCGGCCGGGCATCCCCACTCATGCCGCGGCGTTCGCCGACCCGCGTGGGGTCCTCCTTGCCCAGTTTCAGCCGCCGCTTGATCAGCGCAGGCGCCAGCGGCGCGGCCGCAGCGGACAGCCGCTGATAGACGCGCAAGGTCATCGGCAAGGAGTTAGCCATGCCTCGCCTCTTGCGGACGCCCTACTTGCGCATAGGCGCGATCGGTTGCGTCGTTCAGGGTCACCTCCAGCCGGGCGCGCAACTCTTCCATCGTCTCTGCGTCGGCGTCGGGTGGAACCATGATGATGTCGCCTCCCACCAATGCCCCTCGTCCGAACGGCAGATTGATCGTGGTTCGGTCCCAGTTTTTCAGGCGCCAAAAACGGCTGGTCGCCATCGCAAACGGCATGATCGGCCGTCCGGATTCGCGCGCCAGCATGATGATGCCGAGGCCGACTATCCGCGAACGTTTCGGCACGTCGGCGGTCAGCGCAACGTTATAACCCTCTTCCAGGGCTCGCACCATCTCCCTGAACGCGCCGACCCCGCCCTTGCGGTGAAACGCCGAGCCGTGATCCCCGGAGCCGCGGATGGTGCCGATCCCCAGCCGTTCGGCGGCCACCGCATTGTATTCGCCGTCGCGATGCAGCGAGATCAGAACCTTGCTGCGATGGATTTCCTTGGTCTTGATGAACGGCGTAAGGAAATGCTGGCCGTGCCAGAATGCAAAGATCGCCGGCATCTGCGGCTCCACGATCTCATAGCAATCGGGCGGATCGAAAGTGAACCTGTTGGTCAGCCACACCAGCCGCAGCAGCGCGGCCGTGAGCGACCCCACCACGCGCTGGAACCCGCTGCTGCGCAGCACATTGCGGATTAGTTTTTTCAACGGGCAGGCTTTACGTCTTGACCTGGATCGAGCAGCCGGTGGAGATGAACGATGAAATACCGCATGTGGGCGTTGTCCACGGTCTGTTGCGCCTTCGCCTTCCAGGCCGTGTAAGCGGCGGCGTAATTGGGGAACAGGCCGACGATTTCCACCTGGGAGAGATCCTTGAACGTAGTGTGCCCAAGACCCGTCAGTTCGCCTCCGAGGACCAGATGGAGCAGTTGCTGGGGCGCGCTATCCGGCATGATCTTTCTTCCTCACGCGATGGGCGTCGAGCACAATTTTCACGACGCATCGGAGCGCTCAGGGCAAGGGGCGGCTTCGAAAATGCTCGACGATGCGTGCATGACGATCGCGCCCCGCTGCCACCAGCACCCCGTGCGTCACCTCGCGGCGATTATACAGGATGTCATCCCCCGAAAGTGCCGTCATATTACCATTCGCTTCCTGCACGATCAAATTGGCCGCAGCCAGGTCCCAGTCGCGGGACTGACCGCCGGCGAAGGCGGCATCCAGTCTTCCTTGCGCGACCCGGCATAGCCGCAGCGCGAGCGATCCGATTCGGGGGTGCAGAGAGATTTCACCGGAAGTGCGGTTGAGCCGTTCGACCAGCGGTTTCGGACCGGCGATACGGGAAAAATCGAGTTCGGCGCCGGAGGTCGCATACACCGGCATATCGTTGAGCAGCGCGCCGCGGCCGAGCTCCGCGAAGAAGAATTCGTCACTGACGGGCGCAAACACAGCGGCCAGCAAAGGCCGCGCGCCCTCGACCAGCGCCACGCTGACGCACCAATCGTCGCGGCCGGCGAGATAGCCGCGGGTGCCGTCGATCGGATCGACGATCCAGACCCGCCGCTTGCCGAGGCGACCCTCGTCGTCGGCACTCTCCTCCGAGAGCCAACCGTAGTCCGGCGTGGCAGACCGCAACTTCCCCGCGATCAGGTCGTTGACCGCGATGTCGGCCTCCGAAACCGGCGAGGAAGCACCCTTGGTCCAGTTCTTCAGTTCGGTCCGGAACAGCGACAGCGCCAGCATGCCGGCCTCACGCACCGTATCCGTCAGCAGGGCCGCATCGCGGCTCACCAAATCGCGCACCAAAATTGTTGCGTGCCCGCCGTCGCGGCTAGCGTCCGCCAAGCGTCAATCCCTCGATCCGCAGCGTCGGCGCATTGACGCCATAGCGAAAGGTCAGATCGTTGGCCGGCGCCAGCGATTTGAAAATCTCCAGGAGGTGACCGGCGATCGTCACCTCGCTCACGGGGTAAGTAATCTTGCCGTTTTCGATCCAGAAGCCCGAAGCGCCGCGGCTATAGTCACCGGTCACGCCGTTGACGCCGGAGCCGATCAGGTCGGTGACATAGAAACCCTGGCGAATGTCGGACATCAGCTCGGCCGGGCTGGGCTCGCCCGCCTCGAGATGGAGATTGTACGATCCCGGCGATGGCGAGGACGATACGCCGCGGTGGGCGTGGCCGGTGGTGGCCAGCCCGAGTTCGCGCGCGGTCGCGCAATCCAACAGCCAGGATGTCAGAACGCCCCGGTCGATGATCGCCATCCGTTTGACCCTGACGCCCTCGGCGTCAAACGGCTGCGAGCGCAAGCCCCTTACCCGCAACGGATCGTCGATGATGCGGATATTCTTTGCAAACAGCTTCTCGCCAAGGCGATCCTTCAGAAAGGAGGTCTTGCGCGCGATTGAGGCGCCGTTAATCGCTCCCACCAGATGGCCGACGATCGAACCGGCGACGCGCGGGTCGAACACCACCGGTACCTTGCAGGTTTCGACCTTGCGCGGATTGGCACGCGCGACCGTGCGCTCGCCGGCAGTGCGGCCGACGCTTTCGGGCGAAGCAAGATCGACCGCGTGCGGCGCGGCCGAGAAGTCGTAGTCGCGCTCCATGGCGGTGCCCTCGCCCGATATCGCGGTCACCGAGATGCCCTGGCTCGATCGCAAATAGGAGCCGTGAAAGCCGGTAGAGGTCACCAGCACCATGCCGCCAATTCCGGTCGATGCCGATGCGCCACCCGATTTGGTCACGCCTTTGACGGCGAGCGCGGCGGCTTCGGCTTCGCTGGCGCGGCGTTCCAATTCCGCCGTCGTCGGAACCCGCGGGTCGAGCAGATCGAGCGCAGGAAACTCGCGCGCCAGCAGCGACGGATCGGCAAGACCGACATATTTGTCGTCCGGCGCGACGCGCGCCATTGCGACCGCGCGCTCGGCGAGCCGTGCAACCCCGTCGCCGCTGACATCGTTGGTCGACACTACCGCCTGGCGCTGTCCCACCAGAACGCGCAGACCGACGTCGTCACCTTCCGAACGCTCCGATTCCTCAACCCGTCCGTCGCGTACCTCAACCCCTTGCGAAACACCGCGCACCGCCACCGCATCGGCAGCATCCGCACCGGCCCGCCTGGCGGCCTCGACCAAACGCTGCGCCAGCGTACTCAGAGCCGATTGATCGAACAAATCCGAGGCGGCAGCGTCAGGCATAACGGGCGATGCGGTCGATGGTGAAGAGATCACGAACAAAATCCCTAGGATTCAACAAGGATTGGAGGGGAGGCGACGTCTGATGAGTCGATACACCAAATGTGCCTGATTCACAGGGATTTCAAGCATTTTCACGCCACCGAAACCAAAGATTTTCGAAGCTTCCGCAAGGGATCGTCAATCATGCAAACCAAGCTCTTGTCAATCATGCGGACGAATGCAGGGCGAGTGACGCCCGATTAACCAGCCTTTTTAAGCCAAATCGCAACGCGCTCGGCTAGCCTCTCGCGTAACGACCGGGAACATAATCCCGGCGGGGAGACTAAAGCCGTGAGGCGTCAAACATCAACAAGCGGGATCAATCCCGCCGGGTCGAGCCGCGCATTGCGGCTCGACCCTCTCTCTCTGCCCGTCAGTTTCGACGCGCATGATGTTCGTGCCGATGGCGGCATGCGCAGGGTCGAACTCCACCGCGAACGCGTTGTGTTGCGGCGTGCCGTCCGGGGCATGCGGATGGCCATTAACGTCCGCGTCAGCGATTTCCGCGGCGTTGCGCTGCGCGGCATCGACAATACCCAAATGCTCGTGCTCGTTCACCGCGATCCGTCGCTGACGATTCCCTTGTGCGTGAGTTCCGACCGCGACGAGATCGCGGCGGCCTGGCAAGGGTGGAGCGATATTTTCGCCCTCCCGCAATTGCCGGAAGAGAAAGCCTGCGAGCCGGCGCCTCGGCGGCGGCGGCGCAATGCGATCCGGGCCCGGCGTCCGAAGTTCCTGGTGCGGCGGCGCGGCGGCGGTCCGCTCGACCCTGCCAACGTGCACCGCGGCGAGCACGAGATCATCGCGAGGAGCTAGAGACCGGCAATCCCGATCGAGACTTCAGCCTCGATATCAGGCAGCCGCCATCCACGCATCGACCATTAGCCCCGCAAAGAGCAAGAGTCCGGCATCGCGGTTCGACTTGAAAATGCGCAGGCAGAGTGCGGGGTCGTCGATCCTGAGCCGAGCGATTTGCCAGGCGAGATGCGCGGCGAACACGCCAAGCCCGATCCACGCCGGAAAGCGGACGCCGGCGAGAAAGATCGCAACCCCGATCAAAACCACCGCCGCGCCGTAGAGCACAACAAGCGCCGGTTTCGTATTTGCACCGAACAGGCGCGCGGTCGAGCGCACCCCGATCAGCGCATCGTCCTCGGCATCCTGATGCGCGTAGATGGTGTCGTAGCCGATCACCCACGCAATCGACCCGGCGTAGAGAAAAAGCGCCGCCGCATCGATCCGCCCGAGGATGACGGCAAATCCCATCGGCGCACCCCACGAGAAGGCGAGGCCGAGCACGACCTGCGGCCACCAGGTGACGCGCTTCATGAACGGATAGATGGCGACGATGGCGAGCGAGGCGATACCGGTTGCGACCGCGAAGCGGTTGAATTGCAATAGCACCGCAAGACCGATCAAAGCCTGCGCGACCAGGAAGACAAGTGCTTGCGGCACGCTGACCTGCCCCGCCGGGATCGGCCGCGATTTCGTGCGTTCGACCTTGGCATCGAGATCGCGATCGGTGATGTCGTTCCAGGTGCAGCCGGCGCCGCGCATGGCAAAGGCGCCCAGGAAGAACAATGCGATGACAAGCGGCAGCCGGCTCAGATTGTGCGTGAGCCCGGCGGCAAGCGCGGTCGACCACCAGCACGGCAACAGCAGCAGCCAGGATCCGATCGGCCGGTCGAGGCGGGCGAGCCGCAAATACGGCCGCGACCATGCCGGCGCGCGCGTGTCGACCCAGTTGCCGGTCGCGTCCGCAACGCGGGCCGCAGCCTCCTTCATTTGGGTCAGGCGTCCCCTCTTGGAAATTCGTTCAGATCGGCGGTCATCGCGCCAGCACGTTGCCGTTCAGCGTGTCGAAGGTGCCGCCGCCGCTCTTTTTCGCGGTCGCAGCCTCCGGGAGAGCCGTCGCAGAACCCAAAACGTCGCTCAGGCTGGGGCCCGCGGGTCCCTGCTTTTGCACTTGCTGGGCGACGGAACAGACCTTCTGCTGCATCCCATCGGTGTGCTTGTGTCCAGTCTTGAGCTGTTCCAATATCTGCGGTGGAATCCCGCAACTCGCCGTGTGGGCTTCGATGTATTTGATCATCTTGATTTCGACCTGGGCGAAGTTTTCGATCAGCTTGCAGGCCTCAGCCGGGGGCGCATGCCGATCGCTCGCGGCCTTGATCATCTTGCCGCGCTTCTCCGCCTCTTCGCGCAGAGGGAGGAATCCCTTCATGCAATCGTCGCCGGGACCCGCCTGGGTCGGAGGAGCGGCCATGGGTGTGTTTCCAAACGGCGACCCACCGACCCCCGGAAACGCGCTGGGCGAAGGCGCGGCGCCAAAGGACGGCGCGGGCGCTGCGCCGTTCACCGGCGGAAATGCCGGATCATTGGCGGTACCCACCTTGCCCGGCAGTGGCGCCGGAAACGCACCTTGCGCCAAGACCTGGCCGGCAAGGAGCGTAACGATGGCCACGGCAAGTGGCGCGATCAGGCGGCGGATCATCAAAGCTATTCCCTCAGGCAAAGGTCCAACGGCCCCTGGCGTCTTCCCGATAGGAGAGCGACTCCGGTAAGCCATTTTACGATTGCTCCCAGACCTTAACAACCCGTGGAATTGGGCAACAGCGCGGCGTTGGGCCGCGCCCGGAGGCCCGATAATCCCGCTTTTCCTCATCCTTTGGGCTAAAACCCGCGCGGATTGGAACATTGACAATGCCCCAGCTCGATTTTCGGCAACCCCGGCTGTTCGTCGACGCCGCCCTGGCATCGGGGGCCACGGTCGCGCTTGCGCGCGACCAGAGCAATTATCTCGGCAATGTCCTGCGGCTTTCTGCCGGCCAAACCATTCTCGCGTTCAATGGACGCGACGGCGAATGGCAGGCGTCGATCTCGGGACGCAAACGGCCCGAAAGTCTCACCATGATTGCTCAGACCCGGCCGCAGGACCAGTTGCCCGACGTCGCCTACGCCTTTGCGCCGCTGAAACATGCCCGGCTCGATTACATGGTGCAGAAGGCCGTCGAAATGGGCGCGTGCTCGCTGCAGCCGGTTTTGACGCGTTTCACCCAAGTCTCGCGGGTGAATGGCGAACGGATGCGGGCCAATGTCATCGAAGCGGCCGAGCAATGTGGCATCCTCAGCATTGCCGATGTCGCCGACCCGGTACCACTCGATCGTTTCTTGAACGGACGCGATGCACGGCGTCTCCTGGTCTTCTGTGACGAGGCAGCGGATGTCGCAAATCCGTTGCGGGCTTTGCAGGGCGAAGCCGCCGCCGACGGGGTCGATATCCTGATCGGGCCCGAGGGTGGCTTTGCCGAGGAAGAGCGCGCCCTCCTGCTGATGCAGCCGAGAATTTTGCGGCTTTCGCTGGGGCCGCGAATTCTGCGCGCCGACACGGCCGGCGTGGCCGCGCTGGCGCTGGTTCAGACCGCGCTCGGCGACTGGACTGCGGCAGGTGCGGCCGGATAGATAGGCCCTTAACCAGTCCCTCTTGGCGCTTGTTAAGCCACTTGGCCGATCTTGGTCGAAACCCTGCCTGCGCCGTGCTAAGGGGGCTCGCCGGCGCTTCGCGGGTAAAGGCCCTTGTGGCTTGCGCGGAATCCCGCCGAACGAAATAAAGATTTTAAATCAACCAGTTAGGTTTGTTCCCGATCGCAGTCCCGTTTTCGGGAAATTTGGACTTCGAGATGAGTGTGACCGCCGCCTCTCGTTCGACCGGATCCGCCGCGTGGGCGGATGCGCTGCTATTGTCGTTCGCCCAGGCCGGCTACACCCTGGCCGAGCCCGCGATCCTGCAGCCGGCCGAACCCTTTCTCGACCTCTCGGGCGAAGACATCCGCAAGAGCCTCTATCTGACCACCGATGCGGGTGGCGAAGAATTGTGCCTGCGTCCCGACCTGACCATTCCGGTCGCGCGGGATTATCTCGCATCCGCCAAGGCCGGACAGCCCGCAGGCTTCAGTTATCTCGGCCCGGTGTTCCGTTTTCGCGGCGACCGGCCCAGCGAATTCCTGCAGGCCGGCATCGAATCCTTCGGCAGGCAGGATCGCTCCGCAGCGGATGCGGAAATGCTCGCACTGGCGCTCGAGGCCACAAGCGCGTTCGGCCTGACCGAGGTCGAGATTCACACCGGCGACGTCGCGCTGTTCATCGCGTTGATCGACGCGCTCGATCTTTTCCCGGTCTGGCGTCGGCGCCTGATCAAGGATTTCAACCGCAAGATCAACCTCGCGCAGGACATCGAACGGCTGACGCTCGCGACTGCGCCCGGCCACAACGAATATGAGGGCGTGCTGGCAGCGCTTGCCGGCTCCGATCGCAAGGCTGCTTTGGCCCTGGTCACCGACCTGATGTCGATAGCCGGCACGACCAATGTCGGCGGTCGCACGGTTGCCGAAATCGCCGACCGCTTCCTCGAACAGTCGACCCTGAAGGGCGGCGCGCTGCCCCGCGACGCGCTTGGCCTCATCAAGCGGTTCATGGCCATCGCGGGCGACCCGGACTACTCGATCGCTCGGTTACGTGCGCTTGCCACTGACGCCAAACTCGACATCGACGCCGCCATCGATGCGTTCGAGAGCCGCGTCCGCTTCATGGCCGCACGCGGCATCGATACCGGTGAGATGCGATTTTCCACCTCGTTCGGGCGCGGGCTGGACTATTACACCGGCTTCGAGTTCGAGCTGCACGCCAAGGGTAACGGCGTCGAACCGCTGGTGGCGGGCGGACGTTATGACGGGCTGATGACCCAGCTCGGCTCCAAAACCCCAATCCCCGCGGTCGGTTTCTCGGTCTGGGTCGAGACCTTGACGCAGCTTGGCGGCAAGCCTCCCGCAAGCGGCGCCGGCGGGAGCGCGTCATGACGCCATTCGTTCTCGCGGTTCCCTCCAAGGGCCGTTTGCAGGAAAACGCCGAAGCCTTCTTCACGCGCGCCGGACTCGCACTGGCCAAGCCGCGCGGCGCGCGCGACTATCGCGGCACCATCAACGGGCTCGATCATGTCGAGATCGCCTATCTCTCGGCGAGCGAGATCGCTTCCCAGCTCGCGCGCGGCGCGGTCCATCTCGGCGTCACCGGCGAGGATCTGGTGCGCGAAAGCATTGCCGATGCCGAGAAGCGCGTGCTGTTGATCGACAGCCTCGGCTTTGGCAGCGCCAACGTCGTGGTTGCGGTGCCGCAGGCCTGGATCGACGTCCGCACCATGGCCGATCTCGACGACGTCACCACCGGATTCCGCGCCCAGCATAACCGGCGGATGCGGGTGGCGACCAAATACATCAACCTCACCCGCGCGTTCTTTGCCGCGCACGGCATCGTCGATTATCGCATCGTCGAGAGCGCAGGCGCCACCGAAGGCGCACCGGCGGTCGGCACCGCCGAGATGATCGTCGATATCACGACGACGGGCGCCACCCTTGCCGCCAACGGCCTGAAGGTGCTCGACGACGGCGTGATCCTGCGCAGCCAGGCCAATCTTGTGGCATCGCGCGACGCCGAATGGTCGAACGAGGCGCGCGAAACCGCGCGCGTGATCCTCGATCATATCGCGGCACGAGCCCGCGCCAACAAATACCGGGAGGTCCGCACCCGCTTCGCTGGATGCGACGCGGCGCTATTGGCCGAGGCCCACAACCGCTTCGGCGCAGTGTCGCCGTTCGGCGGGCCGACGTCGTCGGGAATGGTGACGCTGCATTGCCCGCCGGCGCAGCTCTATGCGCTCGGCAGCTTCCTGCGCGCCCACGGCGCCGAAACGGTCTCGGTGGCGTCGCTCGACTATGTGCTCGACCGCGACAATCCGCTGTTTGCCAGGCTTGAGGCGTTCCTGCGGCGATAAGGCCCGTGGCGACAATCCATCCCTTTTGCCATATGTTGGGGTTTCGGATGGTGGAACCTGATCGATGATACTGGGTACTGACGTCTCAAGCTTTTCAACAACCGCGGCGACGGCCGCGGCGCAAGGCTTGTCGATCGTGGTGCCCCTCTACAACGAGGCGGCCGGGCTCGCGTTTCTGCACCAGCGGCTTTGCGGCCTGGCGAAGACGCTGGGCGAGCGCTATCGGCTGGCTTGCGAGGTCGTCTATATCGACGACGGCAGCGCCGATGCGACGCTTTCCATCGCGCGCGGGCTTGCCGCCGATGCGCTCGACGTTCAGGTGGTGTCGCTGTCGCGCAACTTCGGCAAGGAAGCCGCCCTGATGGCGGGACTGGACCATGCCAAGCGCGGCGCCGTGCTGTTCATGGACGGCGATGGCCAGCACCCGCCTGACCTGGTGGAAAAGCTCGTCGGTCACTGGATTGATGACGGTTACGACGTGGTCTATACCGCGAAGGCGCATCGCGACAACGAACCGGCGCTGCGGCGGCTTGCGGTGCGCGGCTTCTACGCGCTGATCAATTGGGGCGCACGGCAGAAAATCCCTGCCGACGCCGGCGACTTTCGCCTGCTGTCGCCGCGCGCCGCGGCGGCGTTGCGGCAGCTCCCCGAGCGCAATCGCTTCTTCAAGGGACTTGCGAGCTGGATCGGCTTCCGCCAGATCCGCGTCGACTACGAACCCGCCGCCCGCGCCCACGGCATGACCACGTTCAGCGCCGGCCGGCTGGTCGGGCTTTCGATCGAAGGCCTGACCTCGTTTTCGGTCGCGCCGCTGCGTTTTGCGAGCCTGCTCGGAGTCCTGCTTGCTTCCGGCGCCTTTCTGTTCGGACTTTCGATCCTCTGGGAAACCCTGGTGGATGGAAAATCGGTTCCGGGCTATCCCTCGCTGGTGGTCGGCCTGATGACCATCGGCGGCGTGCAGCTCATCATGATCGGCATCGTCGGCGAATATATCGGCAAGATCCTTTCGGAGCTGAAAGCCCGCCCGATCTACTTCGTCGCCGAACATTCCGAGAAGCACGCCGATACGCGCAAGGATAACAGCGCCGGCGAGAGGACCGCGGCCGAATGAACGGCGCCGCGGTGGCGAACGTCAAATCCGCTCCACCGGCGCGCCGCATCTGGTTGTGCGCCGACGACTACGGCATCAGTCCAGGCGTCAACCGCGCGATCCGCGATCTGGTGGAACGCGGCCGCCTCAATGCGACCTCGGCCATGGTTGTCGGCCCGGCCATCGGCCGCGACGAAGTGGGCGCGCTCAAGGCCGCGGCCGGCAATAACCCGCGCTGCGCCATCGGCCTCCATGTCACCCTCACCGCGCCGTTTCGGCCTTTGACCATGCACTTTCGCCCCCTCGACGGCGGCATGTTCTTGCCGCTTGCGAGACTGCTGCGCGCAGGCCTGACGGGAAGGCTGGACCCTGAACTCATCCACACCGAATTGATGGTGCAGTTTTCAAGCTTCAACGAATTGTTCGGCCGCGCACCGGACTTTGTCGATGGCCACCAGCATGCCCACCTGTTTCCCGGCGTGCGCGATGCCTTCCTGGCGGCGGTGAAGCAAGCTGCCCCCAACGCCTGGGTTCGTCAATGCGGCCGCAGGCGGCCTTTGGTCGAGCGGCTTGGCTCGCCCAAGGCATTGGTGCTCGACGTCTTGAGCGCGCAGTTCCGCCACCGCGCCTGCCGCGCCAATATTGCTTTCAACCCGGACTTCGCCGGAGCCTACGACTTTTCCGGACGACCCGATTTCGGCGCGCTGATGCAACATTTCCTCGATGGGTTGCCCGACGCCGGTGTCGTGATGTGTCATCCAGGCCTGGTGGATGATATTCTCATCAGCCTCGATCCGCTGACGGACCAGCGCGAACGCGAATACGCCTTTCTCGGCGGCGAGGATTTTCCGCCTTTGCTGGCGGCGAATAAGGTGACCCTGGGCTAGCGATCCCGGGTAAACGGGCCTCTCTGATTTTTCAGCTTGCAACCAATCGTTGTGCGCTCCGTCGGGGATGCCCGCTTCCTTCGACCGGACACCTTGCCGCATACCTAAATTTAATGCGCGGCCACACTACTGGCGACACAAACGGCAACTACATCTGCGCCGCGCGCCCGCCAAGCGAGGGAGAAGCTCGATGACACCGCAAGAACGCCAGATGGTTGACGACCTTTTCGAACGCCTCTCAAAAACGGAAGGCGCGCCGCGCGACCCGGACGCCATTGCCGCAATCGCGCAGGGCCTGCGCGTGGCGCCAAACGCAATTTATGCCTTGGTGCAAACGGTCCTGGTCCAGGACGAGGCGCTCAAGCGCGCCGACAGCCGGATCCAGGAACTGGAGGCGGCGAGCGCGCCGCAGCAAGATCAGGGCGGCGGCTTTCTCGATTCAATGCGCGACACGATATTCGGACAAAATCAGCCGCGCGGTTCCGTGCCGAATGTGCGGCCGCCGGAAGTCGGAAACCGTCCGGTCTGGAACAGCGGCCAAGTCTTGCAGCAGACGCAATATCCGGGACAGCAATATCCAGGGCAGCAATATCCGGGGCAGCAATATCCGGGACAGTACGACCAGGGCGGTTATGGGCAATCATATGGCGGACCTCCGCCTGCGATGGGCGGAGGCGGTTCGTTTTTGGGAACCGCGGCAGCCGCGGCGGCCGGGGTCGTCGGCGGCTCACTGCTGCTCAACAGCATCCGCTCGATGATGGGTGGTGGCCATCACGGCTTCGGCGATGCAAGCGCGATGACCGAAAGGGCTGCGGGCGGGAGTCTTTGGACCGATCAGTCCAACAGCAGTCTCGCGCGCGACGCCGGGATCAACGACATCGGCTCGTCCGGAGGCCGGACCGACGACAATTCGCGCACAGGATTCTTTGATTCCGCCTCCAACGACGAACACGACGACATGGATATGGATTCGGACGACTTCGGTGGAGACGGCGACAGCGACCTCGCCTGAAAAGATGGCTCTGTAAAGAAAAGCGGCCGCCCCGAACAGGCGGCCGTTTTTATTTCTGGTCTCGGCTATCGTTTCAGATCACGACCACCTTGGCGCCGACATTGACGCGACCATAAAGGTCGATGACGTCCTCGTTGCGCATCCGGATGCAGCCCGATGACACGTTGGTGCCGATCGTCCAGGGCTCGTTGGACCCGTGAATGCGATAGAGCGACGACCCCAGATACATCGCACGCGCGCCGAGCGGATTTTGCGGACCGCCCTCCATGTGCCGCGGCAGGTCCGGCCGCCGCACCAGCATCTCCGGCGGCGGCGTCCAGTCCGGCCATTCCTTCTTGGCGGAAATCTGCTTGATGCCAGACCAGGTGAAACCGGGACGGCCAACACCGATGCCGTAGCGTAACGCCTTGCCATTACCCTGCACCAGATAGAGAAACTTGTTGGGCGTATCGACCACGATGGTGCCGGGGCCTTCTTTGCCTGGATAGTCGACGATCTGCTTCTCGTATTTCGGATCGAACGCAGGACGCGCCGGCTCGCCCATATCCTGCTGGCGCATGAATTGCTGCGGATCCATTTGCGGCACCAGCGAACGCTGCGACTGGTAGTAAGGCTGCTGCTGATAGGCGCTTTGCTGCCGATAGCGATCGCCTTGATTTTGTCCATCGCCGAACAGGAACTCGATGAGGCCGCCTCCCATATTGGAGCGCTCCGCCGATGCCGTTCGCACCGGCGCGGCGACGGGCGTTACAGCGGATTGATCGGCGTAGAGCACTATAGGCTCCGTGACAAACCCGGCTTCATTCGCCGCCGTCTGCTGGAGTCCGGAGCTGAGGAGAGAGGCGCCGGCAAGCAGCGCAAGATGGATTCGGTTCGACATCAACGTACTCACACTATTGGCAGCGCCGAAAGCGGCGTTCTTTGCACGCCACCAGCTAAGATCAGAACTGCGTCGGTTTGGTAAACAGAATCGACTTTTCGATTCACCACGTCGTCAAATGCGCGCGGTTTTCTCAGCTAGCGTTTATTTTCAGTGAATACAGCAATCGCATGGTTAACCGTTGGTGTGCGTCACTCGATACACGTTTGACAGCGGGTTGGGGACGTGAACCTCGTGTTAAAACGAGTCTGCTTTAAAACGCTGCGGAGTGAAGTTCAGGGACAAATCGCATGCCGGTTCATCGCAGACGTTTCCGTATCGAAGAAGCCATCGCTGGCAACATTGCAATGCCGTCGGACGTTGACGGCCAGATCGGCCCCATGCATCGGGAGATCATGGCCGAACTGCGCGCCATCCGCGCCCAGATGGCCGCCGTTCGCTCCGGCGCGGCTGTCAACGCGACCGGCGATTCAGTCGTGCACGAAATCACCGAAGCGCAGGCGCTACTTGATACCTACCGCGCCCAGATCGAGCAATGCGCGAAGCTCAAGGTCGAGCTTGACCTGATTTATGACGCCATCAGCCGCACCAAGCGTGAAATCGCGGTGCTGCACGGCAAGAGCTTCAACGGCGAGGAAATGGCCAAGGTCAACGGCGAACTCGGCGCCGTGGTCGGCGGCACCGAAGAAGCCACCCAGCAAATTCTGGAAGCCGCTGAATCGATCGACAACGCGGCGACCGCTCTGAGCAGCGTGACGTCGGTCGATCAGCAGAAGCTCTTGAGTGAGGAAATCCAGGAGCGCGTCGTTTCGATCTTCGAGGCCTGCAATTTCCAAGACCTGACCGGCCAGCGTATCAAGAAAGTGATGACGACGATGAAGTTCATCGAAAACCACATCACCATCATGATGGATATCTGGGGTGGGGTCGACGCCATCAAGGCGCATGCACCTGCGATCGCCGACCACCGCGAGGGCGACGCAAGATTTCTGAACGGTCCAAAGACCGAAGGCGACGTCGGCCACGCATCGCAGGACGATATCGACGCGCTGTTCGACTAGCGGCGGGATTCTCAAGTTGGAAACAACAAAACGCCGGCGCGACGCCGGCGTTTTGCGTTGACGGGGATGGTGCGAAGCGTCGCCCGGAATCACGCTTGAAGAATTGAGTTGGTCAGCTCACGCGCGCGGTGCGCAGCGGACGTAAACCATATTGCCGTAGCGGGTCGCCGCATCCTTGTCGATGAAGCGGGTAATCAGGATCCGTCCGTCGAAGGAAACGATCTCGCGGTCCTGTTCGCCGCCGGCGGGCCCCGGAGGACCAATATAATTCTTGCCGCTCGGGCTGCCCTTGAGGCGCAACTCCTGCGGCGTCGCCTGATCGGCCAGATGCATAATCACGCCGCCACCGGCACCGGCACCGATCACATAGGGTTGCTTGCACTGCGCCTTCGCCGCGGCTTCGGTGCGCGCGCGGTCGTTGGGATTCTGGAACGAAGCAAGACCCCATTTGCCGACGATTTCGTCGGAGCGGATCGTCGCCGGCATTTCGGCGACAGGCGGCTGCTCCGGCGCTGCCGACGGGGATGACGAAAACGAGGGCAGACTCATGCTGCCACACGCACCCAGAAGGATAGCCAGGGCCGAGGCGATCCCCAGATTGGCAGACGCGCGCGCGCTACGTGAACCGACCATGTTCTCCCCCAAGCGAATCCTCGGGCCGCACCCGTCGTGCAGCCAAGCGCAAAAACCCTGCCGGAGCAATGACGTCCACCAAATTACGCCGCCGCTCCGATTTGGTTTCGTCAAGCATCCTATATCCGCCTCACCAAGGCCTTAACCCGCACTTTGCTTGACAGGATCGAGCTCACGCCATATCCCGGACGCGCAATTGGCACTCGGAGAGTGCGATTGCCAAATATATCAGCAATTCTGCCCTCGGCGGTGTCGAATACGCCCGTATTCCCAGCCACTTTCGATGGCAAATCCGACCAGCAAACCAGGCCTCCAGAGGAACCGTCATGGCTAAAACCAAATTTCGTCCGCTGCATGACCGCGTCGTGGTCAAGCGTATCGACGCCGAGGAAAAGACCAAGGGCGGCATCATCATCCCCGACACTGCCAAGGAAAAGCCCTCGCAGGGCGAAATCACGGCGGTGGGTCCGGGCGGCCGTGACGAATCCGGCAAGCTGATCCCGATCGATCTCAAGGTCGGCGACCGCGTGCTGTTCGGAAAATGGTCGGGAACAGAAGTCAAGCTCGACGGCGAGGATCTCCTGATCATGAAGGAGAGCGACATCATGGGCGTGATCGCCTGACGCCACGCCACCAACCCCAACCCTGAGGCGGCAGCAAAGCTGCGGGTCTCAAAGGGTGGGGCAAGGTCGGTACCCACCCCACCTCATCCTTCGAAACGCGGGCGCCAGGTGCCCGCTCGTCACGATGGGGCATTCATCCAGACACCAATGGAGTGATTTCAAATGGCTGCCAAGGACGTCAAATTCTCAGGAGACGCGCGCGAGCGCATGCTGCGCGGCGTCGATGTTCTCGCCAACGCCGTCAAGGTGACGCTCGGTCCGAAGGGCCGCAACGTCGTTATTGAAAAGAGCTTCGGTGCGCCCCGCATCACCAAGGACGGCGTAACCGTTGCCAAGGAAATCGAGCTTGACGACAAGTTCGAGAATATGGGCGCGCAGATGCTGCGCGAAGTTGCCTCCAAGACCAATGACACGGCCGGCGATGGCACCACCACCGCCACAGTGCTCGCCCAGGCGATCGTGCGCGAGGGCGCCAAGGCGGTCGCCGCCGGCATGAACCCGATGGACTTGAGACGCGGCATCGAAATTGCGGTCACGGCGGTAGTCAAGGATCTCGAGAAACGCGCCAAGCCGGTCGCGTCGTCCTCCGAAGTCGCCCAGGTCGGCACCATCTCCTCCAATGGCGATACCGCGATCGGCAAGATGATCGCGCAGGCAATGCAGAAGGTCGGCAACGAGGGCGTCATCACGGTCGAGGAAAACAAGTCGCTTGAGACCGAGGTCGACATCGTCGAGGGCATGAAGTTCGACCGCGGCTATCTGTCGCCATATTTCGTCACCAACGGCGAAAAGATGACCGCCGAGCTGGAGGACGTCTTCGTGCTGCTGCACGAGAAGAAGCTCTCGGGCCTGCAGGCAATGCTGCCGGTGCTGGAAGCCGTGGTGCAATCGGGCAAGCCGCTCTTGATCATCGCCGAAGACGTCGAGGGCGAGGCCCTGGCGACGCTCGTCGTCAACCGCCTGCGCGGCGGGCTCAAGGTGGCAGCCGTCAAGGCCCCCGGCTTCGGCGACCGCCGCAAGGCGATGCTGGAGGACATCGCGATCCTGACCGGCGGCCAGCTGATCTCGGACGAACTCGGCATGAAGCTCGAGAGCGTCACCGTCAACATGCTCGGCCGCGCGCGCAAGGTCGTGATCGACAAGGAGAACACCACGGTCGTCCACGGCGCCGGCAAGAAGAAGGATATCGAGGCCCGCGTCAACCAGATCAAGGCGCAGATCGAGGAGACCACCTCCGACTATGACCGCGAGAAGCTTCAGGAGCGCCTGGCCAAGCTCGCGGGCGGGGTCGCGGTGATCCGCGTCGGCGGCGCGACCGAGGTCGAGGTCAAGGAGAAAAAGGATCGCGTTGAGGACGCCCTCAACGCCACTCGCGCGGCCGTGCAGGAGGGCATCGTACCGGGCGGCGGCGTGGCGCTACTGCGGGCCAAGAAGGCCGTCGGCCGGATCCACAACGAAAACTCAGACGTGCAGGCCGGCATCAATATTGTGCTCAAGGCGCTGGAATCGCCGGTCCGCCAGATCGCGGAGAATGCCGGCGTCGAGGGTTCGATCGTCGTCGGCAAGATCCTGGAGGACAAGTCCGAGACGTTCGGCTTCGACGCGCAGACCGAGGAGTATGTCGACATGGTCGAAAAGGGCATTGTCGACCCGGCCAAGGTGGTGCGCACTGCGCTGCAGGATGCTGCCTCCGTCGCCGCCCTTCTCGTGACGACCGAAGCGATGGTCGCGGAATTGCCGAAGGAGCCGGCTGCGGCGGCGCCCGGCGGCGGGCATGGCCATGGCGGCATGGGGTTCTAAAAGCACCCAATCACCAACGATGACACGCGACGAAGGCCGCCTCCGGGCGGCCTTCTTTTTTGGCGATTTGTCCTAAGCTTTGCTAGGAAGAACGCTTTTGCTAGGAAGAACCCTCGGCTTGCGATCCGATCGCGACCCGCAAGGCTTCACGTGAGGCCCTGTCCTTTGCCTCCCAAGGAACTGCACATGCGCGCGCTTCTATTTCTGCTCGCCGGACTGATCACGGCCGCGACCGGTCTGGCCTACGGCCAAATGAAGCTCTCGCCCAAAGCCGCTCCGGGAGCGAACGAAACCCGCTATTTCACTGCCATCGATGGATTGATGGACGGCAACGCCGACGTGATCCTCAAGGAAACCCGGCAGGGCAAGGCCGTCACCGCGGCCGTGCTTGACGTGTGCTATCCGATCGCCAAAGGATCCGCCCGCAAGGATCGCTTCGTCGCCAACCTCACCGTCAACGGCCAGACCTTGAGCGGCACCACGCAGAGCATCGGCGGCAAATTGCCGGTCACGGTGAAGCTGGTGCGAAAGCCTGCCGGCGACAATTTTGAATTCAAGGGCCAGATCAGCATCGGCCAGGCGGTGACCGAGGTCAACTCGACCGATAATTCGGACCTCAGCGAGAGAGAATTCCGGGAAAGTCAGACAGTTGACGACGGCATCACCCCGCAGCCCAGGGATTTCACCGAAGTATCTCCAGAAGCGATCAGCGTGCGCGTCAAGCTGGACGCGGCCTCCGATTTCCTCAAAGCCCTGAAGGGACAGGACGTCGAGATTTCCTTGAGCAGCCTCGCGGTCTCGTGTGACGCGCTGCGCGCCGGCGAGCAGACGATCAATCTGTCCGCCGATCCCGATCGCGCCGCCGCTCTGATCGCCAAATTCAGGATTGCGCCCGGCGTGGTCGCCGCCGGCTGGACCACCGGGGTGGTCGAGATGGACCGCACCATCCGTTTTCCGGCCGCCGATTGGCGCAACGGCGATCGGCTCAACAGAGAAAAACTCTCTTCCGCAATCTCCAACGTTCTGGCGGGAACGCTTGCCGCAAAGCCTGCATCCTCCGAATGGAGCACCAGCACGGGCAAACTGAATTTGACGTTCAAGCGGCCGAGCCAGACGTTCCCCGCGCTCGAGCTCACCGACACCATCGAGGTGACGGCGCTCGCAGCGCCTGAGAAGCCGGGCGCGTCCGATCGGCTGATGCTGTGGATCAGCACGCCGGTCGTCTCAACGGCGGACGAGACGGCGGGGCCAAAACTCAATCTGGCCAACGATTCCAGCGGCGAGGAAGAAGGCGAGCCAAAGGACGACAACGGCTCCGTCGACGCGCTGGCGAAAGAATTCAAGGGACAACGCTGGGACGCCGACAAGTCGGTCTGGAAGTAGCTTGCCTCGGCCACTTCCAGCCTTTGCGGCATGCGCGCCTTTGCTCGTTAATTGGTGTTGATCCGGAATCGCAGCGGCTTTGCTCCGATAAAGGACACCAGATCGCCCCGCCGCTTCCAGGTTCCAGCTTCGCTCAGCGCGGCGATGAGTTCGTCGTCAGCTTGTGCCCGCGCCGGCGGGCAGTCGCGGTCCTGAAGCTGGCCGGGTACAAAAATCACGGTATTGCCAGCCACCGAAAACTGGCCCTTGCCGCTCTTGCACCACAAATCGAGCTTCGCCTCACCGTTGTCGCCGATCTCGAGCGTCGGAATCCGCTTCGACCCCGCCTGGCGTGCGGCGTCCAGCGTCAGCTCGAAGCCGAACGGAAATCCATCCTCGGCGCGCGCCGGACTTGCCGTGATGACTGCCGCCGCCAGCATTGCAAGGGCAGCGCGCCTTGGGAAACCTGTCGTTGAAGGCATGCAGTTCCTCGAAATAACCGGACCTCTTGGGCCGCGTCCTTGTAATAAGCAAGCGTGACATTGACCAGTTCGACGGTGACAAGAATCATCCGCTTCGCAAAAAAATCCCCGCGTCGATAAGACGCGGGGATTTTTTGCTCGCTATCATCCGAACCGACGACTTACTTCAACACCATCGCCGTGAATGGATAGACGTAGGCCTGCAGCATGACAAAGAGGCCTACCAGACATGCTAACGCGATCGAATGTTTGAACACGAAGCGCAGGATCGAACCTTCATGTCCGTACCAGTTGGTCGCGGTGGAGGCGACGACGATCGACTGCGCGTCGATCATCTTGCCCATGACGCCGCCGGATGAGTTCGCCGCGGCCATCAGAACCGACGACATCCCCAGTTGCTCCGAGGTGATCTTCTGCAGATTGCCGAACAGAATGTTCGAGGCGGTATCCGATCCCGTCAGCGCCACGCCCAGCCAGCCGAGCAGCGTGCCGAAGAAGGGATAAAGGATGCCGGTGGCGGCGAAGGCAAGGCCGAGCGTTGCGTCAACGCCGGAAAGGCGCGTCAGCGTACCGATGGCCAGCATCGCCGATATCGTGATCAGCGAAATCGCGCAAAGTCTGATGGTGCGGCCATACGCCGCGACCATCTTGGCTGGCGAAAATCCTGCCAGGAAGCCGGAGATGATCGCCGCGATCAACATGCCCGTCCCGGTGAACGACAAATACGTGAAGCTGAAAACTGCGCTTTCCGGCGTCGGTTTCGCCGCCACCGGCGGCACTTTGTTGATCATTTGATGCAGTTCTGGAACCGGGTAGTTGTAAGTGAAGATTGAATTTGCCCAGGTCTTGAACGCGCCGTTACCCCAGATCAGCATGACGATGCAGACGATGATCCATGGCAGCAGAGAATTCCAGCGCTGCCCCCGGCTCAGGGGGGTTTTGTCCATGGGCTTTGCGGGCGTCATCGTTGCCATCGACTCGTCGTTGCCGCGAAGCGCCGGTGAGAGCCAAAGCTGCTTCGGCTGCCAAACCCTCAAGAACAGGATAAGACAGCCCATCGAGATCAGTGACGCGCCGATATCGACGATCCAGGGATTGATATAGTTGGAAATTACGAATTGCGGGACTGCGAACGAGACTCCGGTGACCAGGATGGCCGGCCAGACGTCCTTCATGCCCTTCCAGCCCGCGAAAGCCCACACCACCCAGAACGGCACGATCAGCGAGAAAACCGGCAACTGCCGTCCCACCATCGCTCCGAGAATATAGGGATCAAGACCGGTCACGGAGGCGAGCCCCTGAATTGGCGTACCGAGCGCTCCGTAGGCAACCGGCGCGGTGTTGGCGATCAGCGACAGGCCGGATGCGGCGAGCGGCGAGAAACCAAGCCCGATCAGGACCGCGCCGGTGACGGCGACCGGCGTGCCAAATCCCGAAGCGCCCTCAAAGAACGCGCCGAACGAAAATGCGATCAGCAAAAGTTGCAGGCGGCGGTCTTCGGTAACGCCGCCGACCGCGCGCTTCAATAGTTCGAATTGGCCGGTTGCTACCGTAAGCTGGTAGAGAAAGATGACGTTCAGCACGATCCAGCCAATCGGGAAGAATCCGGCGACGATACCGAGCAAGGACGCGCGGATCGACATCCCCGCGGGCATCGTGAAGATGAAGATCGCGATCAGATTGGTCAGGATCACCGCAATGATCGCGGCGATATGCGCCTTGACCTTGCCGCTTGCGATCAGAACCAGCAGCGTGACGACGGGAATCGCCGCAGCGATCGTCGAAAGCACGGTATTGCCAAGTGGATTATAGACTTGATTCCAAATCATCGCGGTTCCTCCCCACGCGCTTTATGGGCGCACCGATCCGCGTGAACGATCCATGCGCCTGACGTCATTGGCGGGGCCTTTAGCAAAGCGCGGCGTCGAAGGTGAATTTGGCCGTGCCAAACCCGCTCACAAGCGCGCGAAATGTGAAGGCCCCCTGCCCCTCGCCATTGCCGGCATGCTAGAGTTGACTCCGAGGCCGGGACAAGCGAACGCACACCGCAGAGATTACGACTTTAGTCTAGGCACTCCCATTTCCTTCATTTTTTCAGCCTTGTAGCCATCCTCCCGGAGACCGCCATCTGTGAACAACATCCGCTTGACGCCTGCAACCGTATGGCGGATCGCTGCTCCCTATTTCCGTTCCGAGGACAAATTCGCAGGTCGCCTGCTGCTTGCATCGGTGATCGCTATCGAATTGATGGTGGTCGCGCTCAATGTGCTGTTCAACCAGTGGAACAACCGCTTTTACAACGCGCTGCAAGAAAAGGACTGGGACGGCTTCGTCCGCGAGATCGGCATCTTTTGCATCCTGGCCGCCTGTTTCATCGCGCTTTCAGTGTATCAGCTCTATCTCAACCAGTGGCTTCAGATTCGCTGGCGGCGCTGGATGACGAGGCATTATCTGGGCGAATGGCTATACGAGGCCAATCACTACCGCATGCAGCTTCAGGGCGACGCCGCGGACAATCCGGACCAGCGCATGACCGACGACGTCAAGCTGTTTGTCGACCAGACGCTCGGCATCTGCGTCGGCTTTTTGAGCGCGGTGGTGACACTGGTGTCGTTCGTGGTCATCTTGTGGGGCCTGTCGGCCGAAGCGCCGTTGACGCTTTTCGGCAAGGAGTTTCCGATCCCGGGCTATTTGGTGTGGGGAGCTCTGATTTACGCCGTGTTCGGAACCGCGCTGACGCACTGGATCGGTTCGCCGCTTGTCCTGCTTGACTTTCAACTGCAGCGTTTGGAGGCCGACTTTCGTTTCAATCTGGTGCGGGTTCGGGAGAACTCCGAACAGATCGCGCTACTGCAAGGCGAGGGCGCCGAACGGGAGCGGCTCTTGGAGCGCTTCCGCCGCGTCGTCCAGAACTGGTACGAGATCATGAGCCGGACCAAGCGACTGACGGCGTTTACGTCGAGCTATGCGCAAGCCGCAGTAGTTTTCCCCTATGTCCTGGTAGCGCCGGCCTATTTCGCCGACAAGATCCAGCTCGGCGGCATGATGCAGACCGCGTCCGCGTTCGACAGCGTCCAGAAGTCACTTTCATTCTTTGTTTCGATCTATCGCACGCTGGCGGAATGGCAGGCGGTGATCGCGCGTCTGGAAGGTTTTGAGGAAGCGATCGCCATTGCCACGAAGCAGTCGACAACGGCCAAATCGATCGACGTCGTGCCTTTCGCCGGCGACAAGATTGAACTCAGGCAACTCCTGGTCAGATTGCCGAATGGAACTCCACTGGTGGCCGCAGATGGCCTTTGCATTCACAGCCACCAGCGCACGCTCGTCACCGGGCCGTCCGGCTCCGGCAAGTCGACCCTGTTCCGCGCCATCGCCGGCGTCTGGCCGTTCGGAAGCGGCGAGATCGCGATCCCCGCCAAGGCGACGCTGATGATGCTGCCGCAGCGGCCTTATTTCCCGGTCGGTTCGCTGAAGGCGGCGATCGTCTACCCCGCCGAACCCGGCGCATACGACTCGGAACATGTCGGCCGCGCGCTCGCCTCGGTAGGTCTGCCAGGGCTCGTTCCACGGCTGGAGGAGGAAGCGCATTGGAACCGGATGCTCTCGCTCGGCGAACAGCAACGGCTGGGTCTGGCGCGCGCGCTTTTGCACGCGCCGAAATATTTGTTCCTCGATGAGGCGACCGCCTCGCTCGACGAACCCTCCGAAGCGGCGCTCTATCGTCTCCTGGCCGAGCAGTTGCCGGCAACGACCGTGGTTTCGATCGGCCATCGCAGCACGCTTGGGGCCTTCCACGAACGCAATGTCGCACTGATTCACGACGGCGACCGATTTACGCTGCAGGAAAAGGCCGGCAAGCCCTCATAGCCGGCGCGAGGGCCACGGCCGGCGCAAGAGGCCGCAGCGGCAATCGCTGCGACCTCTTCAAAGCGATCCGTCAGCACCCGACGGACGTCTTAGTTGTCGTCATCTCCGCCGGACGGTGGCGATGGCGAATGCTCCCAAGACGGAGCGGGGCTAGAGGTATGACTTGACGGCTGGTGACTTGGGGCAGCCGGGCTGGGCGTTGCCCAACTCGATGTCATTGGAGCGGGGGCAGGCGCCGGCTTCGGCGGCGCCGCGGGCCTGGGTGCAGCCACAGGTTTAGGCGCCGCAGGCTTGGAAGCGGTCTTCCTAGCGGCAGCCTTCTTCTTCGCCCTCTTGGGGGCCGCCTTCCTGGCGGATTTCTTCGCCGACTTCTTAGCCTTTTTCGCCGATTTTTTGGCCGACTTCTTGGCGGACTTCTTCTTCGCCGTCAGAAGCTTTTTACTCTTCTTAGCCTTCTTGCCTTTTTTCTTTTTGCCTTTAGCCATCATAGTCCTCCTGTTGCCGGTGAGCCGTCTATCGAGCGCCCAAGTCGTCCGCCTTCCACAAGGCCAAATCGATCAGTTCAATCCTGGCCGCGGACCGCCCGTCGCCCAATCGAGAAGCTCAATCGTGTGCACGACAGGGACTGACGTGCCGCCGGCAATCTGCACCATGCATCCGATATTGCCTGCAGCAATCATGTCCGGCTTGACCATCGCAATATTGGCGACCTTTCGATCGCGCAATTTGTTCGCAATGTCAGGCTGGAGAAGGTTGTAGGTCCCCGCCGAACCGCAACACAAATGGCTCTCGGGTACATCTTTCACCACGAATCCGTTCTTGGAAAGCAATTCTTTCGGGGCTTGCGTGATTTTCTGACCGTGTTGCAGCGAACATGCCGCGTGATAGGCGAC
>DATGGY010000047.1:0-14377 GCA_035308285.1 Bradyrhizobium sp. | reverse complement strand
ATCTGCAGGAATTCAAGCAATGTTCGATACCGTCCGGTTCACTCTGCACGCGGGATGCCGAGCGGATCGCTGACAACAGCCCAGGTCTGCGCGGCAGGGTCCCAGCGGGTGATGACGACGTTGGACTCATCGAGGCCGCGATTGGGCACTGCCTTGAAATCGTAGTAGCCGTTGATGCCGGCAAAACCCTTCAGCTCGCGCAAGTAGGCGCGCAAGTCCTCCGCCGTCGCCTCCGGCTTGAGCTTCCGCAAGGCCTTGACCACGAGCAGCGCCGGGTCCCAGGCGTAGGTCGAAGGGCCGTCCGGCTTGATGTCGGTGCCCTCGAATGCGTTGAAAAACATCTCCCGCGCCGCTGAGGCGTCATCGGCCTTGGCCGGGCGTGAAGACTTCAGGAAGTCCGCCGCCGGAATGTACAATTCCTTCGGCAGGAAGGCCGCGTATTGCGCCATCTGCGCATAGGTCATATTGCCATTGGTAGTTGCGACCGGACCCTCGAAGCCGGCGTCATGCACGGCTTTCAGGATGGTGCCGATCGGCCCGCCGGTCGACCACGCCACCAGCACGTCGGGGTTTGCCCCTTTCAACCGCTCGATCTGCGCCGCGGCGCTGACGTCTGAAGGATTCAACTGCGCTTCCGCGACCAGCTCCACATCCTTGTGGCCTTCGGCGCCCACCAGCGCCTTGAAATTCCGGTAAGCGTCCTGTCCGCTCGCATCGGTGGAGGTGATCAGCGCGACTTTCCTCCAGCCCTTGCGGCCGAAATATCGCAAGAGCGAAGCCGCAAGCTCCTTGGTCGAAATGCTCGAACTGTAGACGAAACTACCGCTGGCCGGGTGGATCCCTGGCGAGAAGCAGTAGAGAACCGGCCCCTCTTTCATCAGGGGCGCGATCGCGTTGCAAAGCGCAACCAGCGCCGAGCCGAGAATAACGGGCGGATTGGCGGCCTTGACCTGATTGGCGAGCTGCACGGCCACCTGCGGACTGCTCTGGTCGTCGTGGAACACAAATTTGAGCGGCCTGCCGTGAATGCCGCCGGTCGAATTCACCACCTTCTCGTATTGCGTCAGCGCCTGCTGCTCCGCCTTGCCGAGAAACGCGCCGCCGCCCGTGAGCGGCAGGATCACGTTGATGTCCTGGGTGTCCGCCGCGTGCGCAAAGGTCACGCAAGAGAACAGCGCAGCGGCAACAAGAATGGTGCGGACGCCCATCGATCCTCCCCGGGTCGCTTTTCGTCGTTGGCTTTTCTTCTAGTATTTTATTGGCGCGCGCGCTACGCCGCAGCGCCCGCCATTTTCTTGTCCGTCTCGTCTTCTTCCAGGCCTGAGAGAACCGTCGCCTCCTCGTCCGAGGCGCCGAGCGTCCGCCACGGCACCGATTTCTCGACCACGCCCTGGTAAGAGCGGAGCTTGGCTTGCGGAAGCCGCGGCGCGATATGGCCAATCACCCGGTCCTCTTCTTCGAAGGCTCTTAACGCATCGATGATCAGACGGCGGAACTGGACGATCGCGATGTCGCTTGCGCCGAGACGCTCCTGCGTCCGGTCGGCGATCGGTCCCATCGATTCCCACATCGCGATGTCCTGATTGGGAATGCCGAGAATGCCGGTGAAACTGCCGTTCTCCATCGCCACGCGGTCCTGGAGATAGTCGTTATGCGCGTGGCGCTTGATCGGGCGAAATTGCGCATCGACGTCTTCGCCGACGACCAGCACGCAGAACCTTCTCCAGGCTTCCGTGTCGATCCCGGCCTGTTCGCCCTCGGCCCAGGCGATGAAGTGGAAGGTGCTGGAAGTGTCGCCGCGCGGCACGATTACGCTAGCGACGTTATAGGTGCTGTTGGGCGGAATCAGCGCGGTGAAGGGCGCGACGAAGGTCGTGATACGGACGTAGTCATGCGAATTCGCGTTCACGATCGGACGCCTTATCGCGGCATAGCGCATGCCGTAATTGGTGAGCTGCACCTGGATGCGCGGGTTCTTGTCGGTCGAGGGACGGACCCAGTGATCGCCCTTGGCGGTGGCCTCGCCCTTGGCCGGGCGCATGTCGGAGGAATGCAGCGTGGAGGAATGCGCCGAGTCGATCTGGCCCTCCATGATCTGCGCCCAGTTGCAGGGCAACTCGACCTTGGCAATCGCAACCCTCACTTCTGCGTGCGGTGCCCAGGGCGGCGCCTCGAATTCCGGCATTGTCTCGGGCGGTCCCATATAGGTCCAGACGAATCCACCGGCCTCGCGCGTCGGATAGGAGGGATGTCTGGCCTTCTCGGGCAGCGCGCTTGCTTTCGGCTCCGACGGCATGTCGACGACGGTGCCTTCGGTATCGAATTTCCAGCCGTGGTAGAGGCAACGCAGGCCGCATTCCTCGTTGCGGCCGAAGGCGAGCGAGGCCTTGCGGTGCGGACAGAACTCCCCGAGCAGGCCGAGCTTGCCGTCGCTGTCGCGAAAGGCCACGAGCTTCTCGCCAAACAACTGCACCCTTACCGGCGCGCCGTTTGGCCTTGCGACCTGCTCGGACAGAAGCGCCGGCACCCAGTGACGCCGCATCAGGCGGCCCATCGGGGCATCGCCTTCGACCCGGCACAGCAATTCGTTTTCGGCTACCGTCAGCATGCTTGCGTCTCCCTGAAACTCGGGGCCAGGGCACCGGAGGCAACTGGCCCCGCAAAACCCTTAGGTTCCTAAGCATATACATAATCCAGGGAACGCCGCCGCGTCCAGTGCGCGCCGGTTGCGAGTCAATGGGCACGGATTTTCGTCCGGCTTCAGACGTCGCCTGCGGATAAAGCATCATTTAGGGAATTTGACGCCTCCAGGTTTGTTATTCCTTGGAACCTAGTTGCGGCGAGCAGGTTAGGTTTCAAATCGGAGGGGACGGCATATGTGGATCAGGTGGATATGCGTCGCTGCGTTTGCCGCGGCGCTTTTTTCGGCAACGTTGCCACAAGCGGAAGCGGCCGAGCGCTCAGGCGTGTTCCACCGTGCTTCCTGCAGCCTCATCCGGTTCTATGTCGCGAAATATTCGGCCGACGCCGCCGAAGCCTGGGCGCGAAGCCATGGCGCCACCGAGGCCGAGATTGAAACCGCCCGGCGCTGCCTGCCGGCGTCGCCGGTACAGTCGGCGAGCGTCGTTGGCGTCACGGCTCGCTAGCGCGATTTTTGCCGGCGGTCCCAGACCGCCGCTTGTTACCTTGGCAGGCTTATGGCCGGGCTAAATGCCGAGTACCCAGACTGCAACGATAGCGCCCAGAACGGCAAGACCCGACAGGGTCCATCCCGCGGCGTAAGCCGCTCCATCTTCCTCAGGCCTGTCCACCATTGAATCGTGCCAGCGGGCCATGTTGGCCTCCTCGCGAACGCCTCTGGTCAATAGGTCGCGACCAGGGGTCCAAGGTTCAACGCCCTCCACTCGATCTAATTGCGGCTGGGCCGGCGGGTTCCAATTTCCCGCAAACAAGCGATCCCGCACCGCAGCAAGCCGAGCGCTGGTATCCGTCTTGACCCCTATACAAGCCGGGCCAAGGCTGCCGCGAAACGGTCGGCGTCCTCTTCGTCGTTGAAGACGTGGGGCGAGATGCGCATCCGGCCAAGACGCGCCGCGACGTGAATGCCCTCGCGCGCCAGTTCCTCGACCAGCCCTGCCGGCAAACCGCCGTCGAAGCCGATGCTCAGGATGTGCGGGGCGCGCAGGCGACGATCCGGCAGATGCACGCCGGTGCCGCGCAGGCCGTTCGCAATGCGTTCCGTCAGCATGGCAAGGCGCTCCGTCACGGCGACCGCGCCCCATTCGGCCATCATCTCCATGCCGATCGCGGCCATCTCCAAAGAGATGAAATGGTCGCGCTCGCCCATGTCGAAACGCCGCGCGTCGGCCACGTAGTTCAAGTCGGCGAAATAAACCGCATCCTCCGAGCGGACGCCGCGGCGGCCGAACGCGGTCTGCTCGAGCGGAATGCCATTCTGATGGCGCTTGGCAATGTAGATGAAGGCCCGGCCGTAAGGCCCGAGCAGCCATTTGTAAGTCGGGAAAAGCACAAAATCCGGATCGAGGTTTTTGACATCCATCGCCAGCACGCCGGTGCCGTGCGTGGCATCGATGAGAAAGACCGCGCCTTGCCGCCGCAACGCGGCGCCAACTTTTTCGATGTCGATCAGCCCACCATCCGACCAGTGCACCGAGGAGATCGACGCCAAGGCGACCGGCGGCGCACCTTTTCGTTCGATAGCCTCGAGCACCGCCGAGGTCCAGTCGCCATCGTCCGGCCGGCGGACGGTCTCGACGACAAAGCCTTGCGCGTCGGCCCGAGTCTGCCATTCCAGCACCGGCGAGGAATGGTCGTTTTCCAGAACAAGGACGCGCGCGCCGCGCGGAATGGTCAGGAGTTTTGCCGCGGTCGCCACGCCGTAGCTGATCGAGGAGATCAGCGCGACATCGCCCGCGTCGGCGTTGATCAGGCGGGCGGCCGCCTGCCGCGCGCGTTCATGCTGGCGGTTGGCAAAGGAAGCCTCCAGCGTCCACGGCGCGCCCTTGCGGCCGACGGCGGCGCGGGCGGCTTCCTGGGTTCGAAGCGGCAAGGGGCTATAGGAGGCCGAATTCAGATAGCAGATATCGCGCGGGATATCGAACAGGCCGCGCTGCGAGGCAAGCATGCGAATCTCGTCGTTGGGATCACATCATAGCGGCCTTGGCGGCGGTAGCCAATCGGCGGGTAGCAGAGCAGCCCCTCGCTCATTTGAGGCACCGACGCGGCGGCGTGTTCAATCGATGTGCACAAGCCCCGCACGCCGCCAGATCGCCGCTGGTCCGCCGCCAATTGGCCCAGCGACTCAGGTGACGGATTTCTCGCCACGTCCTGGGGAGGTCAACAGTGTGTCGCCTGGAGTTGCTTGATGTACAAAGCGTCGAAACGATCTCTGACTGTATCCGTGAGCGCGCTAATCGTCGCCACTATGTGTTTGCTGGTTGCGATACTGGTCCGCAGCGTCGTGACCCCTGAGATGGACGGCAAAATGACCGCGGATGGTACGGCCCTGGAATTGAAAAGGTCGCTGCCGTAGGCTCTGCGGCGGCACGCCGAGGCAGCCTTTTAGTGCGACGGAGGAAGTCGTGCCTTGGCCATGGCGACAAGGCAGGCGTCCTGCGAGGTCGAGAATGTCCTGTCGCTGCATTCGAATCTGGGAGGCGCGTCGGCCACCTCGGGTGGATTTGCCGCGGCGGCTTGCTGAGGCGTAGGCGCCTGCGCCGCCTGCTTGAGCAGGTCCGCGCAGCCGGTGCATGCGAACACGATCAAGAGAGCAAGGCGTAACCGCACCCGCGCGGCCTGCGGCAATACTCCAGCGGGAAATCAGGCTCGCTTCGCTTCCTAAGACCAACCCGCCAGCCTGCGACCGTCCCAGCATATAACGGCCGCGTGTGATTCGGATACCTGCTCCGGGTCCTCAGCCCATCCGGTGAAGGGCGCAGATCTTGTTGCCGTCGAGATCACGTAGATAAGCGAGATAGAATTTGCCCGTTGGGCTTTCGCGCACGCCCGGGGGGTCTTCACATGAGGTCCCGCCATTGGCGATGCCAGCGGCGTGCCACGCGTCGGCTTGTTGGGTCGAGCTGCAGGCAAAACCGATAGTGCCGCCATTGGCTGGCGTCGCCGGCTGGCCGTTGATCGGCTTCGATACTGAAAAGACGCCGGTCTTGGTTCGGTAGAAAATGCGATGGCGGTCGACCATCGCGGGCGCTACGCCGAGCGTACCCAGTAGCGCATCATAGAATGTCTTGGCTTTTTCCAGATCGTTGGTTCCGATCATCACATGCGAAAACACGGCATTTTCCTCCCAGCCTCGCCTGAATGAACGAGCAATGCCGCTTCGCGCGTCATGCCACCTCAGGTTCAGCAGACGTTAGCAGCGCATGCCGGGATGGGAAAGCGTCGCGACGGGGCCGATAATCGCTCAGGGTCAAAAGCGGGCACCAAAAGATTCGGTGTCCGCGACACCCACCATCGCCGAACCTCGCCCGCGTGACCAATCAGGTCGACCTAACCGCCGCCGTCGGAGCCTGAAACCTTTCGATCGGGATCCTCATCAAATGGGGGAGGCCACACCCTGCAGTCGAAGCTTCGGGCGAGGCCCGGGCAGACCGGCCCCGGCGGACTGTAAGACCTGGCGGCAGGCCACGCCTCACCGGCCGACCAGCCGTAGCTGATACGCGGGCTCCTGTACGCAATTCTCTTCTTGAAGTGCTTGCTGCTGTGTGCGGCCTCGGCCGGTGCGGCCATCGGCACCATCGCCAGCGCCGTCGCGAACGCGGCTAGTGTCAAAAGCCTTATCGCAAATTTGCTCATGCTTCTCTCCTGTCCCGTCAGGACAATTTACGCAGCCTACAACTTCTTCCGCGGGTACCGTGTCCGCACCGGCAGCGAAGCGGGAGGTCCAAGGCTTTAGCCGCCGCCGCCATCGCCATCCTTCCGATCAGAATCCTCATCGAACGGTGGTGGCCACGTCCTGCAGTCGAAACTTCGGGCAAGGCCTGGGCAGACCCCGCCGGCCTGACTGGAGGGACTGGCCTGACCGGCAGACCAGGGATCGAGGGAGCCATAGCTGTTTCGGTGACTCCAATCGGTCATCCTCCAATGTTTCTTTGCATGTTTGCCGTTCGTCGCGGCCTCGGACAGTGCGGTCATCGGCACCATCGCCAGCGCCGTCGCGAACACGGCCAGTGTCAAAAGCCTTATCGCAAATTTGCTCATGGTCCCCTCCTGTCCGGGCAATCCCGCGTAGAGGCTCCGCATGGTACACCGCGCAGTTGAAATCATTCCAGCGCTATCGCACCGTTTAATAATTCTTTAGAGAGCGATGCGCGACCTCACGCTTGAGTGAACTGAATATCTGCCGCGATGGTAATCCATCGCGCCATGCACGTGCCTAACGCTTGACCCACAGGCTCTTGGGGACGAGGCAATGCACGCCCTTCTCCGGCGCATCCATCTCGCCCACCCTGCAATCCATCGTCATGCTGGCGAGCGAATAGGCATCGAGCCGCGAGAGCGATTTCTGCTTTTGCAGAAGTTCGATCATGCTCCATGACGCGGCGTCCATGGCCTTGTTCATGTCGCTGTTGCTGGCATAGGTCACCAGATACTCCGCGGTCTCGGCCGTCGGCAGGCTCGCCGCAAGCGGTTTGCCCTGATCCTTCGAACTGATGCAGTGGACGCCCTTCTTGATGTCCACGACCTGCGTCACGCGGCAATCGGACGCCGCCGAAACCAGCGTCAGCGCCTGCTCGGGCGAGATATTGCGTTTCTCGGCCAGCAACTTTGCCGTCTCCAATCTGGCGTTGACGAGTGCCTTGGTGAGATCTTCATCGAACCCCATCGTGATCCATTCCGTTGGCGTCTCGATCCGCGGCCATTGCAGCCTGGCGGCTTTGTCGACCGTGATGGTCAGCACGATCTCCTGGAAGGCAGTTTCGAGTGCGGTGAGGTTGATCTCGCCATTCCCCTGCGCGGCGTGGGAATCGCCGGTCCAGACCAGCGCGCCGCGAACGAACACGGGGACGTACAAGGTCGTGCCCTCGACGAGATCGCGGTTGTCGAGGTTGCCGGCGAAAGGTCCCGGCGGAACGGCGTTGTAGCGCCCCGGCTCGGTGCGCGCAACGCCGAGCGTTCCGGGAAACGGCCGGAGCGGGATTTCAATGCCGGGCGCAAATTCGGCGGTCTTGCGATCGCCATCGAGGTAGAAATATTTGACCTGGCCGTCGGGGAAATCCTTCGGGAATTCGCCGAACATCCCGGGCACGTTGAAATTCGCCGCCCATGAACGCGGAACGATCTTCTGGATCTTGATCCGCAAGGTGTCGCCCGGCTCGGCACCATTGACGAAGATCGGCCCCGTGAGCGACATCGGCCCTCGTCCCGGCCAATCGGTACGCAGCTTCTTCAATTCCTCGATCGTCGTGCCGGGCCAAAGCCGGCCATGGGAGTGCGACATCGTTTCAACAACGACGGTGTCACCGGAATCGATCACCAGCCGCGGCAGTTCGGCATTGTCGAACCATCCCCACTGCGTCGTCTCCAGTGTCGCCGGCAGGACGTAGACGTGACCGGGGTACTTCGAGGCCGGCACGGCCATCAGCTTCTGCGCGCCCGAAATTGCCGACGGCGGTTGCTGCGCCAGGGATCCTGCAATTGCAAGTGCCGTGATGCAAATGGCCGCCGCTGGAACGTACCGGAATTGCCGCATGGCCATCTCCTCCAGCGGAGGCCGCGCCGTTGCCACGGCCTGATATGGAACAAGCGTCGCTGCTCAGAGCATCAGTATCGCACCGATGCCGCGCAAGCAGCAACTCCGGGATGGCCGCTCGCGGTTCAAGTGGCGTCCCGACCAGCCTCAAACAGCCTTTTCAATAGCACCGCGTGATGTTGACGGTCTGCTCATTGCCGTCGTGTCCCGGGACCTTGACCGTTTCCGCGGGGCAGCTCGGCACGTAGGGCCGATCTGACGGCGCCACCGCCGGCGGATATCGATGCGCCCAATCCCAGGGAATATCATAGGCATTGGTGTTGCGGATATCCCCCGGGAGCGGTTGCGTCACATCGACCGCTGGCTCGCCATATGACGGGGCATACTCACCCCCTGGCCAGACGAACCCGAAATCGTTTCTGCGGTGATGCCGGTGAAAATGAGCAATCGACGGGTGGGAAATCGAATGCCGCGAAGTAAACCCGCGATTTGCTGTTCCCGACCTTGCGGATGTTTCGTTCGCGGCAAACAAAAACGCTACTACGCTGAGAGAGGCGACAAACGCCCAATGCATTCTATACGCCAGCATTCTATACGCCATGACACGCACCCAATTCGTTGTTACCGAGCAGCCCTGCAATGCACGCTAGGCTGCGCCCTTTGGGCCGGCAAATATATAACTAATTTTTAGTTAAGGCGTAACATTAATAGGCCGCTGCATCGCGGCGAATACATGTGTGGACCACGATCAGCGGGGTTGCGGGGCGTTTATTCAGCGCAGATTACGCCGAAGTCGCCAGCTTCTGCCTCGGCATTCGACGGCACTGCGCCGCCCTGCCCTTTTGGCTTTAAGCCGAATGAAGTTGAGGCAGGCGGCGGTCGTCGGAATCGGCCGCTCCCGCCTGCTTGCGCGACTGGTAGGTCCTCAAGACGCTTCGCGATGTCGCGGCGTCGAGACGGGCGAACTCGTCTCTCAGGTTGTCAAGGTCGCCGGCGGGAATGCGGTGGTTTTTCGCGCCGAGAAACAGCAGCGCCATCGTCGTATCCCAGGCAAAGCCGAGTTCCTTGGCGAGGACCAGCGTCATCTCCCTGTTGTCATGAACCAGCGTCCGCTCGACGACGTCGACCGGCAGCGAGCACAACAGCGATAGCCCGACGATCACCTCCTCGAGCTTGTGCGCGAGCGCATATTCCGCGATGCTCTTCTCGTTCAAGCGGCCGTATTGATGCAGCCCCGTCACCGCCCGCTTCGCCGCGAAATAGCTCTTCGTTGCCGGACCGAACTTGGAGTGCAGGTGTCCGGCGACTTCCGTTACCGAGCTATGGATCTCCACCGCCAGATCCGGACGCTCCCGCTCGAGCTTCCGTTTGACGTCGTCGGAAGCCTTGGCGATCAACTGCTGGAACATATGTCTCGGGATTTCCTTGCGCAGCCCGATATGCTCGGCGAGAATGGAATCCGTCTCGGACCGCTTGATCATCTGCAGGAAGCCGAAATCCGAGAAGCAGGCGCCGTCGTTCGACGCGACCGTCTGCACGACCTCCTGGTTACCTCGCGTCACGAGTTCGTCCGTCACTTCGGCGGGGATGGAATTTCGCTTCGAGATCGCCAGCAGATGAGGCTGACTTTTGGTTCGGACGTTGGCGACCAGCGATTTGGTATCGAGCCGTTGCGAAAACTGAAGGACCGAGCCGGCAACGTCGATCGAGTCGTCGAAAGCGAGGGCCTTGATGACCTTGAACGGAGCATTGTTGGTGTGGGCCAGCCGTTTGGCGAGTTTGGTGCGGGCTGCATGCTCGATTTCCTCGGCAAGCCGCCCGATCACCTCGCCGAATACCCAAATCTGATCTTCGGTGTAGCGTCCTTCAATCAATATATTGGTGGCGTGCCACAAGGCCTGCTCGCGGCTTTCGGGAGATCCCCGCGAAATCGCCTCGTTCAACTCCTTCAGGGAAAATTGGCTGGCTTCAGTCATCGAGCAACCCACACGACACTGCCACCGAAAATGCAGGCCGCCATTATTAGGCACAAAATTCTAAGTGCCTTGTTGCGGGATCGCTCGGATTTTGAAACTGATCGCTACCATGTATTAACGCTGTAGATGCCGCAGCGCAGCGGCCCGGCGAATTGTGTCCTTTCGAAGGAGCCGTCGAGGCCGCTGCCGGCTTCGGCGGGTCGTCCGATTCGTGCCGATCACATAAGGCGCGGACGCCAAAAACCCCGCGCAACCACAATTTGACAGCCTGTTCGCCGATCGCTTACGTGGAATGCGTGAGCCGCGCCGGGTTGGCGGACATCGCCGGGGCGGGCAAGGTGGGCGATATCATGGACCAGACTGCCGCACCGGCGAGCATCGCAGAGACATCGCGCTCAGCCATCGCTATTGCCGCCATCGCCGCCCTAATCGCTTCCTATTGCGTGAACGCGATGGACCGCACGCTTTTCCCCTTGATGCTCACGGATGTGAGAAAGGAATACGGCTTCACCCTGCCGCAGGCCGGGCTGATGTCGACCTTCTTCACGCTAGGCATGACGCTTGCGGGAATCCCGACCGGCTATCTGATGTCGAGATATTCCCGCAAGACGGTGATCCAGGTCGGCATTCTCATCTATTCGGCGGCAACGATCATCACCGCGGTCGCTGTATCCTTCGCCGACATGCTGCTCTATCGCGCGATCACCGGCATCGGCGAGGCGATGCAGCTCACCGCCCTTCTGGCAGTGTTTTCCAGCTACTTCTCGCGCTACCGCGCCGCCGGCGTCGGTATCCTGAACTATGCCTATGCAGGCGGCGCGGCGATCGGGCCGGCGCTCGGCGCCAAGCTCCTGGTCGATTACGGAACGTGGCGCGCGCCTATGATCATTTATGGCCTCATCGGCCTTGCGATGATGGTGCTGATCGCCGCTTTGGTGCGTCCGAGCCTGAGCGAGACCAACACAGCCATGCAGCCGGACGCCGGAATTTCCGCAGGCGGCGCGGCGACGCTCCAGAACTTCAACACCTTGGTGCTGGCAGCACTCAGCATCATCTTCGGCCTCGCACTGTACGGCTATCTTGGGATGTATCCGACCTTCCTGCGCGAGCAACTGCACTATGCGCCCGCGGACGCCGGCCGCGTGATGAGCATCTACGGGCTTGGCGTGCTGGTGTCGCTGGCGTCGGGATGGCTCGGCGATCGCTTCTCCCCGCGGGCCGTGCTCGGCACGAGCTTTCTGACGGCAAGCGTCCTCACCGCGCTCTTGTTCAATGGCCCGGCCGATTTCGCCGCTCAAGCCGCGTTCTCGCTCGTGCTTGGCGCCACCTTCAGCGGAACCATCTTCGTCAACCTTGCCGCCTATCATGTGAAGGCGGTCTCGGCGGAACTATCGGGGCGCGCCTCCGGCGTATTTGTGACAAGTGTCTATGGCTCGGCAACCATCGCCGGCTACGTCATCGGCTGGATCGTCGGCCTCGCCGGGTGGACGGTCGCGGGCAACGTCCAGCTCGTTCTGTTGTGCCTCATTGGCGCGGTCATATCGCTCACGCTGCGGCCGGAGCGCATGGCGACACGGATCGACTGATGCCGGGCCAAGCCAACGATCCGCCGGTCGTCACCGTCAATGTCTTTCCCGGCGGCTTCAACTGGGGTCTTTATGTCGGACAGGACAAGGGCTTCTTCGCCGAGCACGGCATCATCATTGAGATGCAGGGAACGCCGAACTCCGTCACCCAGATGACGGATTTCTCGTTGGGGAAATTCGATATCGCGATGACGGCAGTCGATAATATCGTCGCCTATGTCGAGGGACAGGGCGAGGCTGCAATCGGGCCGCAGCCGGATTTCATGGCGGTGATGGGAAGCGACAGCGGTTTTCTCAGCCTCGTCACATCGCCCGCCGTCAAGAGCATCGCGCAACTTGCCGGCAAAACCCTCTCCGTCGATGCCTTGACGACCGGTTACGCGTTTGTGCTTTACGAGATCATGCGGCGGAATGGCCTCGACAAGGACAGAGGCGACTACCAGATCGTCCGCGCCGGCGGCATGGCGCAGCGCTGGAACGCGCTGCGCGAGGGCTTTCACGCCGCGACGCTGTTGTCTGCGCCCTACAACATCATCGCGAAAAACGCGGGCTTTACCGAATTCGTAAAAGCCACCGAAACGATCGGGCCCTACCAGGGCAACGTCGCGGCGGTGCGAAGGCCCTGGGCGCGGCAGAACCGGTCCAAGATTCTCTCCTTTATCGGAGGATACCGCCGTTCGATTGCCTGGCTCTACCAAGACGCGAACCGCGACGACGCCATTGCCACCCTGCGCCGGCACCTGCCGCAGATGCCGCAAGAGATCGCGGAAGCAAGCTACGGGGAATTGCTCGATCCCCTGCGAGGCTTTTTCCGCACCTGCGATATCGACCGCGAAGGGCTAGCTTGCGTTCTCGAGCTGCGCAGCCGGTACGGCCGTCCGGCGAGAAGCCTGAACGATCCGGCGAAATATTGCGATCTTAGCTATGGCGAAGACGCGCGGTGACATCGGCCGCTATTTCGCAATCGAAATTGCATCGCGGTTAACGTATGGTCATCCCGATTGATCGGCGCATGTCCGCCCGCAAGGTGGTATTATTTTTCGAATCGGTCCATGCAGCCGGAGGGGTTTAAGATGGTTTCAAGCCTCAAGAGCGATGCAGCGCGCGATGTCGGCGTCAAACCGATCGATGTCATTCCGGCCAAAGCCGCGCTCGGCGCCGAGGTCCGCGGTGTCGACCTCAAGCAACTCGACGATTTGCAATTCGCCGCGCTCAAGCGCGCCTGGCATGACCATCAGGTCATCCTGGTGCGCGACCAGACGCTTCATGACCAAGACCTCATCGCGTTCAGCCGACGCTTCGGCGATCTCGATTGGGCGCCGATCCAGGAGACCGGCCGGCGCTTTGTCGAGGGGCTGCCTGAAATCTACATCGTCTCCAATGTGACCGTGAACGGTCAGCCGATCGGCAGCCTCGGCGCCGGCGAAGCCGTGTGGCACACCGACATGTCGTATCTCGATGTGCCGCCCATGGCGAGCATGCTGTTCGCGCTCGAGGTGCCGCCCAATGGCGGAAACACTTCCTTTTGCAGCATGTATGCGATCTACGAGGCGCTGCCGGACGCGTTGAAGGACCGGATCGCGACGTTGAAGATCAAGCACGACGGCACCTACAACAGCGGCGGCTATCTGCGCCAGGGCGTGGCCGCGACCGACGATCCGCGGACCTCGCCGGGCGCGGTCCACCCGCTGGTCTGCACCCATCCCGACACCGGACGGCACATGCTCTATCTCGGCCGCAGACGCAACGCCTATCTGATGGGGCTCGAGGTTGCGGACTCCGAGGCGCTGCTGGACGAGTTGTGGCGCTACGTCGAGCGAGGCGAATTCAAATGGGAGCACGTCTGGCGGGTCGGCGATCTCGTGCTGTGGGACAACCGTTGCACCATGCATCGGCGCGACCCGTTCGACGCCTCGGCGCGGCGCGTCATGCATCGCACGCAAATCAAGGGCAGCGCGGCGCCGGTCTGACTGCGCCGGCCTCTGATCAGACCGCCGCGATGGTCTGCACCTCGACCAGAAATGGCTCCTTCACCAGCCGGTCGACGATGAGCAGCGTGTTCGGCGGATATTTTCCGTTCGGGAACATTTTCGGGAATTCGCGCAGGCGGAACGCCATGAATTTGGGAATGTCCTGCGAGTGGACGAGATATGTCGTGAACTGAACGACATTGGCCCAGGAGGCATCGGCGGATTTCAGCGCCGCCTCGACGTTGCGGAAGACCTGGATGGTCTGGGCGTCGAAATCGCCCCCGCCGATGACATTGCCCGCGGCATCGCCCGACAGCATGCCGGCAATGAACAGGAATTCGGACGCCTTCACCCGCGTGACATGGGTGTACTGCCCCATCGGGGGGCCGAGTTCTTCCGGGTTGTAGATGTTGATATCGGCTGACATGGCTTCCTTTCCATCGGCTTTGCCGCGCTTTTTCCACCGGATGCTCTTCGCTCTTCCGGCGCCGCCAGGATACCGTGCGAAGCGACCGTTCCGAAAGAGCCCTCATCGCCCGCCCGGGAACGTGCGAATAGAGCCTTTGACGGTGGTGCTATTGCTGCCCCGCGGCACGCGCGTTAGGCTTTGCGCGA
>DATGGY010000046.1:0-10583 GCA_035308285.1 Bradyrhizobium sp. | reverse complement strand
CGGGCGGAGCGTCGGGCGGCATCCTGCCCGCTTCGATGGACAACATTCCGCTCGATTTCGGCACGCTGGAGAAATATGGCTGCTTCATCGGTTCGGCCGCCGTCATCATCCTGTCCGAACAGGACAGCGTGAAGGGCGCGGCGCTGAACCTGATGCGTTTTTTCGAGGACGAAAGCTGCGGCCAGTGCACGCCCTGCCGCGTCGGGACCCAGAAGGCGGCGCTGTTGATGGAAAAACCGGTCTGGAACCGCGAACTGCTCGACGAATTGAGTCAGGCGATGCGCGACGCCTCGATCTGCGGTCTCGGCCAGGCGGCCTCGAATCCGTTAACATCCGTCATTAAATATTTCCCAGACGAGTTCAAGGACGCTGCCGAATGACGAAAATCCAATTCGAACTCGACGGTCAGCAGGTCGAAGCCAACGCGGGCGAAACCATCTGGCAAGTTGCAAAACGCCAGGGCCGCGAAATTCCGCATCTGTGTTACTCGCCGGAGCCGGACTATCGGCCCGACGGCAATTGCCGCGCCTGCATGGTGGAGATCGAGGGCGAGCGGGTACTCGCGGCCTCCTGCAAGCGGACGCCAAGCGTCGGCATGAAGGTGAAATCGGCAAGCGCGCGCGCGGTCGCGGCGCAGAAGATGGTGATGGAACTTCTGGTCGCCGATCAGCCGGCGCGCGAGACTTCGCACGACCCGGATTCAAAATTCTGGCACTGGGCCGAGAAATCCGGCGTGACCGAAAGCCGCTTTCCGCACGCGATGCGCTGGGAGAGCGACGCCAGCCATCCGGCGATGCGCGTCAATCTCGATGCCTGCATCCAGTGCGGCCTGTGCGTGAGGGCCTGCCGCGAGGTGCAGGTCAACGACGTCATCGGCATGGCCTATCGCAGCCACGGTTCCAAGATCGTGTTCGATTTCGACGACCCGATGGGCGAATCGACCTGCGTCGCCTGCGGCGAGTGCGTACAGGCCTGCCCGACCGGCGCGCTGATGCCGGCGGTGATGCTCGACGACAAGCAGACCCGCGTCACTTATGCCGACCGCAAGGTCGACTCGCTCTGCCCGTTCTGCGGCGTCGGCTGCCAGGTCACCTATCAGGTCAAGGACGAGAAGGTGATCTACGCCGAGGGTCGCGACGGTCCGGCCAATCACAACCGGCTCTGCGTCAAGGGCCGCTTCGGCTTCGACTACATCCATCACCCGCATCGCCTGAAAAAACCGCTGGTACGGCTGCCGAACGCGAAAAAGGACGCCAACGACCAGGTCGATCCGGCCAATCCGTTCACCCATTTCCGCGAAGCGTCGTGGGAAGAGGCGCTCGACATTGCGGCAAAGGGCCTTGTGAAAATCCGCGACGAAAAGGGCGTCAAGGCACTCGCGGGTTTCGGCTCCGCCAAGGGCTCCAATGAGGAGGCCTATCTGTTCCAGAAACTGGTGCGCACCGGCTTTGGCTCCAACAATGTCGACCACTGCACGCGGCTGTGCCACGCCTCGTCGGTGGCAGCGCTATTCGAGGGTCTTGCTTCCGGCGCGGTATCGGCGCCGTTCGCGGCGGCAAAGGACGCCGAGGTGATCATCGTGATCGGCGCCAATCCGACCGTCAATCATCCGGTTGCCGCGACTTTCATCAAGAATGCGGCCAAGCGCGGCGCCAAGCTGATCGTGATGGACCCGCGTCATCAATCGCTGTCGCGCCATGCCTACAAGCATCTCGCCTTCAAGCCGGGCAGCGACGTCGCGATGTTGAACGCGATGATCAACACCATCATCACCGAGGGCCTCACCGACGAGCAGTACATCGCCGGCTATACCGAGGGCTATGACGATCTGAAGGCCAAGATCAAGGAGTTCACGCCGGAGAAAATGGCGCCGATCTGCGGCATTCCCGCAGAGACCGTGCGCGAGGTGGCGCGGATGTATGCGCGCGCCAAGGCCTCGATCATTTTCTGGGGAATGGGCATCAGCCAGCACGTCCACGGCACCGACAATGCGCGTTGCCTGATCGCGCTCGCGCTGATCACCGGCCAGGTCGGCCGCCCCGGCACCGGCCTGCATCCGCTGCGCGGCCAGAACAACGTGCAGGGCGCTTCCGACGCAGGCCTGATCCCGATGTTCCTGCCGGATTATCAGCCGGTCGGCCGCACCGACCTGCGCGAGCCCTTTGAGAAGCTCTGGCATCAGGACCTCGACCCGGAGCGCGGTCTCACCGTGGTCGAGATCATGAACGCGATCCATGCCGGCCAGATCACCGGCATGTATATCGAGGGCGAGAATCCGGCGATGTCGGATCCCGACCTGCAGCACGCGCGCGAGGCGCTGGCAAAGCTCGAGCACCTGGTGGTGCAGGATTTGTTCGTAACCGAGACTGCGTTCCATGCCGACGTCATCCTGCCGGCCTCGGCATTCGCGGAAAAAGCCGGCTCCTTCACCAATACCGACCGCCGCGTGCAGCTCGCGCGCGAAGTGATCAAGCCGCCCGGCGAGGCGCGGCAGGATCTGTGGATCATTCAGGAGATTGCCAAGCGCATGGGGCTGCCGTGGAATTATGCAGGGCCGGCCGACGTCTTCACCGAGATGACCGAGGTGATGCCGTCCCTGAAAAACATCACCTGGGAGCGGTTGGTGCGCGAGGGCGCGGTGACCTATCCGGTCGACGATCCGCACCAGCCCGGCAATGAGATCATCTTCACCACGGGTTTCCCGACCGAGAGCGGCCGCGGCAAGATCGTGCCGGCCAAGGTATTGCCGCCGGACGAATTGCCCGATGCGGAATATCCGATGGTGCTGTCCACCGGCCGCGTGCTCGAACATTGGCACACCGGCTCGATGACGCGCCGCTCGCAAGTGCTCGACGAGATCGAGCCGGAGGCGGTGGCGTTCATGTCGCCCAAGGACATGCGGCGGATGAATCTTCGTCCGGGCGATTTCGTCCGGCTGGAAACCCGGCGTGGCGCGGTCGAGATCAAGGTGCGCTCCGATCGCGACGTGCCGGAAAACATGGTGTTCATGCCGTTCTGCTACGCGGAAGCGGCCGCCAATCTGTTGACCAATCCGGCGCTCGATCCGTTCGGGAAGATTCCCGAATTCAAGTTCTGCGCGGTCAAGGCCGAACGCATCGAGATGCGCACCGCCGCCGAGTAAGCAAAATGCGAGCTGGTTGATCGCAGGGCCGCCGAACTTAACGTTCGGCGGCCTCGTCGATTCGCAGTGCCCGAAAATCTCCAAGAGGCCGTTTCAAGATTGGTTGTCAGTCCTGCAACTCGTTGAGCAACGTCTTGGCCTCCTTCAGATCGAGCGTGTCGAAGCCTTCGGTGAACCAGCCGTAGACCGGAGCGAGCAGCCCGCGAGCTTGCTGTCGTTTCCCCTGATCGAGCCAGAGCCGCGCCAGGCTCGTGGCTGCGCGTAGCTCCCAAGACTTTGCCTTCTGCTCGCGCGCAATGGCGAGGGACCGCTCGAAATGCGCCTCCGCCTTCGCCGCATCTGGCTCTGGCATCATGAGCGCCAATTCGCCCGCCGTTCGGTGGATGTCTGCCTCGCACCACTTTTCCTTGGTTGTTTCCACCGCTGTCATCGCTTCGCCAATGCAGCGCCACGCCTCCTCGAATTGTCCAAGCTCGGCATGGGCCCTCGCCAAATATGATAAATACCACGGTATCAAGAGTGTCGATCCTGTTGACCGGTATGCGGCAATCCCGGTGGTGAGCATTCGGATTGCGTTCGCGGCCTTGCCGGTCAGGGCCGATACGCAACCTTGCGCCATCACTCCAGTTGCCTTCCACAGCAAGGCCCCTTTTTCCTCGGCCAGAGCGACAGCCTCCTGCGCTTGCGCGGCTGCTGCGGCGTAATTTCCGAAGATGGTTTGATTCATCGATACACGCACGAGGGCAGGCAACAACGTGGCGGCTTGGCCGATCTCGCGCGCATCCTTGAGCCCGTGCTCGACGTCCTTGAGCGCGGCCTCGGGATAGCCAAGCAACCACAGAACGCGCAACCGCCAGGACAGGATCGACACCCCGGTGTCTTGACCAAATCGCGTTGCCAGCGGCCGATGCTCGGCAGGATTATAAAGCGCGATCGCCCGATCGAAATGCGCCCGCGCCTGCGCCAAGTCGCCCGTATACATCAAAGCAATACCCATGATGCGGTGCCCGACCATGAGCGGGACTGTCGCTCCCTGCTTCTCCGCGAGCGCCACGAACTGAGCCGCAAGGTCGCGCACCACATCGCCATCGAACGCCAAAAGGTTCGCGCTCCATGCGCCGTAGAGGACCGAGAACAGCAAGAGCGGATCATCCGGAGGCTCTCCGAGCCCTTCCGCTTGCTCCATGAACAAGCGTGCCTGCTCGACGGCCGCTTTGGTCTCTGACGCCGCATATCCCTTGACGTGAGTCAGAGCATGCACGAGCGCGACCAGAAGCTTGATCTGGTCGCGGCGCAGGGCTGCCGTGCCCGGCAAGGTCGCGATCTGCGCCAGCGCGCGCGTGAACTGCTCGGCGGCCTCGGCCAGCGCCGAGCCCGCCAGCGACCGTTGTCCTGCCTTGCCCCATAACCCCGCCGCTTGCTCGATCAGGCCGGCCTCGGTGCAATGATGCGCCAGTAGCTCGGGCCGGCTCTCGATGATCTCGGCGAACTGGCTTGCAAGGGTTTCGGCGATACGGGCGTGAAGCGCGCGTCTCGGCTGGCGCAGCAAAGTGCCATAGGCGGCATCCTGCACCAGGGCATGCTTAAACAGGTAGCTCGCCTGCGGCGGCATGCCCTGGCGCGACAGCAAGCCTGCCTGAATGAGGCGGTCGAGCGCCGGGCCTAGCTCCGCCTCCGGCTTACGCGCTACCGCCGATATCAGGGTGTGTGAAAACTCCCGGCCTATCGCCGCCCCGATCTGTGCCACCTCCTTGGCCGGGCCGAGCCGATCGAGCCGCGCCATCAGGGAGGCATGCAAGCTCGCGGGGACCGCCGGCATCGGAGAGGGAACCGCACCCGCAGTCTGAATCGCCTCCAGCTCGCCCCCGGCCTCCAGTACGGCCTTTGTCATCTCCTCCACAAACAACGGGATGCCGTCAGTACGCTCGATGATGTCCCCTCTGATGTCCGCCGGCAGCGGCTTGTCGCCGATGACGCGGTCGATCATGGTGTCAACCTCGCGATGTCCCAGCCGGTTTAGGGCAAGCGCTGTTACGTGCGATTGTCCGACCCAGGGCGCCTCGAACTCCGGCCGAAACGTCACGATCAGTAGCACGCGAAGGGTTGCGATCCGGTCCACGGTGCGACCGAATGCTTCCAGGCTCGTGGGGTCGGCCCAGTGCGCGTCCTCCAAGATCATGAGCACTGGACTGGAGCGCGCCAGGGTTTCCAATTGTAGACTGAGTGCTGCAAGCGTTTTCTGCCGGCGCTGTTGGGGAGTAAGTTCCAGAGCGGGGTAACGTCCGTCGTTGGGAAGCGACAACATCTCGGCCAATAACGCTACGTCCTGCCTGGACGTCGAGGTCTGCGCCAGCAGCGCATCGAGCTTGTGGAGCTTTGTTTGCGACGCGTCGCCATGTGCAAATCCGGCGGCACGTTCGAACTGCCCGATGAGGGGATAAAAAGCGCTGTCTGTGTGCTGTGGCGAGCAGAAATAACGCAAGCGCGTGTGTGATTCGGCCGCGAGGTTCTCCATGAGCGCGGCGGAGAGCCTCGATTTGCCTATCCCGGCCTCACCGGACAGCAGTACCAACTGACCTTCGCCGATCTTTGCCTTCGACCACCGTCGCATTAATAGGTCGAGTTCTTCTTCACGTCCGACGAGCGCCGTCAGGCCGCCGGGGTGCATCGCCTCGAAGCGGCTCGCGACAGAACTTGCCCGCAGCGCCGCAAAAACTCGCACCGGCTCGGCGATCCCCTTCAGCTCCTTTGGCCCGAGGTCCCGCAAATCGAAGAGATTGCCCAGCAGCCTTCGCGTGGCCTCAGCTATGACGACCGTGTTCGGCTCGGCGATGGTTTGCAGGCGTGCCGCAAGGTTCGGCGTCTCGCCTACAATATCGTGCTCCTGCGCTTCGCCGGACCCCACAAGATCCCCGATCACCACCATCCCGGTGGCAGCCCCTATCCGCACTTGAAGAGGCTCAGGAGCGGGGAGCGTCGCAACCGCATCGATCAGCGCGAGGCCGGACCGAACTGCACGCTCGGCGTCATCTTCGTGCGCCGTCGGATAGCCGAAGTAGATCAGCACACCATCGCCCATATATCTGGCAACGAAGCCGCCGAAGTGGCGCACTGTCGCGGCAACGCACCTCTGATAGGCCGAAATGACCTCGCGAAGGTCCTCTGGGTCCATGCGGGCGGAGAGTGCCGTCGAACCGACAAGGTCCGAGAACATCACGGTAACCTGGCGGCGCTCGGCGGTGTCCCGCGTGTTCGGCCCAGCTGTGGTGACGACGGGAGCTCCCGGCGCCGCCACGAGCGCCGCGATCGCCTCCAGAAGCCTCTTGCGATGGCCCAACGATACGATGCCGATGTCCTTGAGATCGTCGTTGGTTAGCCGGCCCAGCAGATCGAGGTCGATATCGTTGGCGCGGAACATCCCCGCATACTCGACGAGACCGATCCCGCGGAGCCAACCGTTGATGTCCAATTTCAATTCCTTGGGCATTGTCAAAGGCATTTTTTGAAAAAGGCAATTTATCCAGCGGGTCGTCGCCGATAATGGGTATATCGCCGAAAAGGTCGCCAAGGCCAGCTTGATCGCGGACGAGATCGTGCGCAAGAACCCGGTCAGAATAGTTTCGCGGTTAACCCGCGGCGCCGGGGGCGCAATCGGAGGCCGGCGAAAAACTTCGAAGCCACCGAACCTACGCGCCTTCCTCTACGCGGCATCCGTGCGTCCGGAGACCTTGCCAGTTCACAGCACCCGAGAATTTCTAAGACCGGCGCTCGGCTGGTTCCGCGATCTTGCCGGTCAGCGTAGCCATTCGATTCAAACCGCGCATCGCAAGGCGCATCAACGGCCCAAGGTATGCGAGCAACGGATTGCCCTGATTTTCCAGGTCGAGTTCGAACCGCTCGGCCGGAAATATCGTGGCGCAGCCTGAGGGCCGGGAACTCCTTTGCGCAAACGCCAGCGCCGAGCTTCGAAGCAGGAAAATTCCGCCGGACTGTCCCCTGACGTCGCGAGCGAGCCAAAACCCGTCTCTGTTACGGCCGATGAAGAATGCCGGGATCGACGCATTGACGATGCCGGGATCGAGCGGCTGAAACGGCGTGGCCACGGTGACGCGCTGGTCTGACGGTGGCCGTACAGCTTGGCCGGCGTGTTCGATCCCATGCGTGTTGACAGCGATGAATGCAGCCACGGCCACGTCCTCGGCGAATTCTCAGCCTGCAATGTGCCGATGAAGCCGTAGGAATGCGAGACGGAGGGATGCGCTATCTCATAAGAGAAGCATAAAGATGCGGTGGGCAGGCCGGTATCGCTTGGCAGCTCACATTGCGACGGGATGATCGAACCCGCAGACCAGGCAGCACAGCGCCGCGTAGGCCATCGTTTCGTCCCAGTGATTGAGAGCTGCGCCGAGCGGTTCGTCCTGCTCCAGCGTTGCGAGCACCGCGCTCAGGATCGTGGACATCCACAACAGCACGGTAAGGCCTCGGTCGAAGCCAACGCTGCCGAACGCGGCGAATATCACCAGAATGATCATGCGCAGGAAGAAGCGAACGATCACTTCCGTCGATTTTACCTCGTTGGTTAAATGCAAGTTCGGGTTTTGGGTCAAGATGGCAGTCCTCTTTAAGCAAAAGTGTCGCAGCAAACCGGCTCAGAGCGGGTTCGCCGCGCTTGCCGCGGTTGGAACGCTTGTCCTGACCGAGGGGACGCTGACGCGCTGGGCGTCGACGAACGCGTTCAGGATCGCAAGCGGCAAATCCGCATGCCCGGTCTCCATACAAGAATCGAGCCAGTTGGGTAGCTCTCGCTGGCGCGACAGTGCGCTCTTGGAAACGGCGGTCAAACCTGCGACCGCGGCCCGCAATGTCATCAAGACGCCATTTGAAAAAAGGCGGGGTCGGGACCCTGAAATATTAGGATTTCATAGGGGCCCGCAGGACCCAGGAAGGCCGATCAGAGCGGCGGCGCAGCCCGTAGTCGCATGAACCTTCGGTTGGCGAGCGGAACTACCCGGTGCTCAAAAGGCCGTTCGGGCGGCCGGCTGGGGAATGAGATGTAAGTAGCCGAGATTTGCCGGGTCACACAGCACCCGGAACGCCTGGCCTTTTCGAGGCGGCGGTCCCTGCCAGGGCATCTTGTCCTGCAAGGTCGTTTGATAGGGGCTCCCGTTTGGCGGCGTGATTTCGAGGGTCACCTTGACGAGCCAGGTGCCGGCCGGCGCGAACGGGCGCTCTTCGGAATGAATGACTTTCGCAATGCATGGCAGCGCTTGATCGCCGGGCAATGCCTGCGCCGCCGATAGTGCACTTGCCAACATCGTGCCTGCCAACAATGTCGCCGTCGCCGCGGTGGTGCTGTGCTTCATGATGCGTTCCGGTGGGATGCGTTCATCCGCGATAAGCCAATGACAATCCTGCAAACAACTTTGCTTGCGGCGCACCATAAAATCAAGGTCCAGTCGGAGAGCTACGCGACAGTCTGGATGTCGCGAAGCTCGGCGTAGCTCAACGCACGCAGAGACGCGCCGTCGAAATAGACGAAACGCAGCCGGCGGCGGCGTGAGACGAAATTCGACGGTAGCGGATCGTAGCGGAAGGTGTCGCCGCCGAAATGCGGGGTCAGGCTGCCGACATCGGTCAGTGCGTCAATCTCGACCCGCAGCAGTTTCAAGTTTGCGCCGCCGGCCGCGATCTCGAACGGGATTCGCGCCAGGCGCAGGAAGCTCGTGGGATCCGGCGCCTGAAAAAAGCCATCGACAAACGCTGCCTCAACCTTGTCAAGGTCGGGCTCCGGCGCAACCGCGTGCTCCTTCGCGCCGTCCGGCTGGTGCGGTGTCTGCCATTGCACGGGCGCGCGATGGGAATGATGATGGTTGTGGCCGGGGCCATGCGGCGGATGGTGAGGGTCGCGGTCATGGTCATGATGATGGTCATGGCCGTGGTCATGTTCGTGATCATGCCCGTGGTCGCGGTGATGGCGATGCATGGCGGCCCTCAATATGCAACCGGCTTGTTAATGATCTTCTTGTGGCTGCCGAGCTTGCCGTGGGCGACCATCGAGCCCAGCGCCTCGACCACCACGCGCACACCGATCAGCGCCGTAATATCGGACGTATCGTAAGGCGGCGAGACCTCGACCACCTCGAGACCGCAAAGACCTTCGGCGGCGACCATCCCGAGAATCTTCAGAGCCTCGCGCGGCAGGAAGCCACCCGGCTCCGGCCAGCCGGTGCCGGGAACGAAGCCGCAATCGATGGAGTCGACGTCGAAGGAGATGTAGACGGCGTCGGCACCCTTCCACGCAAGTTCCAGGGCAATCTCGGCGGTTTTTTCCAAACCGATCCTTTCGATATCGGCGATCGTCAGCACGTTGGTGTCCCGCTTGCGCGCCACCTCGACGCCTTCGCGCGGCACCTGCCAACCGCCGATGCCGAGCTGCACCAGATTGGTCGGCGACACGTTTGGCAGATTGGTCGCCCAGTACCAGGGCGTGGTGTGCATGCGCTCGTCGAGATCCTTTTCCTGGATGTCGATGTGGCGATCGAAATGGATGATGCCGATCTTCTTGTCGGTGCACTGCGCGATGCCGCGGACGCAGGGGAAGCCGATCGAATGATCCCCACCGAGCATGATGGGGAGCGCGCCGGAGGAGAAGACGTGCGCGACACCGCGCGAGATCTGGTCAAAGCTCTTCTCGAGGTTGGCCGGAATCGTGAAGACATCGCCGGCATCGCACAACGTCATTTGCTCGCGCAGATCGACGCCGAGCTCGTAATTGTAGGGCGTGTAGAGCGCGGAGATACGCCTGATGCCCTGCGGCCCGAAGCGGGTCCCCGGGCGATAGGTGGTGCCGGAATCGAAGGGTATGCCGATCACGGCAGCGTCGTATTTGCTGACGTCGCGCACATTCTCGACATAGGGCGCCTTCATGAAGGTGTTGATGCCGGCAAAATGCGGCAGCTCGCCGCGCGCAAAGGTCGGGATTTCGCGGTCGGTCAGGCTCTCGGCGCCGGGTAATCCCATATCCAGCGCCCACTGCCGCTCCTTGCGCCAGCCGGCGTGAGGCAACTTGCCTTCGGCATCCAACGACTGCCAGCCTTGCGTTGCCATCTTGTCAAAGTCGGGATGATGCCGGCGCATTCGTCGCGGCTGCGGCCATAGCCCGGCGCGGCGCGCATGGCGTGTACGGGTTTCGAACAACATGGGTGAACTCCCTCTCTTTGTTTTATGGCCGGATTTCCACTTCGGCCTTGGTGAAACCCAAGACCGGCACCGCGCTGTCGCGGGTGAGGTCCAAATCGTAGGTGATGTTGGCGCCGAACCGTTCCGGCGCCTGCGGATCGTGTCGCACCCGATCGAGCGCGATCAGCCGCGTCGCAAGACCGAAAGCTTCCTTGATGTCGTGGGTGACCATGACAATCGTCATCTTCAGATCGCGCCATAA
>DATGGY010000045.1:0-2509 GCA_035308285.1 Bradyrhizobium sp. | reverse complement strand
GTGATGCTGTTTGCGCTGCTGCTTGGCATGGCCTTTTATTTCTTGTCGCAGGAGGGGCGCTGCGTCGCTGGCATCGAGTTCGCTTCCAAGCGCATTCTGCGTGTCGCCGTCGGCCTGCTCGGTGCGCAGATCACGATCGCCGAGATCATGAAGCTCGGCACGGCACCGGTCATCATGGTGATCGGCGCGGTGGTCTCCACCGTCCTGTTCGGCGCGCTGGCGGCCCGTGCCGTGGGGTTGAGCCGGCCGTTTGGAATTCTGACCGCCGGAGCAGTGGCGATCTGCGGCGCCTCCGCGGCGCTGGCGATCTCGTCGGTGCTGCCGAAAAGTAAGAACCACGAACGCGATACCGTTTTTACCGTAATCGGCGTGACAGCGCTGAGCACGATCGCGATGATCGTCTACCCAGTGATCATCGCCTTTTTCCATCTCGATCATGCGGCGGTGGGCGTGTTCCTCGGCGGCACCATTCACGATGTTGCGCAAGTGGTCGGCGCCGGCTTCAGCGTATCTGAGGAGAGCGGCAACGTCGCGACCTTCACCAAGCTGTTGCGGGTGGCGATGCTGTTGCCCGTGGTGGTGACGCTGTCCTATGTGTTCCGTGCCCACAATGTCGGCAAGGCCGGCCGCCAATTGCCCGGGTTTCTCGTCGTCTTTGCCGCTCTGGTGGTGCTCAACAGCACGGGTATAATTCCCGAGCCCGTGCTTGCGTTCATCAGGAATTTTTCGCGCTGGTGCCTGGTGACGGCGATTGCGGCGCTGGGAATGAAGACATCGCTCAAGGCGATGGCGGACGTCGGCGGACGGGCGATCGCGCTGATCGTCGCCGAGACACTGTTTCTGGCGGTCCTGGTCCTGGTGGTCGTGTTGTGGAAAGTTTGAACGCGTTATCGGCGCGGTCGCGCCTCAATGATCAAACACAAAGGTGGTGAAATGAGTAACGAATCCAATACCAAGCGCATGTCGATGATTGTCACCAAGGGTTCCCTCGACTGGGCCTATCCGCCCTTCATCCTGGCGACGACCGCGGCCGCCATGGGCCTCGAGGTGACGATGTTCTTCACCTTCTATGGGCTCACGCTCTTGAAAAAGAAGCTTGACCTGAATGTCACGACTCTCGGCAACCCAGCGATGGAAATGCCGATGTTCGGCATGCATATCGGCATGCCCAATCTCGTCTCCGCTATCCCCGGGGTTGACGCGGCGGCGACGATGATGATGAAGAACCTCATCAAGAGGAAGGGCGTCGCCTCGATCGAGGAACTGCGCGCCATGGCGATCGAGGCTGACGTGAAGATGATCGCCTGCCAGATGACCATGGATCTGTTCGAATACACCAAGGACGATATGATCGAGGGGCCGGTCCTCGGTGGCGCCGCGACCTATATCGAGACAGCAACCAAGAGCGACATCAACCTGTTCATCTGAACTCGTTCCGAGCATTGTAATCACCGAGGAGACAAGATGGCTGACCAAATTCTAGATGCCAAGGGACTGAACTGCCCGTTGCCGATCCTGAAGGCCAAGAAGGCGCTCAAGGACGTGCCGATCGGCGGCACGCTTCAGGTGCTCGCGACCGATCCCGGCGCGGTGAAAGATTTTGAAGCGTTCTGCCGCACAACCGGAAACGACCTGCTCGAATCCAAGGCGGAGGGCAAGCAGTTCGAATTCCTGATCAAGCGCATGTCGTAAGTCGGCGAAGTTCGCCGCACCAAAGAACGAGCAGTCGTCGCGCGAGCGCGGCACTGCCGGTTTAGAGAAGCACTAGGAGGAACACATGAGGACCGCTATTCTCGGGCTGGCTCTGGCCCTGCTGCTCACCCCGGCCTTTGCCGGCGATTATCAGCCCGTCGATGTCGCCAAATTGCCTTTGGTCAAGCAGAGCAAGCTCGGGCTGTATCTCTCGGCGCCCGAGGCCTATAAAATGAAGTCGGAGGGCGGCGCCAAGGTGCTGTTCATCGACATTCGTACCAAGGGTGAGTTCCAGTTCGTTGGCACACCCACCCTCATTGACCAGAACATCCCCTACATGGAGATCGACGATCTGGCAGGCTGGGACAAGCAAAACAACCGCTACACCATGTCGCCCAATTCGGATTTTGTCGGCGCCGTCTCTGCGCTCGCGACCCACCTGAACCGTGGCAAGAGCGATCCCATCATCCTGATTTGCCGCTCCGGCGACCGCTCCTCGCGCGCCGCCGATCTGTTGCAGGAAGCTGGCTATACCAAGGTTTATTCGGTGGTGGACGGATTCGAGGGCGACATGAGCCCCGCAGGGCGCCGCGAGGTCAACGGCTGGAAGAACGCCAACCTCCCCTGGACCTACAAGATCAACGAAGGCCAGGCCTACATTCGCTGATCCGGCGCATGGGGAGAGTATCGATCGTGAAATTTCTCAAGCTCGGTGTCTCCGCAGCGGCGATTGGACTGGTGGTTGCCATTGGCGGCAGCTACCTGGCGCCACTCTTGTTCGCGCCTCGGCAGAATTTTCAGGTGAATTCAGCCGATC
>DATGGY010000044.1:0-8661 GCA_035308285.1 Bradyrhizobium sp. | reverse complement strand
GCCCCCGGAGAGCGACGACATTTGCTGGCACGGCGTCTGCGTGTACGGCAACTTCGATATGGGCCTCATCGCTGAACCGCACGGCAACCCGTTTAACTCGATGGCCGGCGGACCGATGAACTACATCGTCGAGAAGGCGTCTTGGGGCGCGCAGGCTGGCGTCGCCGCCAACTTGCTGAGCACCTCGTTCATCGGCCTGCGCGGCAAGCAGGAGATCGGGGACAATCTGTACGCGGTGTTCAATCTGCAAACCCTGTTCAACCCGGCGTCCGGCCAGAATGCGAACCAGTTGGGTGGTTTCCAACAGAACGCCGGCCTGGGCCAGGCTGGGACGCTCGGCAACCTCGCGAACTCCTACGGCGACTCGTCGAAGGGTGGCCAGATGTTCAACAACGTCGCCTATTTCGGTATCAGTTCGCCGACCTACGGCACCTTCACCATGGGCCGCCAGAGCTCACTGACCTCGGACCTCATGGTCAACTATGACGCGCTGTCCGGTTCGAATGCCTGGTCGCTGATCACCTTCGAGGGCGCCACCGGCGGCGGCGGTGACACCGAAGACCGCATCTACGACAACTCTTACGAATATAGGCTCAATATCGGCCCGATGCGTTTTGCCGCGATCGCTCAGCTCCAGAACGGCGGCAACAGCGCCACCAATAATACCTTCGAAGGCGATATCGGCTTCGACTATATGGGCTTCTCGATGGATTTCATCGCTGGCCATATCGCCAACGCCCTGGCCCTGCCGGCGACCCTGACCACCGCGCAAGTTAATAATCTGATCACCAACCAGGGGGGGGGCCTCGCCGGGCCTGGATATGCAATCCCGTGCTCGCTAGGTTGTCAGGCGGGCATCGTTTCCGACAACACCGTGTTTTCGCTCGGCGCGAAATACACCATCGGACAGTGGAAGTTCTACGGCGGATATGAGCACGTCACTTACCAGAATCCGAACAACCCGCTTCAGCCTGGCGCGTTCATGTATGCTGGCTATAACCTCGCCTTCGTCAACAACGACTTCTACGCCTCCAACAAGAACCTGAATGTCTTCTGGATCGGCGCGAAGTACGCGGTGACGCCGACCTTGGACCTGATCGGCGCCTATTACGGCCAGCGGGCGGGTTTCTTCACCCAGGGGACGGGGACTCCGAGCGGAGCCGGTGGGGTGTTCGCCACGATTCCGGGGCAATCTGCAGGCAGTCCCACGCAAGCGGCTAGCTGCGCCGCCAACAGCGCAAGCTTTGCAGGCTGCGCCGGCGGCACCGACATGGTCAGCTTCGCGGTTGACTGGCGGTTTGCAAGGCATGTCGACCTGTTTGCCGGCGTGGCCTGGGAGCAGAAGTTCGGCGGCTTCGTCAATGGTTACAATTTGTCGAACAACAACGGCACCCTCTCCGGCAACAACGTGAACACCAGAGTCACGAACTGGGATCCCGGCATCGGTCTGCGCTACCAGTTCTGATCTGAACCGGTTGGCCTGACACAAGGCTCAAGTAAAAGTGGGGGGAGCGGCTAAATCCGCTCCCCCCATTCTCGTTTGGGTGCAGGAACTCTCCGCGAGGCCGGTTAACCTCGCAAGCCTAGCGGGATGGCTCGATTGAATCGGTCTATCAGCGGGGTTGCTTCACCTCTCCCCAGCAGGGAGAGGTCGATTTGCGTCAGCAAATCGGGTGAGGGGCAACTTGCCCTATCGAGAAACTGTCATCCCTCACCCCAACCCTCTCCCCCCGGGAGAGGGGGCATAATTCTGCTGCCGTTAAATACTCAACCCATTCTCATCAAGCTCTGGGCCTCCCCCAAAAATCCCGGGAATAAACCGGAAGGCGGCCGAGTCTCCCCCATACGGCGCAATCCTGCGCTAGCTGGAGCCGAACGGTTCCATAGGGAGAATATGACATGGCTAAAAAAGGCCCTGACGATCATGGAAAAGGATTAGGCCGCCGCGAAGTGCTTGAATGCATGGTCTGGGCGGGCACCGGCGTACTTTGGACCGTCAGCGGAGGCGTTCCGCACTCCGTGGGCTTGATTGGTGAGGCCGCGGCCGCGGAACCCACCGGCTTCACCTTCCTGCAAATGAGCGACAGCCATATCGGCTTCGACAAGAAGGCCAACCCGGATGCGCTCGGCACGCTGCGCGAGGCCGTCGCCAAGGTGAAGGCGATGCCGATGAAGCCGTCCTTCATCATTCACACCGGCGACATCACACACCTCTCCAAGCCCACCGAGTTCGACGATGCCGACAAGGTGTTTGGCGAGACCGGGGTTCAAATTCACTGGGTCCCCGGCGAGCACGACATCATCGATGAGGATCGCGGCAAGGCCTATCTTGAGCGCTACGGCAAGGGCTCGAAGGGCGCGGGCTGGTACAGCTTCGACGATCACGGCGTCCACTTCATCGGCCTCGTCAACGTCGTCGACCTCAAGGGTGGCGGTCTCGGCAATTTTGGCGCCGAACAGCTCGCCTGGCTCGAGGCCGATCTGAAGGACAAGTCGAGCAGCACGCCGATCGTCGTGTTCGCGCATATCCCGCTCCAGGTGGTCTACAAGGAATGGGGTTGGGGCACCGAAGACGGCACGCGGGCGCTCGAACTGCTGAAGCGTTTCGGTTCGGTCACCGTTCTCAACGGCCACATCCATCAACTGGTCCAGAAAGTCGAGGGCAACATGACCTTCCATACGGCCATGTCGACGGCATTTCCGCAGCCGGCTCCCGGCAGTGCGCCTTCGCCCGGCCCAATGGTTGTCCCCGCCGACCAGCTCCGCACCAAGCTCGGGCTGTCCAAGGTCACTGTGATGCAGGGCAACAAGCCGCTCGCATTCGTCGACCAGACGCTGGCTTGATCGAGGTCGAGATGCAAACCGTGCTAAGCCGCATCCGCCTTGCCACGGCGCGCTTCACTCCCGGTCGCGCCGTGGTTGTTGCGATGTTGTTGGGTCCGCTCGTCGGCGCGTTGCTGGCGTTCGGATCGCTCGCGGCGGAGGAGGCCAATGTCATTACGATCGACAACTTCACATTCACCCCGCCGGAGATGACGGTTGCGGTGGGAACGACGGTGAAGTGGGTCAATCACGACGACATACCGCACACGGTCGTCGACAAGAACAAGGCCTTCCGCTCGAAGGCGCTGGACACTGATGATTCGTATTCCTTCACGTTCGCCAGTGCCGGAGCCTTCGACTACTTCTGCGGCCTGCATCCGCATATGGTGGGAAAGATCATCGTAAAGTGACGGCAGCGGATTCGTCAGACATGACGAAAACTCTATCGGTACACCGGGCGGATTTCCGGTGTACCGAACTTGAAAATGCCATGTTAAAACACCGGCAGGAAGGTTCAGATCAATTGTCTGGCCAGCAACGAATGTCGGTCCCGGTCGTGCAGAACGAGGATGAACGCGCAGCGTTTGATGAAGTTTTCCTGCCGCATTTGCCGGAGGCCTATCGTCTCGCGCATTGGCTCACCGGCAATGCGTCCGACGCGGAAGATATCGTGCAGGAAGCGGCGTTGCGCGCCTTTCGCGGCATCAAGACCTTTGGCGCCGTCAATGCCCGCGCCTGGTCGCTCGCCATCGTACGCAATACGGCCTTTAGCTGGCTTGGGAAAAACCGGCCGAAGGCGCTGGTTTCCATCAGCGACCTGAGCGCCACCGAGCGAGCCGAGCTTGAACAGGAGGGCCTGCACGGCACGCGGATCGAGACACCTGAGGAGCTCGTTCTCCTCAAGGCGGATGCCGAGGAGGTTCAAGAAGCGTTAACGAAGTTGCCGACACAGTTTCGCGAAGTAATCGTCTTGAGAGAAATAAATCAGATGAACTATCGCGATATCGCCGAGATCGCCAATGTCCCAATCGGGACCGTGATGTCCCGTCTGTCCCGGGGCAGGCAGCTTCTGATGGCCCTTCTGGGAGATCGAAAGTAATTATGGTTGTATCCTTGAGAGATAACGACGACTTGCAATTGAACGCCTATTGCGACGGCGAACTCGATCCGGTTTCCGCGGGCGAGTTCGAGCGCCGGCTGGCGAGCGATGCGTCCCTGAAGGCTCGATATGACCGCCTCAGCTCGTTGCGGCAGGCCGTCCGTTCGCTGCCGCAAATCGACCTGCCCGCTGGTCTGCAAGCGCGTATCCGGGCGAAACTGGACACCGAGCGGCCGAGCAACGTTGTGGTCCTGCGTCGCCGAAGCTGGTCGTTCCAGGCGCTGGCCGCGGCGGCATTGTTCGGCGCGGTGATCTCAGGTTCCGTGATGATGACGATCGAACAATACGCTCAGCGCGAGAACCTCGCGGGCCAGGTGGTTGCCGATCATATCCGCGGTTTGCTGGCGCCCCAGCCTTTCGATATCGCCTCTTCCGATCGGCACACGGTCAAGCCATGGTTCACGGCCCGTCTGCCGCAATCGCCTCAAGTGCCTGATCTCGCCGCGCAGGGCTTCACCTTGTTGGGGGGCCGCGTCGATGTGATCGGTCATGATCCCGTCGCCACGATCGTCTACAAACACGCCGCGCATACGGTCAGCTTGACGACCTTGCGCCCCGGCCAGTCCGTCTCCGAGCAAACGATTGCGGGATATAACGTCCGAAGCTGGAGCGATGTGAATTTCACCTATGTCGCGGTTTCCGATCTGCCCGGCGCCGACCTCGCGGCCTTCGAGCGGGCGTTTGTTGCCGCAGAACCGTCGCCGGAGATCAAGTAGCCAGCCGGATCCGTTGGGTTTGACAACCGGGTCGTCCAGCCGGACGGCGACCGCGCCATGCAACGGCCGGGTGGCGCGCGGCCCGCGGATTTGTGCTAGCAATGTCCCAAAGCAATAAAAGCCGGGACGGATGAAAAAGTCACATTTAATCGTGGGCGTCGTTGCAGGGCTTTTGATTGGCGGCGTGGGCGCGGCGGGCGCGCTGGTGTGGCGGCCGGCAATAGCGCCGATTGAGCCGCCGGCGCCGCAATCCTTTGGGCCGGAGCTTGTGAAGCGAGGCCGCGACCTCGCTGCCATCGGCAATTGCAGCGATTGCCACACCCTTCGAAACGGCAAGGCCTTCGCCGGCGGCGTTCCGGTGCCGACGCCGTTCGGCACGATCTATTCATCGAATATCACGCCGGATCCCGACGCCGGCATCGGCCGGTGGTCGGAAGCTGCCTTCCGGCGCGCCATGCGCTCCGGCGTCGATCGCGCCGGACAGCATCTTTACCCGACCTTTCCCTACGACCATTTCACCAACGTCACCGATGAGGACGACCGCGCGCTATATGCGTTCCTGATGACGCGGCAACCGATCGACGCTGCTTCCCGCGCCAACGAACTTGCGTTCCCGCTCAATCAGCGCTTCGTCGTTGCGGGCTGGAAATTGTTGTTCCTTCGGCGCGGGACGTTCCAGGCGGACGCCGCGCAAAGCGCGGAATGGAACCGCGGCGCCTATCTGGTCGAAGGGTTGGCGCATTGCGGCGCGTGCCATACCCCGCGCAATGCGCTGGGTGCGGAACGGACAAGTGCGGCATTTTCCGGCGGCGATGTCGACGATTGGCAAGCCTACGCGATCAATTCGCGGTCGCCCTCGCCGGTGCCGTGGGACACCGAAGCATTGTTTCGTTATCTGCGTCAGGGCTGGCATGGCGATCACGGCGCTGCGCGCGGGCCGATGGCCGAGGTTGTCGGCAATCTGTCGTCGGTGCCGGAAAGCGACGTGCACGCGATCACAACCTACATGACAGGCGTGTTCGGTCCGCCGACGCAAGATCGTCTCCGCCAGGCGAGCGCCGTGCGCGAACACATCAAGTCACCCCCGGCCGAGCCCGCGCTGGCGAACACTTCCGGCGCATCGATTTACGCCGCGGCCTGCGCCTCGTGTCACGAGTCCGACAGGAAGTTGCCTTACGGCGGCGTCAATCTCGGCCTTAGTACCGCCATCAGCGCTCCCGATCCGCGCAACGCCGTCAACATTATTCTTTCCGGCGTTCGGCCCGTCGAGGGAGAGCCGAGCCCGATCATGCCGGGCTTTGCCGCTAGCATGACCGACGCGCAGATTTCAGCGCTGTTGAATTATCTGCGCGCCCGCTTCAGCAACCAGCCGGCATGGTCCGGCGTTGAAAAGACCGTCCAGGATGCAAGGCGCATGCAGACCGTGCTTCTCCAGACGTCGTCGGGTCGATACAACGCCCCCGCCGATCCAATGCAGCGAGACAAGCCATGATGACATTGAAGGTCAATGGTCACGATCGCCAGATCGATGCGCCGCCGGACACGCCGCTGCTTTATGTGCTGCGTGACGATCTCAATCTCAACGCCGCCAAGTTCGGCTGCGGTCTCGGTCAATGCGGGGCGTGTACGGTTATCGTCGATGGCAAGGCGGTATTTTCCTGCGTGACGCCGATACTCTTGCTTGAGGGCAAGCAGGTGACGACGCTCGAGGGCTTGGGCACCGTCGATGCGCCTTCGCCGATCCAGCGCGCGTTTATGGAAGAGCAGGCGGCGCAATGCGGCTACTGCATCGCCGGAATGATGATGCGGGCGCAGGCGTTGCTGCAGAAAAATCCAAAGCCGACCGATGAGCAGATTCGCGCCGAGTTGGAACCGCATCTTTGCCGCTGCGGCACCCATATGCGAATCCTGCGCGCGGTGCATCGCGCCTCCCGTTTGATGGATACGGCTTCCTCCTCATCAAAAACCACGATTGGGAGCGCCCGATGAACGGCCCTGTGGTTATCGATCGCCGCCGCGTGCTCGCCGGCGGCGGTGCATTGGTCGTCAGCTTCTCGCTGCCGGCTGCCTTTGCGCAGGATCAAACTGCGCCGGCGCCGAAACCGCCAGGAAGCCTTGCAAAGACGCCATTTCTCGACTCCTGGATCCGCATCGATGCCGACGGGGGCATCACCGTGTTCACCGGGAAGGCCGAGATCGGCCAGGGTTTCAAGACCGCGTTCCAGCAAATCGCTGCGGAAGAGCTCGATGTTCCCTTTGCCTCGCTGAAACTGGTCACGGCCGATACGCAGCGCACCGCCAATGAAGGCTACACGTCCGGCAGCAATTCGATGAAGGATAGCGGCACCGCGATCCAGAACGCGGCCGCCCAGGCGCGCGAGCTTTTGATTGCCGAAGCCGCGCGGCGGCTCAATCTGCCGGCCGAAAGCTTCCGAACCGAGAACGGCGCCGTGATCGCGCCGGACGGGCAGCGCCTCGGCTATGGCGATCTGGTCGCCGGCGATCTGCTGCACGTGCAGGCGCAGCCAAAATCCAACTTAAAGGATCCGGCGACGTACAAGGTGATGGGCCGATCCGTGCCGCGCCTCGACATTCCGGCCAAGGTCACCGGCGGTGCCGCCTACGTGCAGGACATGCGGCTCCCCGGCATGGTGCACGCCCGCGTGGTGCGGCCGCCCAGCTACGGCGCGCAGTTGACGGAGTGCGATACGTCCGCGGTCGAACGGCTGCCCGGCGTCGTCAAGGTCGTTCGCAACGGCAATTTCCTGGCCGTTGTCGCGCAAAAGGAGTTCCAGGCCATCAAGGCGATGCGTGCGCTATCGACGGCGGCAAAATGGCGCGAGACGCCGGGCCTGCCGAAGCAGGACGACCTGCCGCGCTTTCTCACCAGCCTGCCGTCGCAGGATACGGTCATCCTTGAGCGCAGCGATCCGTCGGCCGTTGGTCGAAAGACCATCGAAGCCACCTATACGCGGCCGTATCAGTCGCACGGCTCGATCGGCCCGTCTTGCGCGATTGCGCAATCGATCGACGATACGATGACGGTGTGGACCCACACGCAGGGCGTGTATCCCGACCGCCAGGGCATTGCCGAGATGCTGCATGTGCCGCCGGCGAGCGTTCATCTGATCCACGTCGAAGGCTCCGGCTGCTACGGCCATAATGGCGCCGACGATGCTGCCGCCGATGCTGCGTTGATTGCGCGTGAACTTCCCGGCGTTCCCGTGCGCGTGCAATGGATGCGCGAACAGGAACATGGCTGGGAGCCGTTCGGGCCGGCAATGGTGACCAGACTGAAAGCGTCGCTGGATAGCAATGGCGCGATATCGGCGTGGAATTTCGAGGTCTGGAGCAACACCCATTCGATGCGGCCGCGCGGCGCCGGCGCGATGCTGGCGGCCCAGCACATGGCGAAGCCGATTGCCCCGCCGGCCCCCAAGCCGACTCCGTTGCCGGAAGGCGGCGGCGACCGCAACGCGATCCCGATCTACAAATTCCCGAACGCGCATATCGTGCATCACTTCATCCCGTCGATGCCGGTCAGGATTTCGGCGATGCGCGCGCTCGGCGCCTACCACAACGTGTTTTCGATCGAAAGCTTCATGAGCGAGCTTGCCGAACTCGCCGGCGCCGATCCGGTCGAATTCCGCCTGAAACACCTTGACGATTCCCGTGCGCGCGAAGTCGTCGAGAAGGCCGCGAAGGAATTCGGCTGGCAGAAGGGACAAAAGGCGCCCGAGGGACACGGCTATGGCTTTGCCTTTGCGCGCTACAAAAATCTCGCCGCCTACTGCGCCATCGCAAGCGAGGTGGATGTCAATCGCGAGACCGGACGTGCGCGTCTGGTGCGCGCGGTGGCGGCCGTCGACAGCGGCCAGGTCGTCAATCCCGACGGGCTGATCAATCAGGTCGAAGGCGCCATCGTGCAGTCGACGAGCTGGACGCTTTATGAGGCCGTCAGCT
>DATGGY010000043.1:0-4984 GCA_035308285.1 Bradyrhizobium sp. | reverse complement strand
ATGCCTTTGTCCACAAGCTCGAAGAGATGGGCTACAAGCTGGGCGCCAACCAGATCGAGGACGCCTTCGTGCGGATGAAGGCGCTCGCCGACCGCAAAAAAGACATCTACGACGAGGACATCGAGGCGCTGTTGGATGAGGAGATCGCGGCCTCTCATGATCGCATCAAGCTGACCTCGCTGACGGTGATCGCGGGCACCCACGGGCCGCAGCGCGCCACCATGAAGCTCGATGTCGACGGCCAGATCCGGATCGAGGAAGCGGAAGGAAATGGCCCGGTCGATGCGGTGTTCAACTGCATCAAGGCACTGGTGCCGCATGAAGCCAAGCTCGAACTCTATCAGGTTCACGCGGTCACCGAAGGCACCGACGCGCAGGCCGTAGTGTCGGTGCGGCTCGCCCATGAGGGCCGCTCGATGACGGCGCGCGCCGCCGATCCCGATACGCTGGTGGCGTCCGCAAAGGCCTATCTCGGCGCGCTCAACAAGATCGTCATGAAGCGCCAGCGCGACGTGCCGGCGGTTGTGGCGAGCTAGCCGTCATTGCGAGCGCTTGCGAAGCAATCCAGTCGGGCCGCGGAAAGCTTCTGGATCGCTTCGTCGTTTCACTCCTCGCGATGACGGTGCCTGGCAGCACCGAACGCAGTTACTCACGTTCCCCGGATGCTGCGCAACGCGGCCCGCGAAAGCGGCGTGGTGCGCTGCTGATCCGGGGTCCATGATGCTCGCATCGGTTCATCGCCTTGGCGTGGGTCCCGGCTCTGCGAAGCAGCGCACCGGACGATGCGGAGCCTGTCGTCGGGCGCGCATTCGCGCGACCCGTTGGCATAGCCGGGAGCACGCTGCATCGCGTCCGGGACACGAGAGGCAATATGGGTCCCTGCTTTCCGCAGGGACGACGACGTGGATATGTCGCGACACACACTGACGGTCTACACCACTTGACATTCCCATTGTTCTCAACTCGCTCTTCCCCAACTGATTTGCCCGTCGTGTCAATCTGCCGCAACCCGACGGAGTTGCGCATCAGCCCAAATCAAATCCATAACTACCGCCGTCCCGCGCTCCTCAAGAGGGGCGCTTCGCGGTCGTCACGAACGTTGGGTGCGGGATGCGGTGGACGCGGGTGCGCACGAGACGAATGCGCTTTTCCGCGGACGGCGAAGTCGTGGCGTTCTGATACCCCGACGCTGGTATCAAGCTTGTGATGACTTCCACAAGCGACGGAGGCAAGAAAGCCCGGTCTCCGGGAAGACCACGAAGGAAACCGTTAAAACCATCCGCGCAGGGAAGGCCGGTTGCTCCGGTGAACCTGTGGTGGACTTACTCGTGTGCTTTTCACTTTTGCACGCGAGGCTATGGGTGCATTGGACACCCTGGCTTTCCCTGCGCCCTCTTGCTTTTCGAGGGTACCGTTAACCGAACTCGCCCAGCACCGCGCGGCGAGAAGGCGCAGTCGTGTTTGCGACGTGCTCGCATGCATTTTTTGCGCTGCACCATCGCTTTTCGGCCACCCCTGCTAACGGGCAATGGCCTTTGGGCCGGCTTCTCTGTATTGGTGCGGCCCAGCGTTAGAAAAGATTTGGGAGATGCGCCGCACGCGCGTTTTCGCAGGGCTCGCGGGAGGACACATGCGTAAACTGGTATTGGCTGCCGCATCGGTCGCGGCATTGGCGCTAGCTACGCCGGCGGCGGCGCAGGCGCCGATCGTCATCAAATTCAGCCACGTCGTCGCCTCCGACACGCCGAAGGGGAAGGCGGCGGAAAAGTTCAAGGAACTGGCCGAGAAATACACCGGCGGCAAGGTCAAGGTCGAAGTCTATCCGAATTCGACGCTTTACAAGGACAAGGAAGAATTGGAGGCGCTGCAACTCGGTGCGGTGCAGATGCTGGCGCCGTCGAACTCCAAATTCGGTCCGATCGGCGTGCGCGAATTCGAGGTGTTCGATCTGCCCTACATCCTTCCGGATCTCGCTACTTTAAGAAAAGTAACCGACGGGCCGCTCGGCGCCAAACTGCTCAAGCTGCTCGAGCCGAAGGGCATGACAGGTCTTGCCTATTGGGATAACGGCTTCAAGGTGATGTCGGCCAACAAGAAGCTGATCGCGCCTGCGGACTACAAGGGCCTGAAATTCCGCATCCAGTCGTCGAAGGTGCTCGAGGCGCAGTTCCGCGCGCTCGGCGCGATCCCGCAGGTGATGGCGTTTTCCGAAGTGTATCAGGCGCTGCAGACCGGCGTGGTCGACGGCCAGGAGAACACCGCCTCCAACATGTATACCCAGAAGATGCACGAGGTGCAGAAGTACCTGACCATTACCAATCACGGTTACATTGGCTACGTCGTGGTCGTGAACAGGAAGTTCTGGGACGGTCTGCCGGGCGACATCCGCGGCCAGCTCGACAAGGCCATGAAAGAGGCGACCGCCTACGGCAACGGACAGTCGGCCAAGGAGAACGACGAGGCGCTTGACGAGATCAAGAAGGCCGGCAAGACCGAGATCATCACGCTGACGGGCGAGCAGGATGCGGCGATGCGCAAGGCGATGGAGCCGGTCTACAAGGAAGTCGCAACACGCGTCGGCCAGCCGCTGATCGACGAGTTCATCAGGGAAACCGGCGGGGCCAGCCATTAACGAAGAATGCCGGTTGCTTTTTCTGTGGCGGCGAACAATCACTCTCCTACCCGTCATGCCCGGGCCAAGGCGCGCTTCGCGCTTATGGCCTGCTTAATGACTACCGCTACAGGATGTTCTAAAGCAGGATGACTTTTGATTGAGCCGGTCCGTCAGCGGGTTCGCTTCACCTCTCCCCGGCGGGGAGAGGTCGATTTGCTCCTGGCGATGCGAAGCATCGTCCAGTGCAAATCGGGTGAGGGGGCACTGCCCTATCGAGAAACCGTCATCCCTCACCCCAGCCCTCTCCCAACGGGAGAGGGGGCATACCTCGTCTGCCGCTGCTACTAAACCTGATCTCATCATGCTTTAGGGGGACATTGGTGCTGCTTCGTATCCTTGACCGGCTCGAGGAAATTCTGATCAGCTCGCTGATGGGGGCGGCGACGATCCTGATTTTCATCACCGTCGTGCATCGCTTCGGCACCGGCGTGCCGTTTCTGTATCCCTACCTGATCGCCATCCACATTTCCTGGGCGCAGGAGCTGTGCATCTACATGTTCATCTGGATGGCGAAGTTCGGCGCGGCCTATGGCGTGCGCGCCGGCATCCATGTCGGCGTCGACGTGCTGGTCAAGCGGCTTAACCCGAAATGGCAGAAGGGCGTGGTGCTGTTCGGCCTCTTCGGCGGGGCGCTGTTCACCGCGATCGTCGGCACGATGGGCGCGAAGTTCGTGATCGAACTGATGAGCACCGACCAGGTCTCGCCCGATCTCGAATTGCCGAGTTGGATCGTTTACGCCTGCATTCCGCTCGGCTCCTATCTGATGTGCTTCCGCTTCCTGCAGGTGTCGTGGAGCTATTTCTGGACCGGCGAACTGCCGCATCACGACGCGACCAATGTCGACGGCATCGAGGTCTCGCCTGCTGCCCCTGTCGCGATGGGAGAGGCGTGATGAGCGCAGCTCTGATCTTCGGACTGCTGTTTGCCTTGATGCTGACGGGAATGCCGATCTCGATTTCGCTCGGCCTCACCGTGCTTACCTTCCTGTTCACGATGACGGAGGTGCCGATCGAGAGCGTGGGCTTAAAACTGTTTTCCGGCCTCGACAATTTCGGCATCATGGCGATCCCGTTCTTTATCCTCGCCGGCACCTTCCTGACCCGTGGCGGCGTCGCCCGCCGCATGATCGCGTTTACCACTTCGCTGGTAGGTCATCTGCCGGGCGGGCTCGGCCTCGCTGGCGTTGCGGCCTGCGCGATGTTTGCCGCGATTTCCGGCTCGAGCGTAGCGACCGTGGTTGCAATCGGCTCGATCATGATGCCGGCGATGGTCGAGTATGGCTATCCGCGGCGCTTCGGCGTCGGCGTGATCTCGACCTCGGGCGCGCTCGGCATTCTGGTGCCGCCCTCGATCATCCTCGTGCTGTACGGGGTCTCCACCAATACTTCGATCGGCGCGCTGTTCATGGCCGGCATCGTGCCGGGAATCATGCTCGCACTGATGCTGGCCGCGGTGACCTGGTTCATCGCCTACCGCAACAAATTTCCGAAAATGCCGCGGGCGACGCTTGGGCAGCAATGGACCGCGTTCCGCGAAAGCGTCTGGGGACTGTTGTTGATCGTAATCGTGCTCGGCGGCATCTATGGCGGCATCTTCACGCCGACGGAAGCAGCCGCCGTGGCGGCAACCTACGCCTTCTTCATCACGGTGTTCGTCTACAAGGAATTGAAGCTCACCCAGGTCGGCCGTGTGCTGTTGCAGGCCGCGAGCATGAGCTCGATGCTGCTCTACATCATCACCAACGCGGTGTTGTTCTCGTTCCTGATGACCCATGAGCAGATCCCGCAGGAAATGGCGGCCTGGATCATCGACAAGAATTTCGGCATCTGGACCTTCCTGCTCGTGGTCAACATCATTCTGCTCGCGGCCGGCAACGTCATGGACCCGTCGTCGATCCTGTTGATCATGGCGCCGATCCTGTTTCCGCTCGCGACCAAGATCGGCATCCATCCGGTACATCTTGGCGTGCTGATGATCGTCAATACCGAGGTCGGGCTCTGCCACCCGCCGGTCGGGCTCAATCTCTACATTGCGAGCGGGATTGCGAAGATGGGCATCAGCGAGATCACGGTCGCGGTGCTGCCTTGGCTGGGCGCGATGCTGATTTTCCTCGGGCTCATCACCTATGTGCCGGAAATTTCGCTGTGGCTGCCGCGCTTGCTCGGCATGATCTGAAATATCCGGATGCAATATGAATGAAGATGAATGAAGACGGCGGATTAAATCTTGGTAACAGAGGGCTCCGTTGCCGAACTGTAAGTTGATTGCGCTGACAGTCGCGCTCATCTTGCGGTGACCGTCAGAGGAGG
>DATGGY010000042.1:0-7419 GCA_035308285.1 Bradyrhizobium sp. | reverse complement strand
TCATCCTCAGACCAGCGCCGCCGCCGGCCTGTGTCCACTACTTCGAGCCGTTCAACCCGGGCACTGCGCCTATCACTGTCCATAAGGACAGTTCTCAACAACACGCCTCACTCGGCAAGGCGGCCTTCACCGGACGGATACCTCTATGCATCGGTTGACGCCGGCTTTATCGGCCAGAACGTCTATCTGTTCTGCGCCTCCGAAGGACTTGCTACGGTATTTTGGGGCGCGGTCGACACTGCAAAGCTCGGCAAGGCACTGAAATTGCCCGAACAGCAGTTTGTCACCTTTGGCCGATCGGTAGGATATCCGCGCGCCTGAGCGGTACCTCTCCAATAACCAATTGAATGGCAACCAAGGTTTTTGGTCGGGGCAGCTGGATTCGAACCAACGACCTGCAGTACCCAAAACTGCCGCGCTACCAGGCTGCGCTATACCCCGATCAGCTCGGACCAGATACACGCTTAGGGTCTGGGCAGCAAGACCGAAGCATTTTCAAGCGACCTGGACCGGTTGCCGACGGAGGTGTCCGACCGTCGGTCCGGCTACCTGCCCTTCTCAGGCCCAAAAAGAGGCTGCGCGGCAAACATGCCGAACTGCGCGACCCAATGCCCAACCGCCATATAACTGCCTCGCCAGTTCGTGGCCGGCGTCAGTCCACGCTCCAAATGTGCGGCATACGCCTTGATCACATCGGCGCGCCCGGTCTTGTCGTACATGTCCCACAGACCCCAGGCGCGGCTGAAATTCAGCCCGTACTCATGATCGCCCTCAGGCCGATCGATCGGCACAGGAAGTCCGTTCGTCGCAATGAACTTGTCGAGCCATTCCGAATAAGGCTGCTTGTCGAGCACGCGCGCGACCAGCGCGGCCCAGTTGGAACAGACCGCCATGAACTCGCCGCGCTCTCGGTCGAACGAACATTTCGGGTTGGCATCGACAAAGCTGGTCTTGATCCGACCCGTCACCTCGGCCTCGAGGTCGGCCAGATGCCGATGCCGCGCGTAGTCCAAAAGGTTTATCAGCGCCCATGAATCGCTTCGATAAGCTTCGGAAAAACGGTCGATCGTGCGCGAGCGATAGTAATCGCGCATGCTCAGCGCGACCTCGTCGGCAAACGGCAGCAAGTCGTCGGCGCCGGTCAGTTTGTGATGATCGATCGCCAGTCTCAGGAACCAGGCGCGACCGTAGGGCATCTCAAATTGCGGCGACTGCTTCAGGTGATCGCGCTCCAACGCCAGCGCGCTCGGGACCAGGATCGACGACACTATCGCGGCATATTGACGGTTCCCGGTCGCCCGCTCATAAGCGACCAGCGCCCACACGCCATGAACCGAGGAATGCCAGTCGACGCAACCCTTGAATGCCGGATGCTGCGTGTCCCGTCGCTGACTGCAATAGGCTACCTGGCGCGCAAGGTCGGAGACGATGCTATCCTTCTGCTCCAGCAGAGGGCCAAGTGAGGCGGGAACTTCAGAGGCAACAGCGACCGAACCAGTAGCCCCGACCGTAACAGCGGCAAGCCAGAGCATGTATCGCTTCGTCACGCCGATGGCCCGTTCCCGTCGCCGATGTTTTCTCTATCCGCGCATCTTACAATAATCTATAAGGGCGGGCGTCGCAAGGACAGGCGCTGCCGGCAACGCGGCGTCACATCGGGAAGACGGCACGGCGCGCCTCGAATTTCGTGCTCCGAACGCGGAAAAGCAGCAGCCTTTTCTGGCAATTTTCAACCCAACGGAAACAGAAAATCGATGATCGCCCGTTCAGTTGCTTTTGGCATGCTTGCGAGTCTTGCCTTTGGCGGCGCTTCTCACGCGCAGGACACTCGTAATCTTTTGGAGTCCAAGGAGTCACTTTACAATAACATTTATGTGTACGAGCAGCCGCCTTTCCGAAGCATGACTTTCGGGCACAACCGGCGAATCTACACCGAAAGCATCTACAATACGAACGACGACAGGGATCTGCCGGTCGAATATACCCGCTACATGACTGCAAGCTTGATGTATGCGAAGGACGTGCGCTCAATCCTCGAGATCGGCTTCGGCGGCGGCCGTACGGCGTGGTACCTGCACCGCTTCTTGCCAAACGTCTCTATCACGTCGGTCGAGCTCGATCCGACGGTCGTCGAATTTGCCAGGAAGTACTTTGGAATCCGCGACGAACCGAATTTTCAGGTCGCAAACCGCGACGGCCGGATTTTCCTGAACGAACAGAAGGAACGTTACGACATTATTCTCATCGATGCCTATCGCGGCCCGTTCGTACCGTTTCATCTGTTGACCAGGGAGTTTTACCAGATCGTCAAGGATCACCTCGCCGACGGCGGCGTCGTCGCCCAGAACGTCGAGCCGTCAACGATGCTGTTCGATTCCGCGGTAAAGACGATCAATGCGGTTTTCCCCGAACTCGACTTTTACCGCGCCGACGGCAATATCGTCACCATCGCCTATCCCAGTCCGGCCCGTAGCATCGAGGATCTCGCCGCGATGGCGCGCGACCGCGACAAAGCCTACGGCCTGCGCTACAGGCTGCAGGACATGCTGGCCGAACGGCGACATATCCAGATCGAGGGCGGCAAGGTCATCGACGCAAACGCCAAAGTACTGACCGACGATTTCGCGCCGGTCGAGACGCTCAAGAACGTCGAGCGGCACAACAGGAAACTGCCTTGACCACCGTCCCCCGCGCTTTGTCATTCTACATCTATTTCTGCTCCTTCGTCATCGGCGGCGTGCTGATGGGCTTCGAGATGCTGGGCAGCCGCTATCTCTTTCCATATTTCGGAGGCGGAATCGGAACTTGGGCCAGCCTGATATCGACGGTGCTGAGTGCGCTTGCGATCGGCTATTTTGCCGGCAGCGCGATCGCATCCCGCTTTCATCCGCAAAGGACGATTGCAGTCTCGGTCATGATCGCGGCAACCTATTTGGCGTTCGTCCCCGGATCGGCCGATCCGGTGATGTCCGAGATTCTCGCCAGGCTGGGCGACGGCCCGTGGGCTACGCTTTTGGCCTCGACCGCGCTTCTATTGATACCGCTGTCGCTGCTTGGCACATTCTCGCCTATTGCGGTTGCGACGCTGACCCGCTCGGCGGAGGAGGCCGGTCACGTCGCCGGACTGGTTTACGGCGTCTCGACGGTCGGAAACGTGATCGGCACGCTCGTTACGACCTTCACGTTGATCCCGACCATCGGCTCGCGCTCAATCACCTACTATTTTGCCTTCACGCTCGCCTGCTGCGCCGGCATTCTCCTCTTGCCGGGCGGCAAGACAACCACTCAAAGCCAATAGGCACTCGACGAGGCAAGAGTGAACCACGCCCGTTTGTATTTCGCCGTAGCGATTGTGATCGAACTTGTCCTCTCATCTGTCGCCGCGCGCGCGGAGGTTCGCATCGATCTTTGGGACGGCCAGCGCGCCATGGCCACTATCGCAGAGCAACTGCGCTTTGTGCCGCGATCGCTGGATACGCCGGGACACCAGCAGACGATCGACCTTATCAAAGCCGAGCTCGCAAAGACCGGTGTCGATGCGGTCTCGACGCAAAGCTGGGTCTACAAGGGCAAGGACGGCAAGTCGCATGCGCTGACCAACGTGATTGCGAGGCTGGAGCCGCAAAATCCGCGGCGCGTCATCGTCGCCACCCACTATGACAGCATCGTCAAGGCTTATCGCGACCCGAAAAACCCGGAAGCGCCGATGCCGGGGGCCAACAACTCCGCCTCGGGCGTGGCGGTCCTTCTGGAAACGGTGCGCGTGCTCTCGCTTGTGCCCAAGCCGCCTGTCGGGATCGACATGATTTTCTTCGACGGCGAGGAAGGACCGCTGTCGCTCGGCGCCGGCGATCCCGAATGGAGGGCGCTCGGCTCGCCTTACTTTGTCGCGCATCTGAAGGACTATTATCCAACCGCCAGGCCGGAAAAGGCCGTGGTCTTCGACATGGTCTGCGCCAGGAACATCAAGCTCAAGCCCGAGCCCTCCTCGATGGACAGCGCCATTGCGGAAGTGCGGAAGTTCTGGAACGCGGGGATAAGCATCGCACCGACGGCATTTCTGACCAAAGTGACGCCCTACCCGATCAGCGACGACCACACCGCACTGGCTGAAGTCGGCATTCCGAGCTTCCTGGTGATCGATTTCGAGTACGAGCCCTGGTTCAACACGACCGCCGACACCCAGGACAAATGCGCCGCGGAAAGTCTGGAGGCGGTCGGGCGCACGCTGCTGCAATATCTCTATCTGCCGTGACTTCGCCAATCGCGCGCCGCTTCGCGCGTCATCCGTTCAGCGCGACATCTTGAAATTGCCGCGCGTGGCGTTGATTGCCCATTGTCCGGAGATAGAGCGCATGTCGGCCGAGACCGTCCCGGTATAGATCACCGAATGGGAAACACCGCCGGTGCCGTCATATGTCTTCTTGATGGTGATTACCTTTCCCGGCGACAGCGTCGGCGCAGAGCAAGACAGGTTCGCAAAAAGCTTGGGCGCGCTCTTGTTGCCGAAGGTGTTTGGTTCTTCGCTGCGGCCGATGCAGCCGTCCGCTCCGAAGGAGAAGGTGAAAGCGACGGGTTGGTTCCCGTTCGGGTAATAAAAAATGCCGTTCCAGACGCCCGTCAGGCTGCCGGTCAATGACGGAGCCGGCGGCGCGGGGACCGGCTGTGTCGGCTGAGCCATCGCGAGCTGCATCTTCTTCAGCTCTTCGATCCGCATCTTGGCCACGCTGGCGTGAAGGCCGTTCGGATAGTTCTGCAGGAACGCTTCCCAGATCTCGAGCTTGTCGATCTTGCTGGCTAGATCGAAGTCGCCGCTCGCCTTGTCTTCCGCCGACGCCGGCGGCCTCGCGGGCTCGCTCGCGGCGCCGCCGGGCGGGGGGTTCGAAAAAAAGAACTTGCCCGCAATCGGCGAGGAGGACACCCAGGGCTGCTGCGATCCGCCGGTGGTCTGTTTCACCACAAGCCCGACCTCGTTGAAGGCCTCGAACAGTCCGAGCCCGGGTTTACGGATCGTCGCCGCCAGCGCCCTCGAGTAGGGGCTGTTGCCGCTGTCGCCGTCCTGCGCCACGTTGCCGGGCTGGGTGGCATAGGAAATCAGCGTGCCCTCGGGGGCCTGAAGCTCGGCGAGCCCACCCCCGGTCGCGCGCAGTCCCCTGCCCCGAAACGGATTGTTGCGACAGGCGTCGAGCACGACAATGTTGAGCTTGGTGCCGGCGCCGTCCATCTGGCTCAGCACCACCGCCGCATCGACCATCTGCAGATAGACGTCGGATTCCTTGGTCGGATTGGCCGTGATCGGCACCAGGAAATTTCGCCCGGCGACCTGCACGCCGTGGCCGGCATAGTAGAACAAAGCCACATCCGCGCCCTGAACAGCGTTTCCGAAACTTTGCAGCGCGCGGTCGAAGGCCGGTTTGTCGAGGTCGATCTGGGGTCCGTTCCCGATCAGGGTAAAGCCGAGCCCCGACAACGTACCGGCCATCAGCCGCGCATCGTTCCTGGGGTTATCCAGTGGGGTGACATTCTGATAGGCGGCGTTTCCGATCACCAGCGCGACGCGTTTTTCGGCACGGGCTGCGCCGGCGGCACAGATTGACAGCACAATCAATGAAAGAAACGCAAGCCGCGCCGTCTTCAATCCAGCCCACAGCATCGCCAGCCCCCGTCGTGCCTCTGCAAGATCGCAAACTGCGGGGAACTTAACATGATGCGGGAAATTTCCAGCGCGCGGAAAGTCTCCAATGCGAGGAAAGTCTCTAATGTGAGGACAGCCTCTAATGCGAGGAAAGCCCCGGCGAACCGGTTTCGGGCTGAATCTCGGCCGCCATCATGCCCTTGGAACCGGGCCCAAACCGCACCAGCACGTATTGGCCGGGGCGCAGCTCGGTCATCCCATACCGGCGCAAAGTTTCCATGTGGATAAATATGTCCGGGGTTCCCTCCCCGCAGGTCAGGAAGCCGAAACCGCGCAGCCGGTTGAACCACTTTACCTGCGCCCGTTCCAGACCGCTGGTCGGGGTGACGCTGACGTGAGTCCGCGGCGGCAGCATTTGGGCGGGATGGATCGCCGTCGACTCGTCCATCGAGATGATCCGGAACGCCTGGTATCCCTTTGCCCGCTGCACGCATTCGCAAACGAGCCGCGCGCCCTCATAGGCGGTCTGGTAGCCGTCGCGGCGCAACACCGTCACATGCAACAGCACATCCGGCCAGCCATTATCGGGAACGATAAAGCCGTAGCCCTTTGATGCATCGAACCATTTGATGACGCCGCTGATCTCGACGAGGTTGGCGGCAGCATCGCCCAAGCCTTGCAGGGCATCGAGCGCGGGATCGCGGTCGCCGCCGGCTGATAGTCCGGTCGGCCCAAGCCGGCTTGGCCCCGTCCCGCCGGTTGGCGGCCCCCCGAGCTTCTTGGACTCAAATCCGTCCGACCCCATGACCCCGGACCCCACACATGATCAGCGTTCCGCCGTCTGCGGCGCCTCCGCGCGCCTATCCATGAAAATTCATGACGACACCACGCGAATCTCTCGAATCAAAAGATAACACTCCCGCTTGCCGCGCATAGCTAAAAAACGAATCCGCCGAAAGCTATGAACAGGCTTGCGCGGCCGCGAATCATCCGGACGTCAATTGCCGACGAACGGCCCCAGCGTCTCCCCGATGTCGTGCCGGATCACCAAATCGGCGATATCGTCCTGTTCGGTGGCCTCATTATTGATGATTACCAGCCTCGCCCCGCTGTTTTTGGCCATCAAAGGGAAGCCAGCGGCCGGCCAGACCACCAGCGACGAGCCGATCGCAAGGAAAAGGTCGCACTGCCGGGCGAGTTCGGCGGCACGTCGCATGGCGTCTTCCGGCATCGCCTGCCCGAACGAGATGGTGGCGGTCTTGATCGGCTCGGCGCAGACGGCGCAGTCGGGCGCGCCGCCGGTCGCATCGAAGCACTGCCTGACCCAGGGAAGGTCGTAAGCCTGTCCGCAACCAATGCAGCGGGCATAGGTGGTGTTGCCATGCAATTCGATGACGTGCTCCGCCGAAAAGCCCGAGGCCTGATGCAGATTGTCGATGTTCTGGGTGACGATCGCGGGAATTTTGCCGGCCCGGTACAGCGAGGCGAGCGCGCGGTGACCGCGTCCCGGCCGCGCCGTGGCGAAGGTCGGTTCCATCGCAAAGCGGCGGCGCCAGGACTCGTCCCGCGCATCGGCGCTCGCGACGAATTCATCGAACGGGATCGGACGGTTGCGGGTCCACAATCCGCCTGGAGAACGAAAGTCGGGAATGCCGCATTCGGTGGAAATGCCGGCGCCAGTGAAGGGCACGATCATGGAGGCCTCGGCGATCATGTCGCCGAGTTGTTCCACACCGCTGCGAAGATCCGATGCGATCACGGGGAGACGATCTGCAAGATAGGTC
>DATGGY010000041.1:0-8397 GCA_035308285.1 Bradyrhizobium sp. | reverse complement strand
TCATCCTCAGACCAGCGCCGCCGCCGGCCTGTGTCCACTACTTCGAGCCGTTCAACCCGGGCACTGCGCCTATCACTGTCCATAAGGACAGTTCTCAACAACACGCCTCACTCGGCAAGGCGGCCTTCACCGGACGGATACGATCATTGCCCCATTTCGACAATTCATCCCGGTCTTCCTTGGTTTCCGTTAGGTGCCCTGATGCACTGTCAGCTGGGAATACCCATTCTCGCGCTTGGGACGGATACATCTCCCTGCCGAAGCGAATTGCTCGAATGAGACAAAGAACCATCTGCCGCGACAGCGGAATATCGAAAGCTCGCTTCTTGCCACCCTTCGGCTTAGCGATGTGCAGCGTGCGTCGCCGAAAATCGATGCGATCGGGTCGTATTTCCTGCACGGCGGCGGGTCGCGATCCCGACAGTAACGTGAACAGATGGAATTCACGGCGGACCGGGTTGTCGAGGCCGGCCAACTCCAAGAACCATCCTTTCAAGTCGCCGATGCCCATCCCGGTGTCGCGGCGTTTCTCCTCATTCCAATCGATCGCATCTGCAGGATTGTCGGGTGGCAGCGACCTATTGGTTTTGCGAGCGTGATTGTAGATAGCTCGCAACGTACGCATGCTGCCGTTTGCCATGTATGGCCCGTTCTCCCTTGTGACATCGTCGTGCTTCCTTGCCACGCGGGCTGGGTCCGTTGCGAGCTCGCGGAGGGGTACGTCTAGCCAATCCACAAAGATTCGTTCGACGTGGCCGCGATAACCATCAATTGTCGTTTCGCTGCGACCTTTTCGAACAAGATGAGCCTCCAAATATCGTTGCCAAGCCCGCCTGAGCGTCACGTCCGCTTGAGCGTCCGGCTTACCTGCTGCGGCTTCGACCGCACCGACCTGGACACCGCGCTGGTCCGCCTTTGGGTGCTGTCCTTTGCTAATCTGAGCCAAATGTCCTTTCGCGATTGCGCGTGCAGCTCGTGTCGACATTTCGCGCGTGTCACCAATCGAAACCCGGATAGATGATGCGCGCTTTCCTCCCTGTCTGAGATCGCCCTGCACCGTGAAGGTCCTTTTCCGTTTACCTACTACGACAAAGAAGCCCTTCAATTCCGTGTCGCGAGCCAAGTACCAACCATCGTTTGGATTGGGTAACTGAGCGATCGTCTTGTCAGTCAGAAGAATTCGGATGTCGGCCATGAGCGGTTTCCAAGCAAACTAAAACGGCTTACAAACGGTTTTAGCGAACCGAGACGTTCGAAGGTTTACGTTCGATGGAGTGCGAGGCTATGCGAGAAATGCCGATAAACAAAGGACTTCATTACTTTCACCGTAGCGTAGCGCGCATTTGGAAATCGCCGCGCAGGGTTCATTTTGGACTCTTAATCATCGGGTCCCAGGTTCGAGCCCTGGTGCGCCCACCATCCCCTCCTTTTTATCCAATGATTTCAAGCGGTGCGACATTCGTTTTGTCCAATCCGGGATGGGGTGCGACAATTTTCGTTCTCACTGCGGTCCAGCGAGATCAAGAACATGACCTCGCCCGCGAGCCGCTTCTTCTCCGCGGCGCGTGTGTAAATCTCCGCCATATCCGGGGTGTCCCGGTCGAACATTGCCATGAGCTGGCGCGTCGTGGCCCGTTCTCTGTGAACGGTCGAGCGGCTACAGTGTGTACATCGAGCGTCGGACCGAGGGGGCAATTATGTCGACGATGGTGGAAGCTCATCCGCGATCGGCGGTGAGGCCAAGCGCGAAGTATTTCTATTTCTATATGGCGTTGTCCTGTGCAGCCGTCGCCTTTGTGGGCTTCGCACCAACGTACTGGCTGCCGATGGCTGGAAGGGCATTCAAGGCGAATCCGGTCGTCCATATCCACGGCCTGATCTTCTTTTCATGGACTTTGTATTTTTGCTTTCAGACCTGGCTTGCCGCTTCGGGAAGGATTGCAAGGCATCGGGCTGTCGGGCTGGTCGGAATTTCCTTCGCTACTGCGATGACCATCTTCGCTACGCTTGCGACCATCAATGTCATGAAGGCATCGGCGGCGTTGGGCCTCAAGGAGGAGGGGATCGCGTTTGCGATCGTTCCGTTCGCCGGCATTGTGTTCTTTGCCGTTGTGTTCACATTGGCGGTCAGCGCCGTGCGACGGCCCGAGACCCATAAGCGATTGATGCTCCTTGCCGGGATTTCGATTTTGGATGCGGCGGTAGCTCGCTGGTTTCTCACCTTTCTTGCACCGCCCGGGCCGCCAGGTCCGCCGCCGGTCGTGGTAACTATCCCTCCGGCTCTGGTCGCTTATCTGCTTCTTGTTGTCGCCATGATTTTCGATTGGCGTACGCGAGGACGCCCCCACCGGGTTTACGTTGTTGGCGGTGCGGTGCTCGTTGCGATCAAACTGCTGGCTCTGCCCGTCAGCGCCACGCCATTGTGGCGTTCCTTTGCGGGCGGGATATTGGCGCTCGCGCAATGACGGGCAATAGCATCGCCGGGTTGACCCTTGCCGCGTTGAGCGCGCCGTGAATTCAGTATCATCTCGCGTCGCGCAGTTTCGGCTCGCGATGGTCGGCGCGGCCGCCGAACGGTTGGCATTTCGCCGTTGCGGGACCTATAGTCGCCCGTTCACACAACAACGAGGGTCGATTGCGCGTTTCTATCATCACCGGAGGCGGCTCCGGGATCGGGGCCGCGGTGGCGCGCCGCCTGGCCGCACCGGATGCCTGCCTGATGCTTCATGGGCAGGGGGTGGACGCCGAAGGGCTTGCGCGCTTGAAAGCGGTGGTCGCGGAGTGTGAGCGGGCCGGCGCCAGGGTTGCGTCGTCCACCGGCGATCTCGCAAATGCCGGCACGGCGTCCTCCCTGGTTCAGGCCACGCGCGCGGCGTTCGGCCATATCGATGCGATCGTCCATGCCGCGGGGTTTGCGGATCGTCGCGCCTTCGCGCAATTGCCGCGCGCCTCGCTCGAACGGTCGTTCGCCGTGATGGCCACCGCATTTCATGAACTGGCGAGCGCCGCGTTGCCGGATCTGACGCGCAGTGCGCAAGGTCGCGTTGTTGCGATCTCGAGTTTCGCCGCTCATCGTTTCACGCGCGAGGCGACCTATCCGGGCTCCGCCGCGGCAAAGGCTGCGCTCGAAGTGCTGGTGCGCTGTCTTGCGATCGAGCTTGCAAGCTCCGGCGCAACCGCAAACATTGTCATGCCCGGCTATACACGCAAGGATGCCGGGCTGATGGGGGCGCTGGATGCGCAGAGCTGGCAGGCGGTCGCCAAGGCCAATCCGCTGGCGCGATTGGCCGAGCCGGATGAGGTGGCGGCAACGGTCGCCTTCTTGTTGTCGCCGGAAGCCGGCCATGTCACCGGCGCGCTGCTGCCGGTCGATGGCGGCCTGACGCTGATGCAGAGTGTTTGAGGGTAGGGGTTGATGCCGGACAACAAGAATAAGCAAACCGACGTCGTCGTGCTGGGCGCGGGCATCGTCGGCGTGTCCGCGGGCGTTGCCGCGCGGCAGCGGGGCCTTTCGGTCGTTCTCGTCGACCGGCGCGAGCCGGGCAGCGAAACTTCGTACGGCAATGCCGGCGTGCTTTCCAGCGGCTCAGTCTTGCCGCTCAACAAGCCCTCGCTCTGGAGCGCGTTGCCCACTTACCTCACCAACCGCCACGCGGCGCTGCGCTGGGATCCGGCCTGGGTGGTTCGGAACTTCGATTGGGTCGCGCGCTTCCTCGCCAATGCGGCGGCCTCGCAAGTCAAACCGCGCGCGACGGCGCTGCACGGCTTGATCGGCGCATCGCTGAAGCTGCACCGGGAATGGATCGTGAAAGCCGATGCGGCGCAACGCATGCGCGAGACCGGCTGGCTGAAGGTGTGGCGCAGCGACGCGCTCGAGGCTGCAAAACAGGAGCAGGCGTTTCTCGCCGAATACGGCATCGACAGCCGGCTGCTCGATCGTCAGGCGATTTCGGCGCTCGAGCCGAACATCGTGCCGGTCTACAAAGTGGGCCTCCTTCATACGCAAACGGCTTCGGTCGACTCTCCCGGCGCCGTGGTCAAGGCCTATGCGCGGATGTTCGCTAGGTCCGGCGGCGAGCTTCGTCAGTCGGACATCACGGGAATCGAGTGCGACGGCGAAGGCTGGCGCGTGACGCTTGCCGATGGCGCGATTGCGGCGCGCCATGTCGTGGTCGCGCTCGGGCCGTGGTCGGCGGATTTGCTGCGGCCGCTCGGCTATCGCGTTCCGCTCGCTTCCGAGCGCGGCTACCATCAAGAGTTCAAGCCGAACCCGGCGCGTGCCTTGCAAAGGCCGATCCATGACGCCGAAGGCAGTTTCCTGATGACGCCGATGGAGCAGGGCATCCGCGTCACCACCGGCGTCGAGTTGACCGCGCGCGATGCACCGTCATCCTACGCCCAGCTCGATGCGGTGGTGCCGGTCGCGCGCGGCGTGGTCGAATTCGGCGAAGCCGTTGGCGAGCCCTGGCGCGGTTCGCGGCCGACATTGCCGGACAGCCTGCCGATGATCGGACCCGCGCCGCGGCATCCTGGGCTTTGGCTCGCCTTTGGCAACCAGCATATCGGCTTCACCACCGGGCCTGCGACGGGCGCGGCAATCGCGGCGATGATTGCCGGCGCGGCGCCGTCCTTCGACGTCAGCGCCTTTTCGCCGAGCCGTTACCTGTGATGGGTCGCAAACCGTACATGCGGAGCAGTCGACGGGGTTCGGCATGAACTACGTCTGGGATTTCGCGATCCTCGCCAAATACAGCCATCTGTTCTGGCTCGGGCTCGGCTGGACCATTGCCTACACGATCGGCACCATCCTGCTCGGAACATTGATTGGTCTGGTCGTCGGCATCCTGCGCGTGGGGCGTCTGCCCGTGATCGACTGGCTCCTGCTCGCTTATGTCGAAACGTTTCGTTGCACGCCGTTATTGGTTCAGATCATCTGGTTCTACTATGCGTTTCCGGTCGTGATCGGCGTGAACATCCCGGCCCATGTCGCCGCGGTCACCGTGCTGTCGCTCTATGGCGGGGCATTCTATGCCGAGATCGTTCGCGGCAGCATCGAGAGCGTGCATCGCGGACAATGGGACGCAGCGCGGGCGCTCGGGCTGGCGCCGTTGCGCGTGCTCCGGCTCGTGATCCTGCCGCAGGCGATGAAGCCGATGATGGCGCCTTACGTCAACCAGTCGGTGACGCAGTTGAAGAACACCTCGCTTGTTTCCGTGATCGCCGTGCCCGATCTGGTCTACAACGCCACGCTCATCAACGCCGAGACCTATCGGCCGCTCGAAGTCTATACCATCGTGGCGCTGATTTATTTTGCGATCCTGTTCCCGGCGACGCTTGCCGCGCGCAGGCTCGAGCGCGGCATGACCTACGACAAGGCGTGAGCGGCCGCAATGCCGTCTATCGCAAAAAACAAGGGCGTTTGGCCGTGTCGGTTGCCGCCCATTTGTGTTATGCAAGCGCATGTGATTGCCGTAATCGACGCGCATTTCTGCACCCACCAATAATCCGCCTCCTTTCATTGAATGCTTTCTCACAGGCGAATCGGGTTGGGACTCGGCTATGGACGTTACCTTCGAGCGGGGCTCGGCAGAAAGGCCGGCGGGGTCGGGAGAAACCGGTCTCGAACCGGCATCCCCCAGCCCGGTCAGGACGATCAACCTGGCACTTCAGGGAGGCGGCGCGCATGGTGCCTTTACCTGGGGCGTGCTCGACCGGCTCCTGGACGAGAATGCTCTTGCATTCGAGGGGATCAGTGCGACCAGCGCCGGCGCGATGAATGCCGCGGCCTTTGCCTATGGGTTTGCGGTTGGAGGCCGCGAAGGCGCACGCAAAGCGCTCGCCGGCTATTGGAAGCGCGTCAGCGAGGCGGCTAGGTTCGGGCCGTTGCAGCCAAATCTGATCGACCGGATGCTGGGGGATCACAGGCTGACCTGGTCGCCGGTTTTCTCCCTCATTGGCTTCGTGACGCGCGTCCTGTCGCCTTATGAGTTCAACCCCGCTGGCTTTAACCCGCTGCGCGACGTGGTCGAGCAGTCGATTGATTTTGAAGTGCTGAAGCGCCCCGACTGTCCGGTCAAGCTCTTTCTCTCAGCGACCAACGTCCGTACCGGCAAGGTGAAAATCTTCACCGGGCAGGAGATTTCGGCATCCGCCGTGATGGCTTCGGCGTGTCTTCCCACGATGTTTCACGCGGTTGAGATCGACGGCGAGGCCTATTGGGACGGCGGCTATATGGGAAACCCGGCTATCTTCCCGCTGATCTACAACTGCAAGAGCACCGACGTCGTCATCGTTCACATCAATCCGCTGTTCCGCAAGGAAGTGCCACGTAGCGCGGACGATATTTTGAACCGCATCAACGAGATCAGCTTCAATTCAACCCTGATGCGCGAAATGCGGGCGGTCAGCTTCGTCACCAGGCTCGTCACGCAGGGCCGCATCGTCGGCGAAGAATTGCGCCGCATGCTGATCCACAGCATCGCAGACGACGAATTCATGGGCTCGCTCAGTTCGACAAGTAAGTTCAACGCCGATTGGAAATTTCTCACCTATCTTCGCGACCAGGGGCGAAAACGTGCGGACGAGTGGCTGGCGGATAACTTCGTCAAACTGGGTGTCGAGTCATCGGTGGACATCGATGAGATGTATCTCTGAAGCCGGAAAGGTTGCGCTTCATCGGATAAACCGCCTCAGATATTGAGTTCGACCGGCACGTCCTCCGGCTTCACGTTACTCAGCGCCAGCCCCTTGACGAACCATTCGCGCATCTGGCCGATGCCGCGATTGTAGTCGACCCACACCGAGAGGAAATCGCGCCAGTGCTTGTCCGGTTCGCGCCGCACCGCCATGCTGGAAGGAATGGCGACCGCGGGCGATTGCAGGATCTTGTAGGTGCCCAGATTCGGGTTCTTGGCGATCGCGGTCAGCCCGAGCACCAGCGCATTGACGACGCAATCGACGCGGCCCGCCGACATTTCCAGCATGACCTCGTCGCGCGACTTCAGCGACTTGATGGTCGCATTCGGCGCGAAGCGGCGGGCCACCGCCTCGTTGGCGGAGCCGACGTCGACCGCAATCCTCACCTCGGGCTTGTTGACGTCTGCCCAGGTTTTCGCGTCCAGGCCCTTCCGCACCATGGCGCCGAACGGATGCGGAAACACGGTAGCAGTGAAATCCACGACCAGCGCGCGCTGCGGCGTCGGGTTGAGGGCAAAGCCGAGATCGATCTTGTTCGATTGCAGATCGAGGATCGAATTGCCGTAGGTCGATTCGGTGTATTCGAGCTTGACGTCGAGAAGCTTGGCCATGTCGTTGGCCATATCGATCGAAAAGCCGGACCAGGTGCCGGTGGCGAGGTCCTTGTTGAAATAGGGCAGCTCTCCCGGCAGCACCGCGATGCGCAGCACCTTGTTGGCACGGATACGGTCGAGCGTGTTATCGGCGGCGCCTTGCGCCGATGCCGGGCTCGCCAAGGCCGATGAGAGCGCGGCGCCGCTGCCGATCGCAAGCGCATAGCGCAGCGCCTCGCGGCGGTCTTCAGAAACCTTGCTGTCGTCCGATGTGGTCACGCCTGCCTCCCGAAAGTGAATTCGCACAAAGCCTAACGCGCGCGCCGCGGGGCAGCAATAGCACCCCGTCCTAAGGTTCTATTCGCGAGGGCTCTTTCGGCACGGTATCCTTCGGGCGCCGGCGGGGCGGGAAGCGGCCCGCGGGAAAGCAGCGGCAAAGCCGAAAGAAGGGAAGCCATGTCAGCCGATATCAACATCTACAATCCGGAAGAGCTGGGGGCCCCGATGGGGCAGTACAGCCATGTGACGCGGGTGAAGGCATCCGAATTCCTGTTCATTGCCGGCATGCTGTCGGGCGACGCCGCGGGTAATGTCATCGGCGAGGGCGATTTCGACGCCCAGACCACCCAGGTCTTCCGCAACGTCGAGGCGGCGCTGAAATCCGCTGATGGCTCCTGGGCCAATGTCGTTCAGTTCACGACCTATCTCGTCCACTCGCAGGACATCCCCAAATTCATGGCGTTTCGCTTGCGCGAATTTCCGAAAATGTTCCCGGACGGAAAATATCCGCCGAACACGCTGCTCATCGTCGACCGGCTGGTGAAGGAGTCTTTTCTGGTCGAAGTGCAGACGATCGCGGCGGTCTGATCGAACGCCGGCGCGTCACGCCGGCGCCGCGCGGCCCTTGATCTGCGTGCGATGCATGATGCGCCGCGCCGTTGCGTCAAACGGGTCGCGCCGATGCATGGTGCAGCGGTTGTCCCACAGCACGAGGTCGTTGGCCCGCCAGACGTGCTCCCATTTGAATTCGCCTCGCTCGACGTAGCGCCACAACTCGTCCAGCAGCGCCTCGGAGTCCGCAACCTCGAGCCCCATCAGATAGGCGTTG
>DATGGY010000040.1:0-2992 GCA_035308285.1 Bradyrhizobium sp. | reverse complement strand
ATCCCGGAGTAGGGGGTAAAACTGCATTACGCCGTCCGCGCGAAGCCTCGTCATACTTAACGACGCAACGATGGAAGTCGTACGCAAGGTCAGACGGCGCACTTGTTGCTTTCCTTCACCTGGGTCGCGAGGATTGCTGTCAATCGGCGTTCAAATTTGACCCCCGATCGGCGTCCAATTTTGACCCCCTTGAGCGACGTGTTTTGGCGGTAGCGCTCGCGCCGTCGGAGCTGGTCGGGGTTGCGGAGGCGGCGCGAGCGCGGGTTGGCGTGTGATCGTCAGCCCGGCTTTTGAAGCGCCAGCTGTCATTGCCGGTCTCGATGATGTCGCAGTGGTGGGTCAGGCGATCGAGGAGCGCGGTCGTCATCTTGGGATCACTGAAGACGCTGGGCCATTCCCCGAATGCGAGATTGGTGGTGACGATGATCGATGTTCGCTCGTAGAGGCGACTGACGAGGTGGAACAGAAGCTGTCCTCCGGATTGAGCGAACGGCAGATAGCCGAGTTCGTCGAGAATGATGAAGTCCATTCGAGTGAGTTGATCAGCGATCCGACCTTGCCTTCCGTTCCGGGTCTCAATCTCGAGGCGGTTGACGAGATCGACCACGTTGTAGAACCGGCCACGGGAGCCGGAGCGGATGCAGCTTCTGGCGATGGCAATGGCCAGATGGGTCTTGCCGGTGCCGGTCCCGCCGACCAGCACGGCGTTGCGCTGCTGGGCGATGAAGCCACCGCCGGCGAGGTCGTTCACCAGCGTCTCATTGATCGGGGTGCCCTCGAACTGGAAGTCGTCGAGGTCCTTGGCGAGCGGCAGTTTGGCGATGGTGAGCTGGTATTTGATCGAGCGCGCTTGCTTCTCGTTGATCTCGGCGCTGAGCAGATCACCGATGATGCGCTGGGGTTCGTGCTGGCGTTTGACGGCCGTGGCCATGATCTCGTCGAAGGCAGCCTTCATGCCGTAGAGCTTGAGCTCGCCCATGAGGTCGAAGAGTTGGGATCGTTCCATCAGTTGGTTCTCCTGAGGTTGTCGTAACGGGCACAGTCGGCGATGGGCGCATGGCGCAATGTCAGCGCGGCCGGCGTGAGGATGGTGACTGGCGGGCCAGGATCACGCTGACGGGCAAGGATGTTGAGGACGACATCGGCGGAGTGGACGCCGTGGACGATCGCTTCGGCGCACGCGGCCTCGACCGCCGGCAGCCCGTCGGTGAGCACCGCAGTGAGGATGTCGACCATCTGCCGGTTGCCATCGTCGGCACCGGCGAGCTTGCGCCGCACGCGCTCCATCGATGCTGGCAGCACCCAATCCTTGAAGGGTGCGCCGTTGCGCAAGGCGCCGGGTTTGCGGGCGAGTACCGGCACGTAGTGCCAAGGGTCGTAGATCGTGTCGCCGCGGCCGAATGAACGGGGATGCTCGGCGACAATGCGCCCATCCTGGCGGATGACGATGCGATCTGCATAGGCGTGAACTTCGACGGGACGACCGACAGCACTGGCGGCTACCGAGTACTTGTTGTTGTCGAAGCGCACCAGGCAGGTCTTCGAGACCGACGCCGGCACCGCGTGGAATCCGTCGAACCGGCCGGCGTAGGGAACCAGCTTCGGCCGCTCTGCCTCGAACACCTCCCAGATCGTCTGCTCGGTCAGCTCCGGATGGGGATGCACCTTGGCGTAGGCAATGCATTTATCGAGCAGCCAGGCATTCAGTTCGTCAAGATTCTTGAACCGCAGACGCGGCGTGAAGAACCGCTGACGGACGAGCCCGACCTGGTTCTCGACCTGACCCTTCTCCCAGCCCGATGCCGGCGTGCAGGCGACCGGATCGACGAGGTAGTGGCTGCACATCTGCAGGAAGCGGCGATTGTAGAGGCGACCCTTGCCGACGAAGATCGTCTCCACCGCCGTCTTCATGTTGTCGTAGATGCCGCGTCCGCAGGTCCCCTTGAACAGGGCGAAGGCCCGGTCGTGGGCGTCGAACACCATCTCCTGCGTCTCGCGCGGATAGGCACGCACGAACAGCATCCGGCTGTGACAAAGCCGGACATGGGCGGCCTTCACGATCACCGTCACGCCGCTCAGCAGAACGATCTCGTGGCTCCAGTCGAACTGGTAGGCTTCCCCCGGCGCGAAGCTCAGCGGGACGTAGGCCGCCGCCGTCGATTGTCCGCGCTCCTTGGCCCATCGCCTGGCGTAGCGCCGCACGGCATCGTAGCCACCGTCGTAGCCGCGCCCGCGTAGTTCCTCGAAGATGCGGATCAGCGTCAACTGCTCGCGGAAGGGCTTGGTCGTATTGCCTTCCAACAGTTCATCGAGTTCAACCGTCCACCGCCCCAGCTTCGGCCGAGGCTGAACGTCACGCTCGTACTCGAACGATGTCTCCCCCGACCGCAGTACCTTGCGGACCGTGTTCCGGGACACCTTCAGATCCCGGGAAATCTCCCTGATCGTTTTGCCTTTAATGAAATGCTCGCGCCGAATCCGGCCGATCGTCTCCACTGTCAGCATTCCCCCACCGCTCGCTTGGAATCAAAGCGAGCAGCGCATCAGGCCAACCTGTTGGGGGTCAATTTTGGACGCCGATCCCCCGGCTCAGGGGGTCAAAATTGCATGCCGAATGACAAACATTATCACAGAATGTGTTCCGCACCGCGCCTATGTTGCTTCGGATTTTGGGCCAGATGCTCCCGGCACTCGTTTTTTTGGTGGCCCTTTAGAAGGTGAGTGAGTCACCTTCTTAAAAGCCGTCTCAAAATCTTTGGGATCGTTCGAAGACCCTAGTTGGCGCGCCATTTCTACAAACCGCTTATGCCGTTCGGCGTCGGTGAGTTTCGGCTTGGGCACTGATTTGCGTGTCATAAATTGGGATATAGCACGGCACTGGAAAATTTAAAAATGGCCGCCAATCCGAACGATGTGCCGCTTAGTTCAATGCTGCGACTCTTGTTAGCGCAGCCAACGCCAGACAATCCATTCAATGATCCGGGAGTTGCTT
>DATGGY010000039.1:0-78029 GCA_035308285.1 Bradyrhizobium sp. | reverse complement strand
TATCCCGCGGACGGCGAAGTCGTGTGGTCCTGACGCCCCGACGCTGGCGTCAAGTTTGCGGGTGATGATCTCGCAGGCGATGGTGGCAAGAAAGCCCGGTCACCAGGGAGAGCGCGAAGGAAACCGTTAAAACCATTGCGCAGGGAAGGCCGGGATGAACCGGCGAACCTGTGGTGACTACGCTCGTGTGCTTTTTTAAATTCGCACGCGAGGCTATGGGTGCAACGGGCACCCGGCTTTCCTTGCGCCCTCTGATTTCTTGGGCGGAATGCTTTGCACAACTCGGGCGCATTCGCGTTGCGGGATCGCGAAAGTCTACCCCGACGTCATTGCGAGGAGCAAAGCGACGAAGCAATCCATTCTTTCTTTCTTGCGGCGTGATGGATTGCTTCGCTTCGCTCGCAATGACGGTTAGGCAAGCGAATAGGCTGCTTTTTGAATAGAAGGGGAGACAATGATATTGACAAAGCCAGCTTTTGGCCACGCATTGTCCACCCGGCATGTTGAACCAAAGTGACCTTCATGAGTCCCGTCATCAGCGACTGGCTTGACGATCTTCTGGCCGCGGCCGCGTTTCTGACGCGTATGCCAGTTCCCCATCGCGCCTCGCCGCCGAATCTCGCGCGCGCTTATCGCGCGTTTCCGGCTCTCGGTGCTGCGATCGGCGCGGCCATCGGTGCCGTCTACCTCTTGCTGCTGTGGATCGAATTGCCGGCCATCGCCGCCGCCCCGCTCGCGCTCGGGGTGGGTGCCATGATAACCGGTGCGCTCCACGAAGACGGGCTTGCCGATCTCGCGGACGGGTTTGGCGGTGGACGAGGCCAAGCCGCGAAACTCGAACTAATGCGCGACAGCCGGCTCGGCACCTTTGGCGCGCTGGCGCTCATGACCTCGTTCGTCGCCAAGGTCGGCGCGCTGTCAGCGCTGCCGCGATCGGAGGTCCTCCTTGCCATGATCGCGACCCACGCGCTGGCGCGCGCCCCGCTCGCCGTGCTGGCGGCAGCGATGCGCTATGCCCGCCCCGATGGGCTCGCGGCCTCGGCCGGACGACCGGAGTCTGGGATCGCATTGACGGCGTGCGTGCTGGCCGTGGTCATCGTTTTTGTTACCCTGCCGGCGGGAACGGCTATGATCGCCGCGTTCGTCACAGCAGTTGTGGCGACGTCGCTCGCCGCGCTCGCGCAGCGGCAGATCGGTGGACAGACCGGCGATGTTCTCGGCGCTGTCGAACAGGTATGCGAGGTCGCGGTGCTCCTGACGCTCGCCGCGCGCCTGGGTTAGAGTGAGATGGTTCCTAAATGAATCAGTCGGTCGGCTGGTTCGGTGCACCTCTCCCCAGCGGGGAGAGGTCGATTTGCGTAGCAAATCGGGTGAGGGGCACTGCATATCGAGAAACCGTCATCCCTCACCCCAACCCTCTCCCAATGGGAGAGGGAGCATACCTCCTTTGCCTCAACCTAATCTCATCATGCCGTAGGTCCAAAAATGCAGCAGCAGTTGCGGCTCTGGCTGATCCGCCATGCACCCGTTGCCGGGCCGCGCGGCATCATCCCCGGCATCGATGCGCCCGCCGATGTCGGCGACGCGGCAGCCTTGCTGCGCCTGCGCGGACAGCTTCCGGACAAACATCTGGCGATCTCGAGCCCGGCGCGGCGCGCCCAAGAGACTGCGGCGGCGCTCGGACTCCGCGTCAGTTCCGAGCCTGCGTTCAATGAGCAGGATTTCGGCGATTGGATCGGGCGGACGCATGAGGAGATCCGGCGTGACTCTGAAGCGGTTTACGACGCGTTCTGGCGCGCCGCTGCCAGCAACGGGCCGCCGGGCGGCGAAAGTTTCGTGGAACAGATCGCGCGGGTGAGAAGAGGGATCGCGGCGCTGCCGGCGGACGATGTCGTCATCGTCGCCCATGCCGGCACAATCCGCGCGGCGCTTGCGGTGGCGCTCGAACTTCCGCCGGAGCGCGCGCTGCGCTTTGCGATCGATCCGCTGTCGCTGACGCGGCTGGATCGTCTCGACAATGGTTGGCGCGTGGTCGCGGTGAACCAGGCTTGAGAAAGACTTCCGGTGTTATTTCAGGCGCATCGGCAATCCCGCCACGACGAATTCGACTTCGTCGGCGACTTTCGCGATCATCTGGTTCGTGAAACCCGCCGCGTCGCGAAAGGCGCGCGCCAGCGCATTGTCCGGCACGATGCCGGATCCGACTTCGTTGGTGACCAGCACGACGGGACTCTTCTGGCTACGAAGCGCCTTCGCCAGACGCGACGCCTCCTGCGACCAGTCGCGATTTGCATGCATCAGGTTGGACAGCCACAGCGTCAGGCAATCGACAAGGCGAGCGCCGCCGCCATCGGTCGCCTCGAGCGCCTCGACCAGCGCCAGCGGGGCTTCCCGCTCCATCCATTCGTTGGCTCGCCGGGCGCGGTGCCCCGCGATACGCTGGCTCATTTCTGCGTCGAGCGCTTCGGCCGTGGCAATATAAATTGGCCGGCCCGGGAAGCCGCGCGCGCGGGATTCGGCTCTCGCGCTCTTACCCGATCGCGCGCCTCCTGTGATGAGGATAATGGTCATGCCAACCTCCGGCCCTTACCTCGCAGGTATCATCAATCGCGCGGCGTGATAAAGCAATTTCGAATAACAGCCCTTGCGCTTTGGGCGTATCCTCGCGCATCAGCAAGGCGCAATGACGGGAGAGCATGTGGACTTTGCGGGCGCGATGGCGGTGGCGATGGCGGTGGACGCCCTGGTGGGTTGGCCGGCCGGCCTGTTCGCGCGCGTCGGGCATCCCGTGACGTGGCTCGGTGCGCTCATCGACGTTCTCGACGCGCGGTACAACAGAGAATCCGATGCGCCGGTGCTGCGGCGCGCGGCGGGGATCGCGGTTGCGCTCTTCGTCATTGCGCTCGCGGCGGGTCTCGGATGGGCGCTGCAAGCCGAATTTTCCACCGGCTGGAGCCGTATTGCGATCGTCGGCATCGTGTCATGGCCTTTTGTCGCGATGCGCTCGCTGCATGACCATGTGGCCGCGGTCATCCGTCCGCTTCAGGCCGGGGATATCGCGGCTGCGCGCGTGGCCGTGGCGCAAATTGTCGGGCGCGATCCTGCCATGCTCGACGAAGCCGGCATTGCCCGCGCCGCCATCGAAAGCCTCGCCGAGAACGCATGCGACGGAGTCGTGGCGCCAGTGTTCTGGGGTGCGCTGTTCGGTTTGCCCGGCATCATCGGCTACAAGGCAATCAACACGCTCGATTCCATGATCGGTCACCGCAACGACCGGCATGAGGCGTTCGGCTGGGCGAGCGCGCGCATCGACGATCTCGCCAATCTTGTGCCGGCGCGGTTGACCGGCTTGTTGTTCGTGTTGTTCGCGCCACGGCAGTTTGATGCGATGGCCTGCATGATCGGGGATGCGGGGCGACACCGCTCGATCAACGCAGGTTGGCCGGAAGCGGCGATGGCCGGCGCGCTCGGCGTGCGGCTGAGCGGACCGCGCGTCTATCGCGGCCGCGTCGCCGATGAGCCCTGGCTGAACGAGGCCGCGCGCGATCCAGATGCGGCCGACATCGAACGGGGGCTGGCGATCTATGCGCGCGCCATGATCGTGCTCGCAGGAAGTCTCGTGTTGCTGGCCCTTGCAATATCGGCCTTGGCCTGAACGGAAAGCGGATGTTGGAACACGGCGGAAATATCGATCTGGCCTTGCAGCGTTTTGGCGGACGGCTGGAGGACTGGATCGATCTGTCGACCGGCATCAATCGGCAGCCCTATCCGGTGCCACCGCTGTCGCCGCGGGACTGGACCGCGCTGCCTTCGCGCTCCGAGATTGCATCGCTTCAGGAGGCGGCACGTCAAGCCTATGGTGCGCGCGCGCCGATTGTCGCCCTTGCCGGCGCACAGGCGGCGATTCAATTGCTGCCGCGATTGTGGCCGCCGGGCAGAGCGCGGATTCTCGCGCCGACCTATAATGAGTATGCGCCGGTGCTGCGTGCCGCGGGTTGGGACGTCGCGGATGTCGCCGATCTCGAGTCGTTGGCAGGCGCCGATCTTGCAGTGGTCGTCAATCCCAACAATCCCGATGGAAGGCGTCACCAGCCCGACAAGCTGCTTGCGCTTTTGTCTGGCGTTGGTCGGCTTGTCGTGGATGAAAGCTTTGTCGACGCCACCACCGAACTGTCGCTCGCGCGAGAGGCGGGACGATCCGGGTTATTGATCCTGCGCTCGTTCGGAAAATTTTACGGGCTTGCGGGACTAAGGCTCGGCTTTGCGCTGGGCAGCGCGGCCGATATCGACCTGCTCGCGGCGCAGGGGGGTCCCTGGCCGGTTTCGGGCGCAGCGATTGCGATCGGACGACGCGCGTTGCTGGACCGCGATTGGGTCATCAAAACGTCGGCGCGCCTGGAACGCGACTCGCGGCGGCTCGACGCCTTGATCCATTCGCTGGGGTGGACGCTGGTCGGCGGAACGCCGCTGTTCCGGCTCTATGACACCGGCAATGCGGTGGCAGCGCAGGCGAGGCTTGCCGCCGTGCACATTTGGTCGCGTACCTTTAGCGAGAGACCCGGCTGGTTGCGCCTTGGCCTGCCCGGCGATGAGAAAGAATGGACACGAATTGCCGCAGCGCTTGCGCGTTGAGCCGCGCCCGTTCAGCGGGCAAGCGCGAGCAGGCCATCGACATCGAGATGCCCCTCGATGTGATCGGCGAGTTCGTCGAGCACCTGTTCGATGGCGGCGCGGTAGTTCTGGTTCGAGGCAGCGATTCCGAGCCGGTCAAGAAAGGCGCGGCGGAATCCGTCCGAGGTGAACAGGCCGTGCAGATAGGTGCCGTATACGCGACCGTCACCCGCGACGGCGCCTTCCGGGGCGCCGCCGACGAATGCGAATGGACGCGCGCGGTCCGGTCCATCGGTCCGGCCGATATGGATTTCGTAGGCATTCATGCGCTCGTGGCTCGCGGCATGAACCGCCTTGACGCGGGTGAGATTCTTTTGCGCCGACATCACAGTTGTCACATCCAGAAGTCCAAGCCCGGGCATTTCCCCCGCCGGTCCTTCGATGCCATCGGGATCGGCGACGCTGTGCCCCAGCATTTGATAGCCGCCACAGAGGCCGAGGACATGTCCGCCGCGTCGATGATGCGAGAGCAGGTCGATATCCCAGCCCTGAGCCCGCAGGAAATCGAGGTCGCCCCTGGTCGATTTCGAACCGGGAAGGATGACCAGCGCGGCATCTCCCGGGATGGGCTCGCCGGGCGCGACCAAGACGAGATCGACGTCGGGCTCAAGCTTCAATGGATCGAGGTCGTCGAAATTCGCAATCCGCGACAGTTTCAGGAATGCGATTCTGTGCCTGCCGGGCCTGCGCTTCTCCGAAAGCCCCAGCGCATCTTCCGCCGGAAGTTCGCTGGCGCGCGGAAAATACGGCAAGACCCCAAAACCTCGCCAGGAGGTTCGCTCGGCAATCATTCGATAGCCATCGTCGAACAGCGCAGGCTCGCCGCGGAATTTGTTGATGATGAAGCCGCCGACCATGGCGGCGTCCTTTGGGTCGATCACCGCCTTGATCCCGACCATTTGGGCGATGACGCCGCCACGCTCGATATCGCCGACGATGACGACGGGGATGTCGGCCTTGCACGCAAAGCCCATATTGGCGATGTCGTTGGCGCGCAGATTGACTTCGGCCGGACTGCCGGCGCCCTCGACCAGGACGAGATCGCATCGCGCCTTGAGCCGTTCGAAACTTTCAAGCACCGCCGGCATCAGCGATGGCTTCAGCGCGGCATATTCGCGCGCGCGCAGGGTCGCGACGCGTTTTCCCTGAACGATCACTTGCGCGCCCGTATCGGTCTCCGGCTTCAGCAGAACCGGATTCATGTCGGTATGGGCTTCGACGCCGGCGGCTTGCGCTTGCAGCGCCTGTGCGCGGCCGATCTCGCCGCCGTCGACGGTCACCGCCGCGTTGTTCGACATGTTCTGCGGCTTGAAGGGGAGCACGCGGTGGCCGCGCCTGGTCGCAGCGCGCGCAAGCCCTGCGACGATCAGCGACTTGCCGACGTCCGAGCCCGCTCCCTGGATCATCAGCGCGCGTGCCATGGGATTTGCGGCGCGTTAGAACTCAACGCCCGGCTGGGCTTTGATGCCGGACCGAAACGGGTGCTTTACCAGCGTCATCTCGGTAACGAGGTCGGCTGCGTCGATCAACTCCTGCTTGGCGTTGCGGCCGGTGAGTACGACATGCGTCATTGGCGGCTTGTTGTCTTTCAGGAAGGCGACGACCTCGTTGAGGTCGAGATAGTCATAGCGGAGCGCAATGTTGATCTCGTCGAGCACGACCATTCGCAAGGCGGGATCGGCGATCAACTGCCTAGCCTTTTCCCAGCCGGCTTGGGCGGCCGCGATGTCGCGGGCGCGATCCTGGGTTTCCCAGGTAAAGCCTTCGCCCATGGCGTGGAACTGGCAAAGTTCGCCGAAATGCGAGGTCAAAAGTCTGCGCTCGCCGGTATCCCACGCGCCCTTGATGAACTGTACCACCGCGCAGGGAAATCCGTGCGCGACACATCGCAGGATCATGCCGAAGGCGGAGGAGGATTTCCCTTTGCCCGCGCCGGTATGGACGATGATCAGTCCCTTCTCGCCGCTCTTTTCGGCCATCATCCGGTCGCGCGCGGCCTTCTTCTTGGCCATTTTGGCGGCGTGGCGGGCGTCCTCGCTGACATCTTGTTCGCAAACCATTCGAGGCACTCCTTCGGCTTGACAAGTACTGGGCTTAGGCAAATGGTGGACCGCGTTGGTTCCTGTCCTACGACAGGCGAAGAGGGAATGCGATAGGGCTCGAAACCTCAAGCGATCGAGCCCCAAAAAGCAGCCGCCCCCGCGACCGTGACCGGAGAGATCCCCAATCGCCACTGACCCAAAGGGTCGGGAAGGCGGGGATCGAGGGAGAAATCCCGCTCCGCTAGCCGGGAGACCTGCCAACGGATTGTTTTTTGGACCGGCGGACGGGGTGTTCCGCGACCGGAGAGCGAACCTGTGTTTTGGTTCGTCCGCCGCATCGCCACTCCCGCCGCAAGCTTTAGGCTTTAGGGATAAGGCGATGACCGTCACGCTTCATGTCTGCATCACTTGCCGCGCCGGCCAGACCCCTCCCGAAGGGGAGCCTACGCCGGGTTCGCTTCTACATCAGGCCATCGTTCGTGCCGGCACACCGCCCGGCGTGAGCATCGTGCCGGTCGAGTGCCTGTCCGCCTGCAACCAGGGTTGCTCGGTCGCGCTCAGCGCGCCGGGCCGCTGGTCCTACGTGTACGGGCGGCTGTCGGAAGAAAACGCAGGTGACGTCATTGCCGGCGCCACCGCCTATGCCGCCGCCCCCGATGGCATCGTGCCCTGGCGCAGGCGGCCCGAAATCTTCCGAAAACAGTCGCTGGCGCGCATTCCCCCCATCGCGTCTTTACCGGAGGCCGCAGAGTGACCTCGCTCGCCAAAATTCCCGTCACCGTCATCACCGGCTTTCTCGGCTCGGGCAAGACCACGCTGATCCGGCATTTGATGACCAATGCCAACGGCAAGAAACTCGCGGTGCTCGTCAACGAGTTCGGCAGCGAGGGGGTCGACGGTGAAATACTGAAATCATGTGCGGACGCCAATTGCCCCGAGGAAAACATCATCGAGCTCGCGAATGGTTGTATCTGCTGCACGGTGGCAGATGATTTCATTCCGACCATGCAAGCTTTGCTGGCGCGGAGAGTCCGCCCCGATCACATCCTGATTGAAACTTCGGGGCTGGCCTTGCCGAAACCGTTGTTGAAGGCGTTCGACTGGCCCGAAATCCGTTCACGCATCACCGTCGATGGCGTCATTGCCCTTGCGGATGCGGAGGCTGTCGCCGCGGGCCGCTTCGCGCCGAACCTGGCGGCGATCGAGGTGCAACGCGCCGCGGACCCAAGCCTCGATCATGAAACGCCGCTCTCGGAAGTCTTCGAGGATCAAATCTGCTGCGCCGACATCGTGCTCCTGACCAAGGCTGACCTTGCCGGCGAAGCAGGCCTGGCCTCGGCCAGGCGCGCGATCGCGGCCGAGGTGCCGCGGCCGGTTCCGATGCTCGCGGTGACCGACGGCGCGATCGATCCGCAAATCATTCTTGGCCTGAACGCGGCGGCCGAGGACGACCTCGCTGCCCGTCCGTCGCATCATGACGGCGAGGAAGAGCACGAGCATGACGATTTTGTGTCGGTCGTCGTCGAGCTTCCGGAAATTACCGATATCGATGCGCTGGTCGCCAAAATCGGCCGCCTGGCGCGCGAACAAAACGTGCTGCGCGCCAAGGGCTATCTCGCGGTCGCCGGCAAACCGATGCGGCTATTGCTGCAATCGGTCGGCGAGCGCGTGCGTCATCAGTTCGATAGACCGTGGGGCGCGCTGCCGCGGCGATCGAAGCTCGTGGTGATCGGCGAGCACGGCGATATCGATGAGGCCGCCATCAGGGCAGGGCTGGGGATTTCAGGATAGGGAAACTGATGCACGTCATCTTTCGCGAGAGCCACGGACTGGAGGAGACCGCGACGCCCGTCGATCTCGGTCAGGATCCGGCCGACCTCGTGGTGCTCTCGTTCTCCGACAGCGATCTCGCTACCTTTGCCGCCGGCTGGCGTAGAGGCCGCGCCAAGCTGCCCTCGCTTCGGCTTGCAAACCTGATTGCGCTGCGCCATCCGCTCTCGGTCGACACCTATATCGAACGCACGCTGTCGCAAGCGCGCGGAATCCTGGTGCGTCTGATCGGCGGCGAATCCTATTGGACTTACGGGATCGCCGCACTGCATCAGCTTGCGAAGGAGCGCGGCATGGCGCTGGCCGTGCTTCCTGCCGATGGCCGCGACGACGCGCGGTCGGACGCGCTCTCGACATTGCCGTTGTCGACGCTGCGGCGGCTGAAGGTGCTTTGCGATACCGGCGGAGCGGTGGCTGCCCAAGCGGCGATTGCGCAACTCGCGCTCGCATCCGGCCTCTATGCCGGGCCGGTGTTCGGCGAGACGGAAATCCCGGAGAGGGGTTTTTATGATCCGGCCAACGGCGCGTTGGCGCGGTTGCCGCCTCCCGATACACGGCCGCGGGCGCTGGTCACCTTCTACCGCTCTTATCTGACGGCGGCCGACACCGGGCCGGTTGACGCACTGATCGGCGCGTTGCGGCAAAAAGGCTTTGACGCCTTTGGCGCCTTCGTAACCTCGCTCAAGGCGCCCGGTGTCGCCAGTTGGTTAGGCGCGCACTTCGCCCGGCATCAGCCCGCGGCCATCGTCAACGCGACCGCGTTCTCGGCGATCTGCGATGACGGAACGACGCCGTTCGATACCGCGTCTTGTCCGGTGTTTCAGGTCGCGCTGTCGACCGCCCGCCGCGAAGAATGGGCCAGCTCGCTGCGCGGCCTGTCGCCGGCTGATCTTGCGATGCATGTGGTGCTGCCGGAAGTTGACGGACGGATTTTCTCAGGGGTCGTCAGCTTCAAATCGCCTGGCGAGCGCGATCCTGATTTGCAATTTGTCCATCTTGCGCATCAACCCGACGACGAGCGAGTTGTTGCAGTGGCCGAGCGCATCGCCGCGTGGCACCGGCTAACGACCTTGCCGGCCTGCGACAAGCGGCTTGCGCTCGTCTTGTCGAGCTACCCCGGCCGTCCGCATCAGATCGCGCATGCGGTGGGGCTCGACGCACTGGCCTCGGTCGAGGCCTTGCTGGGCGACCTTTCCGTAGCCGGTTTCGATGTCGAGAGCGGGCATTCGCTGGGACATGCGCTGGGCGAGGACGTATTGAATTTCAGCCTTTCCGAATATCGCACAGAACTGAAAAAGCTTCCGTCGGTATTGCGGGAGGATCTCGAAGAAGCCTGGGGCGCTGCCGAGGATGATCCGCAAGCCCATGATGGGGCATTCCGCTTCGCCGCGGTTCGGCGCGGCAAGGCCATCATCGCGGTGCAACCAGAGCGCGGCGATGCCGGCAATCGAGACGCGGAGTATCACGATCTCTCGCGTATCCCCCGGCACGCCTATGTTGCGTTCTATTTGTGGCTCAAGCGCCAGAATATTGACGCGCTGATCCATATGGGCGCGCACGGCACACTGGAATGGCTGCCCGGCAAATCCGTCGCGCTATCGGCGACATGCTGGCCCGAGGCGCTGATCGGCGGTTTGCCGGTCATCTATCCCTTCATCGTCAACGATCCCGGCGAGGCGGCGCAAGCCAAGCGCCGCATCGGCGCCGTCACCATCGGTCACTTGCCGCCGCCGCTCAAGACAAGCGCGCTGCCGCAAAATCTCGTACGGCTCGAGCAATTGCTCGACGAATATTCAGTCGCCGATGGCCTCGATACGGCGCGACGCCGACGTCTGATTGCCGCGATCCGCGACGAAGCGCGCGCCGCGGGCGTGGAAGGCGACCTCGGCCTGGCTTCGTCGGCCCTCCCAGCCGAAGCGATATCCCGGATCGATCGCTTCGTCTGCGACTTGAAGGAAAGTCAGTTCGGCGATGGCCTGCATATTTTCGGGCGCGGCGCGTGCGGAGAGCAAGAGCGGCGCGCGCTGATCGAAGCGTTGTCGGGCCGCCGCGTGGCGCCGGGGCCTGCGGGTTCGCCGCATCGCGGGCGAAGCGACGTGCTGCCGACCGGGCGCAATTTGTTCGCGGTCGATCCGCGCGCGGTGCCGACGCGCGCCGCACATGGACAAGGGGTCAAGCTCGCCGAGGAATTGTTGCGCCGGCATCTGCAGGATCACGGCGATTGGCCGAAGGGCCTTGTCGTCGATCTCTGGGGCTCGGCAACGATGCGAACGGCCGGCGAGGAATTTGCGATGGCCTTGCATCTTGCCGGCATCGCACCGCGGTGGGATCACGACTCCGGCCGCGTCACCGGATTTGAAATCGTCCCGCCCGCGCTGCTGGGCCGGCCCCGCATTGACGTGACGCTTCGGGTGTCGGGCCTGTTTCGCGACGTGTTTCCGGGGCTTGCGCAATTGTTCGAGGTAGCCTCCGAGGCGCTGTCGCAGCATGATTGGGAGGGCGAGGAGAATCCGTATCGCCATCGCACCGCGCGCGTGTTTGGCCCACAGCCGGGCCAATATGGTGCCGGCATGACGGTCACGCTCGATAGCTTCACAAGGGCCTCGCGCGATGCCGCAGGCAAGGCCTGGCTCGCATCGTCCTCGTGGTCCTTTGCCGCCGACGGCGAGATGAAGTTCGATCGCGCCGGGATCGAGAAGCGGCTCGCCGGCGCCGATGCCTTCGTCCATGTCCAGGATTTGCCCGAAACCGATCTGTTGCTTGCCGCCGACTATGCGGCCCATGAGGCCGGCGCCGCGGCGGCAGCGGCGAGCCTCGGCTTGGCGGTGCCCTCACTCTATCATCTTGACGCGACGCGGCCGGACGCGCCGCGCGCCAGATCATTGACCGAGGAGATTTCCCGCGTTGTGCGTTCTCGCGCCGCCAATCCGCAATGGATCGCGGGCATGACGCGGCATGGTTTCCGGGGCGCGGCCGAAATCGCCGCGACACTGGAGCACATGGCGGCCTTCGCCCATCTTGCCGACGCCGTGCCGCCACATCTGTTCGACCTCTACTACGATGCGACGCTCGGCGACGACGATGTCCGTGCGTTCCTCGCCCGCGAGAATCCGGCGGCGCTTGCGGCGATCGAAAACTGCTTCACCCGCCTGCACGAGGCGTCGCTCTGGGTGACACGCCGCAATTCCATCGCGGCCTCCTTGCGGGAGGCCTCATGAACGGCTTTAAGATCAAGGGCTGGTGCCCCAGCGCGTTGCGCCCGATGGCGTCGGGCGATGGCCTTGTGGTTCGCCTCCGGCCACGTGGCGGCAGGCTTTCCCGGGTGCAAGCATCCGCTATTGCCGATCTTTCCAATCGATATGGCAACGGCCTGATCGATCTGACTGGGCGGGCCAATCTGCAAATCCGCGGGGTCGCTGCGGAAAATCATGAAACTTTGGTCGAGGCGCTTGCGCAGCTCGCCTTGATCGATCCGGATATGGAAATCGAATCCAGGCGCAACATCTTGGTCGCGCCGTTCTGGCGTGAAGGTGACGACACGCCAGGGCTGGCGGCGGAGCTTGAACGGGCGCTCGCGGCGAGGCCGCTCGGTCTGCCCGAAAAGTTCGGCTTCGCGGTCGATTGCGGCGCTGAGCGGGTGCTGGCGCAAGCGCCGGCCGATATTCGGATCGAGCGCCGCGCCGATGGTGGCATGCTTGTGCGTGCAGACGGCGCACGGGAAGGCCGTGCGGTGACGAAGGCCGAAGCCGTCGATATCGCGCTGGCGCTGGCACGATGGTTCGTGAATTCCGGTGGTGCGAGCGACGGGCGAGGGCGCATGGCCGCCCATGTCGCCAGCGGAGCGACGTTTCCGGATGCGATTGCCGAAAATGCGAAACCGCTGCCTACAATCGAACCGCCCAACCCCGGCCTTTATGAAACCGGCGCACTGGTCGGGCTTGCTTTTGGGCAAATGCGGAGCGAGACGCTCGGCTTCCTCGCGACTTTGGCGCCTGGCCTGCGCATGACACCCTGGCGCATGATCTTGGCCGAAGGCGTTTGTGAGATGCCGCGGCATGAAGACTTCGTGACGGGTGCGGACGACCCGCTGCTGCGCGTGGTCGCCTGCACCGGTGCACCTGCCTGTCCCGAGGCGCATGCGCAGACGCGCCGGCTCGCGGCGGCGCTCGCACCTCATACCGGCGCGGATGAACGCCTTCACGTCTCCGGTTGCGCCAAGGGCTGCGCCCATCCCGGACCGTCCACGATCACGTTGGTCGGTACCGCCAACGGCTTCGATCTCGTCCGCCACGGCACCACGCGCGATCGGCCTGCGTTGCAGGGACTCGATCCCGCAAAAATCCTCTCCGACATCGACGCGCTCATGGGGGCGAGCTGATGCCGCATCTCTTTGAAACCGACGGCGCGGCGATCTATCGGCAGTCGTTTGCTACCATCCGGAGCGAGGCGGATCTTGCGCGGTTCACACCCGATGAAGAGCCGGTGGTGGTGCGTATGATCCATGCTGCCGGCTTGGTTGGTCTCGAACAACATGTCCGCTTCACGCCGGGCATGGCGGCGATTGCGCGCGCGGCGTTGCAAAACGGCGCGCCCATCCTTTGCGATGCGCGGATGGTCTCGGAAGGCATTACGCGCGCGCGGCTGCCGGCCGGCAACGCCGTGATCTGCACGCTCAACGACCCCGAAGTCGCTGAGCTCGCGCAAGCAATGGGCAATACGCGCTCGGCGGCGGCGCTGGAACTTTGGCGGCCGCATCTGGATGGCGCGGTCGTCGCCATCGGCAATGCGCCGACCGCGCTGTTTCACCTTCTGAACATGCTGGAGGACGAATCCTGCCCAAGGCCGGCGGCGATCATCGGCTGCCCGGTCGGCTTCGTCGGCGCCGCCGAGGCCAAGGCCGCGTTGATCGCGAGCCCACCGGCGCCGGCCCTAACGGTTGAGGGCCGTCTTGGCGGATCCGCGATCACGGTGGCCGCCGTGAACGCGCTTGCGATCCGGAGCGAATAGTCATGGGGCGCATCATCTGTTGTGGGCTCGGGCCCGGCGATCCCGATCTGATCAGTGTGCGGGCCGACCGCGAAATTCGTGCCGCGCGGCATGTCGCCTATTTCCGCAAGAAAGGCCGGCCGGGTCAGGCGCGGCGCATCGTCGATAGGATACTGGCGCAGGATGTGCACGAATATCCAATGGAATATCCGGTCACAACGGAGCTTGCCTTCGACGGCGCGGAATACGGCCGGCTTCTCGCGGGCTTCTATGACAACTGGGCGCAGCGTCTCGTCGAGATTGCGCGCAAGGACGACGTGATCGTGCTCTGCGAAGGCGATCCCTTCTTCTATGGTTCGTTCATGCATCTCCATGCGCGATTACAGGACCGCGCCGCGATCGAGGTGATTGCCGGCATTCCCGGCATGGCCGGTTGCTGGAACGTGGTCGGGATGCCGATTGCGCTCGGCGATGATGTGATGACGGTGTTGATGGGCACGCTTGCGGAGGAGGAACTGACCAGCCGCGCGCGGGGTTGCGATGCGCTCGTGATCATGAAGACCGGGCGCAATTTACAAAAAGTCCGCCGTGCGCTCGAAAACGCCGGCCGCCTCGATGAAGCCTGGCTGATTGAGCGCGGCACCATGCCCGGCGAACGCATCGCGCGGCTCAAGGACGTCACGGCGACCGAGTGCCCCTATTTTGCGATCGTGCTCGTCCATGGACAGGGGCGGCGGATGGAGCTGGCTGCCGAATGACGGGAATGTTGACCATCGCGGGACTTGGTCCCGGCGACGCGGCGCTGATGACGCCAGAGGTCGCGGCCGCGCTGGCGGACGCCACAGACGTCGTGGGCTACGCGCCCTATGTCGCCCGCGTCCCAGCGCGCGAGGGATTGGTGCGGCATGCTTCCGACAACCGACAGGAATTGGTTCGCGCCGGCGAGGCGATGCGGCTCGCGGCGGCGGGTCGTCGCGTTGTCGTCGTCTCCTCCGGCGATCCCGGCGTGTTCGCGATGGCCTCGGCCGTGTTCGAAACTCTTGAAGCATCGCCGCAATGGCTGGGACTTGCCATCCGCGTCTTGCCGGGCGTGACGGCGATGCTGGCGGCCGCGGCGCGTGCCGGCGCGCCGCTCGGGCATGATTTCTGCGCCATCAATCTTTCCGATAATCTGAAGCCGTGGTCGCTGATCGAGAAGCGCTTGCGGCTCGCCGCCGAGGCCGACTTTGCAATCGCGCTCTATAATCCTCGCTCGGTGGGCCGGTCCGACGGGTTCTCACGCGCGCTTGAGGTCCTTAAAGAGGCAGGCTGCGGCGATCGCATCACGATCTTCGCTCACGCCGTCACCACGCCCCAAGAGCGTATCGACGCGCTGCCGCTGCGGGACGCCCGGCCCGACATGGCCGACATGCGGACGCTCGTCATCGTCGGCAATTCGGCGACACGCCGCGCCGGCCGCTGGATCTATGCTCCGAGGCGCGCGTCATGACCGAGAAAGGCCAGTACGTCGGCAATGCTTTCCGTAGCGCGTCTCTCGGGCAAAACGGGGCGGGCGATCATGATAACGGGAAGAGGGAGCTGCCGCGCGGCTTCGATCTTGGCGAACGCGCCGGCACCACCCGCGTTGCGGGCGACGATCCATTCAATGCCCCGCGAACGCATAAGGTCGAGATCGCCGGCAAGCGTAAAGGGGCCGCGCGAAACAATGACGCTGGCTTCCCTCAACGGCAGCGCGCCTTCGGGAGCATCGACGAGTCGCAAGGTGTAGGCGTGCTGCGGCTTTGCGGCGAAAGGCGCAAGATGCTGGCGGCCGATGGCGAGGAATACGCGCGCGCGTTGGTCGGGCAGGGCGGCGGCCGCAGCCGCCACATCCTCCACCTCGATCCAATCGTCCTCAGGCGTCTTTTTCCAGGGCGCGCGCTCAAGTGCGATCAGCGCGGCCCCGGTCGCGGCACAGGCCGCAACCGCGTTGCGGCTGATCTCGGCTGCAAAGGGATGTGTGGCGTCGATGAGATGGGTGATGCGTTTCATTCGAATGTAATCGGCAAGCCCGCTTGCGCCGCCGAACCCGCCGATGCGGGTCGGCAGCGGCTGTGCCGCCGGGGACTCGGTGCGGCCCGCATAAGAGTAGATTGCGTCAAGCCCGAGGCGCGCGGCGGCCTCAGCGAGACGATTGGCCTCGCTTGTTCCGCCCAGAATGAGGACGCGCATCGTGGTTGACCCTTTGCTCAATACCTGGCTCACCATTGTCGGCATCGGGGAAGATGGCCTTGCCGGGCTGTCGGAGGCAAGCCGAAAGGCGCTCGCGGAAGCCGAGACCGTGTTCGGCGGCGAACGTCATCTGGCGCTGGCCGAGATCGGCCATCGCGGCCGTGCCTGGCCGATACCGTTCGATGTGAGCGGCGTTCTCGCTTGCCGTGGCCGCCCGACGGTGGTGCTCGCTTCCGGCGATCCGTTCTGGTACGGCGTCGGCGGCGTTCTCGCGGAGCATTTGCGCGATGGAGAATGGAGCGCGCACCCCGCGCCCTCGGCCTTCGCGCTAGCCGCGGCGCGCCTCGGATGGCGGTTGGAGAATGTCATCTGCCGCGGCCTTCATGCGGCCCCGTTCGAGATATTGTTGCCGCTTCTCGCGTCCGGCGCGCGCCTGATCTGCCTGGTACGCGACGGCAAGGCGGCGGCCGATCTCGCCAATTGGCTGACCGTGCGCGGCTGGGGCGCCTCCCGCCTGTGGACATGTGTCGCGCTTGGCGGTCCGCAGCAAAGCATCAAGAGCGATCGTGCCGATAGTTGCGCGACGAATCCGTCCGCCAGGCTTGTCACGGTGGCGATCGAAGCGGAGGGCGCGGACGGCCTGTCGCGAAGCTGCGGCCTTGCCGACGACCTCTTCGCGCATGACGGCCAGATCACCAAGCGGCCGATGCGCGCCCTGGCGCTGTCAGCGCTGGCGCCAAGGGCCGGCGAACGATTATGGGATGTCGGGGCGGGTTCCGGCTCGGTCTCGATCGAATGGGCGCTTTGCGAGGGAACCGCGGTCGCGGTCGAAAAACGCGAGGACCGCGCGGCCAACATCCGCGCCAATGCTGCGTCCTTCGGATTGGCAGACAGGATCGATGTCACGGTGGGATGCGCGCCGGCGGCGCTGTGCGGATTGGCGCCGCCGCAGGCCGTATTCTTTGGCGGAGGTCTGGATGACGCCATTTTCGACGCCGTCTGGTCGCTCGTTCCGAAACGAACGCGCCTGGTCGCGCACGCGGTGACGCTCGAAACCGAGGCGCTGCTATCGGAGCTGCAGCGCCGTCACGGCGGCGAACTGATGCGGGTCCAGATCGCGCGTGCCGCCCCGCTTGGGGACTTCAGGTCCTGGGAGGCGGTGCGTCCGGTCGTGCAATGGAGCGCAGTGAGATGAAGGTCGCCGGTCTCGGCTTTCGAAAAGAAGCCAACATCGATTCGCTGCGCGAAGCACTCGTTGCGGCCGGCGGCGCTCGTGGGCTCGATGCGCTCGCGACCGCCAGCGACAAGGCTGACGCGCCCGTGCTGGTCTCGCTGGCGCGCGAACTTGGTCTCTCTATCAAGGCAATTCCGGCCGAACAGCTCGCAGGCATCAAAACGCCAACCCGATCGGAGCGCATCAAGACCATGCGTGGCGTCGGCTCGCTCGCCGAAGCGGCTGCGCTTGCGGCGGCGGGCCGCCACGCGCGTCTCGTTTCAGCGCGGATCGTCTCGCGGGACAAGACCGCGACCGTTGCGATCGCGGAGGGATTTGACCCATGACGGTGCATTTCATCGGCGCCGGCCCCGGCGCGCCCGACCTGCTCACCTTGCGCGGGCGCGATCTCATCGCCGCTTGTCCGGTTTGTCTCTATGCCGGCTCGCTGGTGCCGACGGAGATCTTGGCGCACTGCCCGTCGGGTACGCGGATCGTCAACACCGCGGCGCTTTCGCTTGACGACATCATGGCGGAGATCGTGGCCGCGCATGCGGCGAATCAAGACGTAGCTAGACTGCATTCCGGCGATCTGTCGATATGGTCGGCGATGGGCGAGCAACTGCGTCGCCTGCGCGCGCTGGGCATTCCCTATTCGATCACGCCCGGCGTGCCGTCATTCGCGGCGGCCGCGGCCGCGCTCGAAGCCGAGCTCACGCTCCCCGGACTTTCGCAATCGGTGGTGTTGACGCGCACCTCCGGCCGGGCCAGCGCAATGCCGGAAGGCGAGACGCTCCAAGCCTTCGCCGCAACCGGCGCGGTGCTTTCGATTCATTTGTCCATCCACGCGCTTGATAGAGTGATCGCCGAACTCTTGCCGCACTACGGCGGCGATTGTCCCGTGGCGGTGGTCTGGCGCGCGAGCTGGCCGGATGAAAGGATCGTGCGCGCGACGCTGGGCACGCTCGAAGCATCGCTCGGCGCCGAGCTTGAACGAACCGCCATCATTCTTGTCGGCCGCACTCTCGATCCCGGCGATTTCGACGACAGCCGCCTCTATGCCGCCGACTACGACCGTCGCTACCGGCCGGTTGGAACGGCGCCGCGCTTTCCGGAGGCGTCGTGATGACCCGCGCCCTTGTCATCTCGGCGCCGGCATCCGGCGCCGGCAAGACGACGCTCACGCTGGCGCTGGCGCGAGCCTATCGCGATCGCAGATTGAAGGTGCAATGTTTCAAGAGCGGACCCGACTATATCGACCCGGCCTTTCACACCGCGGCGACCGGACGCACCTCCGTCAATCTCGACAGCTGGGCGATGTCGCGCGATGCAATCGACGCGCTGGCAAGGCGCGGTGCGGACGCGGACCTGATCCTCGCAGAAGGATCGATGGGCCTGTTCGACGGCGTCGCGACAAAAGGAGCCTGCGGCACCGGCGCCAGCGCCGACCTTGCCGCCATAATGGGTTGGCCGGTCCTGCTGGTGCTCGACCCTTCCGGGCAGGCGCAGACGGCGGCGGCGGTGGCCGCGGGCCTTCGCGATTTTCGTCCCGGCGTGCGGATAGCGGGAGTTGTGCTCAACCGCGTCGCGAGCCCGCGGCACGAAGATCTGGTGCGCGGGGCGATGACCAACGCCGGCATCGCTGTGCTCGGCGCCTTGCCCCGTCACGCGCCGATCGCGATGCCCGAACGCCATCTCGGCCTGGTCCAGGCGGAAGAACAGGCGCGTCTCGGCGGCCTGATAGCGGAAGCGGCCCGCCTGATTGCCGAGCGCATCGATCTCGACGCGCTGTTGCGACTGGCGGAATGCGACTGGTCGGCGCAAGACTCAGCCTCCGACGCGATCATGATTCCGCCCGGCCAGCGCGTTGCGCTGGCGCGCGATGCGGCCTTTTCGTTTGTCTATCCGCATATGCTCGAGGGCTGGCGGGCCGCCGGGGCCGAGATCATGCCGTTCTCTCCGCTCGCCGACGAGGCTCCGGATGCGAGCGCCGACGTCTGCTGGCTACCCGGCGGTTATCCGGAATTGCATGCCGGGCGGCTGGCGGCCAATCGTCGCCTTCGCAGGGCGCTTCGTGCATTCGCGGTGACGCGGCCGGTGCACGGCGAATGTGGGGGCTATATGGTGCTGGGCGAGGGGCTGGTGGACGCGCAAGGAATGCGCCACGAGATGACGGGACTGCTCGGGCTGGAAACCAGTTTTGCCAAACGCCGCATGCATCTCGGCTACAGGGTCGCCGATCTTGCCGCACCGATTCCCGGATACCCGCAGGGATCGCGCCTGCGGGGCCATGAATTTCACTATGCCTCGATCCTGGCGCAACCCGATGCGCCGCTCGCCACCGTGCGTGACGCAAACGGTGCCGAAATTGCCGAAGCCGGTTCGTATCGTGGGCGCGTGAGCGGGACATTCTTCCACCTGATCGCGGAGGCGTCGTGAGCGGCTTTGTGTCCTTTGTCTCTGCGGGGCCTGGCGATCCCGAACTCCTGACGTTCAAGGCGCACGCGCGTCTGCGCGACGCCGATGTCGTGCTCTATGACGATCTCGCCGCAGGCGCCATTCTGGATCACGCCCGTCCCGGTGCGAACCTCGTCGCGGTAGGAAAGCGCGCGGGTCGCCCTTCTGCCAGGCAGGAGCACGTCAGCCGCCTGCTGGTCGATTACGCGGCGACGGGCGCGCGCGTAGTGCGACTCAAATCGGGCGATGCGGGAATCTTCGGCCGGCTCGAGGAAGAGATCGAGGCGCTGCGCAAGGCGGGCCTCGGTTATGAGATCATTCCCGGCGTCACCTCGGCCTGCGCTGCCTCTGCCACCGCCGGCATTCCGCTGACGAGGCGTCATACCTCGCGCCGCGTGCAGTTCGTCACCGGCGCCGATGTCAATGGGCAATTGCCGGCAGACCTCAACTTCGCCGCGCTGGCCGACCCGGATGCGACCACCGTGGTCTATATGGGCAAACGAACCTTTCCCGCGCTTGTCGCAAAACTGATCGAGCACGGCATGTCTCCCGATACGCCGGCGCTGCTCGCCGAGTCGCTCGGACGCGCCGACGAGAAGCTTGCGCGCATGACGATCGCTGGGCTTGCGGAACAGCTCGTCCAGGGTGCCGGCCCCGCCACCGCGGTCATTCTGTTCGGGGCGCTTGCGGGAGACCAGCGATGAACAGCGCTTTTTTGGTGGACGTAAGCCAAATGTTGCTATCTGCAACGCCATCAGGCCCGCGGCCGCACCAGGTTTTATCATGCTGAACCTCTCCCTGATTGGCATAGGCTGCGGCGATCCCGAGCAATTGACGCTCGCGGCGATCCGCGCCATCGACGCGGCCGATCTCGTGCTGATTCCGCGCAAGGGGGCCGACAAGTCTGATCTTGCCGAACTGCGGCGAACAATCTGCGCGAAGGTCCTTAAGGGTGACCGACCGCGTCTCGTTGAATTTGATCTGCCACAGCGCGACGCGCGCAGTGAAGATTATCGCAGTGGCGTTGACGACTGGCACGACGCGGTTGCGGCGACATGGGCGAGGGAGATCGCGGCCCACCTCGGCAACGAGGGGCGCGTCGCGCTCCTGATCTGGGGCGATCCGTCACTCTATGATTCAAGTCTTCGCATCGCGCGCAGGCTCGATTCCGTGGCGGAGATCGAGGTAGTTTCCGGCATCACGTCGATCCAGGCACTTTGCGCCGCGCACAAATTGCCGCTCAACGATATCGGCGAGCCGTTTCTGGTCACGACGGGACGACGGTTGCGCGACGGCGGCTGGCCGCCCGGCGTCGACACCGTGGTGGTCATGCTCGACAGCGGCGCGGCGTTTCAGTCGCTCGACCCGACCGGCGTTCAGATCTGGTGGGGCGCCTATCTCGGCATGCCGGAGCAAATCGTCAAATCCGGCCCGCTGGCCGAGGTCGGCGTGGAAATCGTAGACGTCAGGCGCGACGCGCGAGAGCGTCACGGCTGGATCATGGACAGCTACATTCTCAAGCGCGCATCGACATCTTCGATAATGTGAAAGGCAAAACACATGCTTCCTGATTGGGTCAAGGTCGACTGCCCCGCGATCTCGCTTCGTCATCGCGACGCTGCGCTACGTCGTCAGGGCGAGCTTACAAAGCCGGCGGGCGCGCTTGGCAGGTTGGAGACGCTGGCGGTCGAATTGGCCGCGCTTCAGCATACCGACCGACCGTCGGCGGAGCGGGTGCCGATCACGATCTTCGCCGGCGATCACGGCGTCGCCGCGCAAGGCGTGTCGGCCTATCCGCAGGAGGTCACCATCGCGATGATGGCGAATTTCGCTGGCGGCGGAGCTGCGATTTCCGTGCTGGCGCGCGAGCTCGGCTCGCCGCTCGAGGTCGTCGACGCCGGCACGCTCGCGGAGTCTCCGCTTCCCGGCATCGTCACCGACAAGCCGCGGCGGGGCAGCCGGGATTTCAGCCGTGGAGCCGCACTTGAGGCGCCCGAGGTCGCGTTCGCCTTCGACTGCGGAAGGCGGGCGGTTGCGCGCGCCGCCTTGCAAAAACCCGATCTGCTCATTCTCGGTGAAATGGGCATCGGCAATACCACGGCTGCCGCCGCCATCGCAGCGGCGCTGTTGGGCACGAATGTTGGTTTGATGACGGGCAGCGGCACCGGTCTCGACGTCGCGGGCCGCGAACGCAAGGCGCAGATCATCGCCGCCGCATTGTCGCATCATGGCTTGGGGGAGGCAGGCGTGGACCCCGAACGCGTCATGAGTGCCGTCGGGGGGCTGGAAATCGCGGCGATTGCGGGAGCCATCATCGCCGCCGCCCAAAGCCGCATTCCGGTTCTGGTCGACGGCTTCATCGTTTCGGTCGCGGCACTCTCGGCTGTGCGCCTCAATCCGTCCTGCAGACCGTACCTGCTGTTCTCGCACCGGTCCGCGGAGCAGGGACACCGGTTGGTTCTCGACGCGCTCGAGGCCCGTCCACTACTCGATCTCGATCTCAGGCTAGGCGAGGGATCGGGCGCAGCCCTTGCGTTGCCGATCCTGCGGCTTGCATGCGCGCTGCATAATCGGATGGCGACGTTCGCGGAGGCCGCGGTGCCCGGCGCTTCCGAGAAGGGACCTTGATGCTCGTCGGTCGCTCCATCGGAGGCTTTCGGTGGCAGGCATGTTTATCCGCAAGATCAACGGAGTGAGGAATGACCGAGATGCTCAACACACCGTCCCGGCACTTTGATGCGGGGTTCCGGGAGACTCTCCGCGAGCTCGTGCTCTGGCGCCGCGACGTCCGCCGCTTTCGCCGCGATCCCGTCGATCCCGGCCTGATTCATTCGCTGATTGAACTTGCCAGCCATGCCCCGTCGGTCGGGCATTGCCAGCCTTGGCGGTTCGTGCTCGTCGAATCGGCCGTTCGCCGCGCGGCGGTAAAGGAGAGTTTCGGTCGTGCCAACGTGAAAGCCGCCGAGAACTATCGCGACCAGGAACGCGCGCGCTACATCAGGCTCAAGCTTGAGGGGCTCGAAGACGCTCCGGTTCATCTTGCGGTGTTCGCCGACGAGACAACGCGGGCAGGGGCCGGCCTCGGACGCCAGACGATGCCGGAGGCGCTTCGATATTCGGTCGTTGCCGCGGTACAGACATTCTGGCTTGCCGCGCGCGCCGAGGGGCTGGGAGTTGGCTGGGTTTCGATCCTCGAGCCGAACATCGTTTGTCGAATGCTCGACGTACCGGAAACATGGACCCTCGTCGCTTACCTCTGCGTTGGCCGGCCCGCAGAGGAGCATCTTGATCCTGAGCTCGAACGTCATGGCTGGCAGCAACGTCTGGACGCCGAGCCGCTGATATTCATGCGGTGAAGCGCAAGACCGCGCTTGCCTCGCCCGCTGCCGGCCTCGGTCGACATAGCTCGCGATGCATTCCCAAAACATCAAACATCCAGCAGTTCGCGGATCATCGACGTCCAGATGTCTAGAATAATATCGAGGCGGCCGGAACCCTCCAGCGCCTTAAGTGTGGGGTTGCCATTGACCTCAATCACCAGGAGGGCCGACAAATCGCGAGGCTTGGATGTATCAAAAATGTCGACCGCACCGAGGCGTAAGCCGAGCGCTCCGCAGGCGCTGCGGGCTATGCCGCCAAGGGGTTCCGGCACATTGGTGTCCAGCGTATCAATTCCCCCCAACGCGCTCAGGTTTTGGCGACCAACAAGTCTCACCGCCTCCCCCTCGCGCGGCCTGTAATCCGGTGAGAATCCGCTGGCCGCAATCGATGAGGTAGGGTAGGGCGACACGCCCATGCCTCCAAGAGATGAGTTGATGCCGTCTAGTAGTTCCGCGAGCGTGCGGATGCCGTCTCCCAAGAGCCGCGGGGGGCTTTTGGCCGCGTAGTAAATCGGCCGATCGTCTTGCACGAGAACACGGTATTCATCCCCGAGGATCACCTCCTCGATGACGAAAGAGTCGTATGACTGCGGCAAGCGCTCCATATAGGCTGTCAACGACGGTGCGTTGATGACCAACTCCGCGTAGTCGCCGCGCGCGCCGGAATTCGGTTTGCAAAAGACAGGGAAGCCGAGTTTGGTGGCAAATGGAAGTGCGTCCTTGGATTCATGACCTGGGTTGCGAAGAGCCGAATATGTCTGCGAGTTGAAAAAGTGGTTGCCTCGTATCGTCGGGATGCCGGAACTGCGCAAGATGGATTTGGTATGAGCTTTGTCGCGGGAAATAAGGTAGCTGGATGCGTTGTTGATGGGATAGCTGCATATCCATCCGGCTCCGCTCAACAGACGCCGAGATCCAAATTCGATTGCGAAGACGTAGCCGTTGCCGTCGTCAAGATCGACAAAACGCAGCCCAAGCTTTTCCGCGGCTAGTCGGGCATAGCGGGCTTGATCGGGATAGATCATCGAATCCCACGGTGATATTTCTGAGCTGCAGCATGGTGCCGGAGAAGTCGAGACCGCTTCAAGTTTGGCGCTGGCTGGGGAACTAGGATTCGAACCTAGACAAACAGAGTCAGAGTCTGTTGTGCTACCGTTACACCATTCCCCATAAGTCACTGATATTACAGCGCTTCTTGTGGCAACTTTTGCAAATGGCTTCGCAAATGGCCCCGATCATATAACTGCAGCGGTGGTTTCGGTCCAGCCCTTGTTGAATCGCCTCGAAACAGCCTGCATCTAACGGTTTTCGTAGGCTTTGCGCGTGATCCCCGGACAAAGCATCGCGCTTTCCATTAGCTGACTCTGAACAAGTGTCAGCGCGGCATGGCTAAGAGAACGAAAATTACTCCGGTCGGGGGTCGAGTCGCTCCCCGCTACCAAGCGCTACGATCTTGTGCGCCAAACTGCGATTTTTCTACGAACGCGTTCGCCAGGTGTTAGCGCCTTACGCAGTTCACCGCGACGCACGCCATGTACGAGCCTTCGCGGAATGAGTGGGTATGGAATGGCAGCTTGTGTGCAAAGCGGACGTTTATATCGGCTCTCAAAATATCGGGCAGACCAATGAGCACTCAATCGGTTGTAGCTGGCCATATTACAGGCAGGAGTAAGGACAGGAAAGCGCACGGTCCATCCAGAAGATCAAAGCAATCCGGAAAGTCTAATAAGTAAGTCGCTCGCGTCTTTCAGTTCTCGCGACTCAAGGCCTTCATCAAACCACGCGTAAACCGTTCCGAGAGCGTCGAAGGCTTCCTTCTCGCGCCCTTTGTTCGCATACAGCTTCGCTAGGCTGGTCGCGGCGCGAAGCTCCAACATCTTTGCCTGTTTGGTCCGCGCCAGTTCCAGGCTAGTTAGAAAACAGGCTTCTGCCGCCCTGGCAGCGCCGGCCTTTCTCTGAAGCAGCAACAACTCGCCCTTCAGTCGATGGATCTCAGCTTCGTGGTATCGCTCGCCCGTTTCCTCGACGCATGCCAATGCCTCCTCTAGAGCAAGCAGGCCTTGATCGTACTGCCCGGCCTTCGCCAGCATTTCTCCACGCAGGGCCATGAGCCACGGTTGTCCGATCCTGGCCCCGCTCTGACGGTATGCACGATAGACTCGGTCGAACTGGAGAAGCCCGAGTTCTGATTGTCCTCCCTCGATGAGGATTGAGGCCTTGATCAACGACCCGAGCATCTGCCAATAAGGAAATCCTCCCGCTATCGCACCGGCGATCGCCTTGTCGATCCATTTTTCGGCAAGCTGGAATTCTCGCGCCGTGTGGCAAAGCAACCCATGCATGCCTTGGGCCTGAACGAGCGTTATGGGGATTGCGAGTTTTTGGGCGAGAGCGATCGCCTCTTCGCTGTACTCGAAGGCTGCGTCCGGATAACCAAGGTACAACATTGTCACAGCGAGATAAGACAAGCAGCTTGCCTTAGAGGGGTCGAACAATTGTATCGCCTCAACAAGTTCTGATTTCCGACGGACTGCCAGTGCTTTGATGAAATATTCCTCCGCCTTCTTTTGCTGGCCGGTATATGCTGACGCCAGGCCGAAAAGCATGAGCCATACCAGAGAATGTTGCTCCTCAGGATCGTCCATGATCGATAGTCGTTCCGCGAGGCGAAAGGCGGTCTTGTAATCGGCTCTGACGATGCTGAAAATTGAATGTCCAGTGATCGCCGAGACCAATAGTGAAACGTCACCGGTTCGTTCGCTGAGCTCAGTCGCCTTTTCATATGCTGCCGCAACTTCGGGCGCGGCGTAACCCAAGCCGGTTTGAAGCGATACGCCAAGAGCCAGCCACAATCGGGATTCTTGCGCCCAACGAACCGCGTCGTCCGGCAGCGTTTCTACCAAACCCATCGCGGCTCGAATGCTGCCCGCCGCCTCCGCATGTGCCGACCGCTGGATCGCCAGTTCTCCTAGCCGTCCGAGGTATTCGACGGCTTTGAATGCGTCATTTGAGCGGCTGTAGTGATGCGCCAGCTCGCCGATGTGGTCGTTAAGACTGCTTGCATAAATCGACTCGACGGCTCTGCCGACTGCCTCGTGCAAACGTTTTCGGCGGCTGGCCAGAAGAGATTGATAGGTGACTTCCAGCGTAAGGATATGCCTGAAGGCATAAGTCGTCTGGTCGTGGGTTGTTTGCGCGTAAATGAAATCCAAATTTTGCAATTCGACCAACATCCCGTCCAGGCGCGCCGCTTCGACGCCGCTGATCGAAGCAACAAGGTGCAGAGGCAGTCGGGACCCAACAACTGACAATGTCTGGAGGAGTTCTTTCAGTTGGGCCGGAAGCCGATCGATGCGCGCTGCGAGTGTGGCCTGAACCGTCTCCGGAACTCTGAGCTGATCGGCCGGCGCCGGACTTTTGTCCGTGTCGAGAGTTAGAACTCTGTCATCACGCAAGGACCGTACAATTTCCTCGAGAAAGAACGGATTTCCTTGGGCATGCTCGATAATATATTTTTTCAGAGGCGGCGCGATTTGCATGTCATGAATTAGTGCCGACAGCAGTTGTTCTGCTTGGACGACGCCAAGGGGCTTAAGTACGATTTCGGAATAATTCTCCTTGCCGCGCCAAGCGGGATCGAAATCAGGCCGATACGATACGATGAGCAGGAGTCTTGCGTCGCCAATACTATCCACAAGTAGATCAAGAAGTGACCGGCTCTGGGCGTCCGCCCAATGCAAATCCTCGAAAACAAACACCAATGGCTGCTTTTGACTTTCTGTGATGATGACGCGCTTGATGGCATCGAGCGAGCGCGCGCGTTTGATCAGGGGATGGGCCTGGTTCAGCGGATCGTTGAGCTCTGCTATTCCCAGCAGCTCGTAGAGGTAGGGCAGCGCGTCCAAAAGTGACGGATCCGAGTTCATCAGTGACGAACGAACCTTCTGTCTGCGCATCGATGCTTCGTCTGTGCTGCGGATTTCGAAGTAGGTCGTGAGCATATCTACGACAGGTACCCACGGCACGGCTTTGACGTGCGATAGCGCATAGGCTTCAATAATCCTGCATTCAGGCGGTAGGGATCGGCTAAACTCGAAAAGCAGGCGTGACTTGCCTGCGCCGGCTTCGGAGACCTCGGCGACAACTTGCCCACGGCCGCTCATCGCGAGGGCAAGTGCGCGTTGCATGTCCTGCATCTCCCGCTCTCGGCCCACAAGTTTGATGAAGCCTCGTGTCATCGAGACCTGCAGATAGCGCCTCAGAGTCCCTAGCCCCACCACCTCGAAAGCGGCGACCGGATCTTTCACACCCTTGACCATCGCAGGCGGGAGCGGCTTGAGCTCGAAATAGCCCTCCACGAGTCGACGAGTTGAATCGCTGATTACAACCGATCCCGGTTCAGCCGTACTCTGCAACCGAGCGGCGAGATTGATGGTGTGTCCGATAGGGTTGTACTCAAGACGACCGCCTGTATTGAGCGTGCGCAACACTGCGTCGCCCGTGTTGATCCCGATGCGCACCTCCAAGCAGGACTTTCCCTGTCTAACGAGCTGGGACGCGTAAGACCGCAGGGCTCTTTGCATTTCGATTGCCGCGTAGGTCGCGCGCCTAGCGTGGTCCTCAAAGGCGACCGGCGCGCCAAATATAGCGAGGATGCCGTCGCCGAGAGTGTGCACCACGTATCCGTCGTAAAAAAGAGTCGCTTCCAGCATGATTTGAAGCGCGGGATCGACGATGTTCTGTGCTTCTTCCGCGTCCATGTTCGCCATCAGCTCGACCGAGCTTTTGATGTCGACAAACACAGCCGTCACGGTCTTTCGCTCGCCTTCGGCGGGGACCGACGTGGCCTGCTTATTCAACCGAACTGTGAAGGTCGGAGCCTCACGCGCCGCCTCCTCCACGGTTCCAGAGGTGCTAAAGTTATAGTTGCATTGTTCGCAAAATCTTGCAAAAAGCGAATTGATACAATCACACGAAGGGCATAATTTTTCCATTTTCTGTTCTCTCGATCGACCTGGAATTCACACCCGGCTTTTCTGAGCGATCTGGAAAGTTCGTGCTGCGGCTATTCGAATCGGATCCGGCCCCCGATGGGCTAACCTTGCTTTCGAGCATTTGCCGACCGAGTTTACGGAAGACTTGGGTTAGGCACGGCGCCGGCGGTTTGCTCATTTGGCTCCGCCGCGACCGATCCGGACCGATGCTGCCATCCTTCGGTCCTCCCGGTCCCACACTGTCGGCCGATGTGTAGACCGTGACTTTCGAATAGTTTATAGCTTACTGAGTTTCGTTGCACTACGTGGTTGGGACGCCCAATATGACGAATCCCAGCGATTGGCCGGGCGCGCCCGGCGAGGCCCAGAGTGACGTGCTGGCAAGCTGGTTCGGCGATTGGGCTGATGCTTGGAGGATTCGAGAGGGCCCGGACGCGCTCGAAACGCGCGAATTCGCCGCATCTGTTCGCGACGTAGTGTTCAGCGTCCCGGCGCAAGCGTCTTGGATTGGCTTGACAGCCTGGCTACGCTACTCGAGTGCGGTGGCCGAGGCTCTTGTCCGCTACGAGGCCGGTCTCGCCCGATTAGCACCCGATCACGCGCACGAAGGTCTTGGGGCTTCACCATCCAATACCCGTGTACTCGTCGACGAGACTCGAACCCTGCTGCGTCGCGTCGGGGACGCTGCGAGCCAGGAGGCGCGGCGCGCGCAGTACGAACTTGAGAAAGTCGGAGAGGCGATCGCTTGGGCCGCTGCCGCAGGCGAACGTGGATCCTTCCCTCATAATCAACACGCTCGCAGGCATGAGGTAAAGGCTTGAACGAAGCTGTCGAACTCGATCGGGAGGACGATTCCGCTATTGCCGTGCTCGGATTCGAAGAGGAAATGTCGGCCGTGCGTCGCCGGATCGCCGCATGGGTCGAAAGTTCTGATCCAGAAATGCGCCCCGCGCTGGAATGGCAATTTCTCTCGCGATCGAAGTACTTCCGCCCGCTGACCATCTTCTCGTGTCATCGAGCGATCGATCCAGGTCCAATACCCGAGACCATTTTGAATTCCGCGGTGGTCATAGAGTTCTTTCACAATGTATCGCTGGTGATCGACGATATTGTCGACAGGTCTGACGAACGCCGAGGCCGTCTCACTCTTCACAAACAGTTTGGGGAGCTGAATGCGCTGATGGCTTCGGGGTATATTGTCGCGGAAGGCTACCTGCGCCTTCGGGACGACGTCCAGGCGATCAGCCTGTTTTCGGAGCTACTGAAGCGTTTGGGCGTAGCCGAATGCATGCAGTGGCGGTTGCGCCGGCAGCCGCTCGGGATTGAGGACTGGCGACGGATTGCTGGCGAAGACACCGGGTCGATGTTTGAGGTTTGTGCTTGCCTCGGCGACCGCAGCGAACGCCTTCGTCGGTTCGGCGGGCTGCTCGGACTGCTCTATCATGGCTGCGACGATGTCGGAGATGTCCGCGGTGCCGCTGCGCTCGGGGGGGGCGGAGAGGAGGACGTGCGTGACGGTATTCTGACCCTTCCGGCCGCGTTGGCGATCCGCGATCCCACCGTTGGAGCATTGTTTTGCAAACCGGATCCTGATCCGAAAGACCTTCGGGCCATTGCCAGCAGCTTTGCCGCTCAACTGCCCGCTGCCGAGACATACCTTGACGAGATTGCAGAAGAAGCGCGGACAGAGGCCAGTCTCTTCTCAAGAGACCCCGCACCGCTATGGGCGCTCGTCGAGCAGACGCGGCGCCTCAGTCGTCGATAGCGTTGTCGTTGTCAGTACGAATTCGCCAACATGGCACGCAATCCCCAAGCGAATGGCGGCGCGACATTTCCTTCGCTAACGCTCGGATCTGCGCCAGAAGGAATCGGCTGCTTTCCACCACTCGATGATTGCCGTTTCGAGGCTTCGTCCGATTTCGGACACGGCGCGCGCACCGGGAAGAGCGCCAGGCCTTGGTCGCATACCCATCGTATCCTTGAGAAGGGTATCGGCCTCAACCCATATTTTGGCGAGCGCCGCGTAAGGCGCCAACATGATTTTCCACGCAAAAAGCAGGGGGGTCGGATAGGCCTCCGGATCGATGATCGAGACGGCGTCGAGGTGGCGGTGTCGCTGCACGACCGCACCTGCCGCCTGCAGGCCCGAATACACAGCCGACTCCACGGTCGCAATCATGATGGAGTTGGCGCAACTATTCCCGGCGAAGTAGAGATTATTTATTTCCGGATAGCTGACCTCCGTGGTCCAGCGTTGGCTGCCGACCTCGTTGAGGAACAGTTTCTGATCCAGGTTCGGTTGAAAGAAAGTCTTGTCCCAGTCTATATCTTCCTCGAGCTTGAACGGAACATAGCGCTGAAACTCCTTGAGGATGGGATGCGCGGCATCCTTCAGCTCCCTTTTCACCTGGCTCGAGAGCGTTGGCATGATGCCCTTGTCATCGATCGCATTCGCGAGCGCCTCCTTTAGGCGAACGGGGAGTGCGTCGAAGTCCGACGCGGCGACGGCCAAAACAGTCTTTTTGGGTCCACTTAGCTCCTCGATCTGGACGAACGTCAGCGAATATTTCGAATTCAAAAGAGCCACGTAGTAGGACGGTATTTGGGCGAGCTTCCGTTTGAATGTGACATACAGTACCGGAAGCGGATCGCTGCCGAGACGGCGCACGTTGGCAAGATTGGGCAGCAGACTGACGATCGATTGGGCATCGGCATTGTTGCGATCTTTCGATGCAGGCGTGAAGATGAGGTCACCAAGGCTGGCCGGCGATGAAGCAATAATCAAGCCGTCGACGTCCCGATCGACCTCCGCACCTTTCTTCAGGTGCTTGTAGGAAATCCTTGTGACACGGCCATCGCCGACGGTCACACCCGTGACCTCGGTGTTAATGTGCATATTCGCGCGGGAATTCAGCGCCTTAAGTAGGGGGACGACGAAATTCTCGTACGAATTTCCCTTCAAAACCCAGCACAGCGGTGATGGCTCACGAAACTGGTATTTTGCGAAGCGTTGATAGGCGAGCGCGGAAGAGAGGTAGCTGTCGATAGACCAGACATTTCTAACGACCGAATCAAAAAAATGCGTAACGCCGCGCGTTGCATAAGGTCGGTTCACGATAAAATCGTTCAAGGTCTGATTCTCGAGGAATTCCTTATCGGCATCGCCTCGGGCAATCGCATCGAGAATCGTATAGTTCGCCAGAAACATCTCCGGAAGACTGATAACACCCGAGGACAGATTCTTGAGCCCCGTACGGAACGCGCCGATATCTGTGCAGACCCGATAGTGAGGAAAATCGCCCGGAGCCAAAAACCCGCAGTCGCGCCTTCTTTCGAAGTGCTTATGCTTTTCTAAACCTATGTCTTCCGTGAGCTTCCAGAAGTTGTGAAACCACTCGGCAAACATATGCGGATAGACGTCGTAGTAGGCGCCACCATGCTTGACGCCACTTAGATTGCCGCCCATCAGCGGCCCTTTCTCGAATACTTCGACGTCAAAGCCGCGCTCGACGAGGCGCAGGGCCGCAGTCAGACCTGCGATGCCGCCACCGACGACCGTCATTTTAGGAGTCCGAGCATTTCTCGGCATGGCGAACCCAAGGTTTGACCTTCGCACGAGGACGCTTTGAAATAGTATGCCCACGATGGGCCCTTCGTCAATTTGTAACGTTGGCGAAATGACCGTCGTCCGGACTTCGCTTGGATTTTCAAGGGGCGAGTCGTCTAATACACTGTCCGTTGTTTGAAGAAAATTTGACCCTTTTTCGCCGCCAGCAGTACTGCAAAGCCAGACGACGTGCCCAATTCGGCATTTCCAGTCTGGATCTGGAACGCCGTTGAGATTGCGATCGAAGAGATCGTGTCGTTGGTTTGTAACTTCTCGAATTTTTTGGGAAACAGAAGTGACCGCACCGGTAGTCTCGCAATCATACTTTCCACATACGTTGGCTATGGCACACAACCAGGGTCAAAACGTGAGTTGGCGGGGAGTGCCGCTTCTGTGAAGGTTTGCGGACGCCGGCCCCTCCGGTGCGCGCCGCACCACCTTCATGGGGCCGGCGTTCGCAAACCTTCACCGTGGCGGACATCCGTCCAGTCATTCTAATCTACGATTTCCGGATCGCCTTCCAAGCAAGTTGCAGAGGAACCGCTCTCCTACAATTCCCGTCGCGCGTTGCCTTTCAGCCCACGGATACGCCAGCCTTTGCCCGGCTTATACCGAGAGCCAGAATGCGATGCAGCAGGGCCGGGTAATCGAGTCCGGCATGCCGAGCCGCTGTCGCTAGCTCTTGGCTCTTCGCGATTTCGGGATTGGGGTTCGCTTCAATAAAATAGAGAGTGCCTTCGACAGAGAGGCGAAAGTCGATGCGCGCGTATCCATCGAGCCCCAGAGTTCGGTAGATGCGTTTCGCAATTCGTTGAATACGGGCGTATACCTCCGGCGTAAGGTTCTTGGCCGGCCCATCTACAATTACGACGCGTTCCTGATAACTGGGATCGTGTTTGACTTTCTCGGTGGCTATGCCCTGGCCGCTCATGGTGCCGAATTTCAACTCCCAAACCGGTAGCACCCGCAGCCGAGTGTTGCCGAGTACACCGACATAGAGCTCGCGTCCCTCGATAAATTGCGCCGCGATGGCGGCTGTCCCGATCCGCTCGTGAATGAATGCGACGCGCTCTGCGAGCTTCTCATCAGTATCGACGACGGATGCCTGCGAGATACCCCGGGATCCATCCTCGTTCAGGCTCTTGACGATTAGCGGCAGCGCAAGACGCGCTGGCCGTTTTACCTTGCGGCGCATGGGGAACACTGCGAAGGCCGGCACCGCGATCCGACGATAGTGTACCAACGTCTTGGACAGATCCTTGCCGCGCGCAAGATCAGGCCACGCGGGTTGCACCCGGTGTATGGGGTCTGCATCAGCTCGAGATAGGTGCAGTTCACCCAAGTGGGAACACTAGGTGATTAGCGGGGATAATTGTGGGGACCTCAGAGTCCACATCAATTTCGCGCTCATCCGCTCATGATCGGCCAAGGAGTCTCGCGCTCCAAACTCGTTAATGCGTCGATACGTTTTTGTCGTCGTCCGAAATGCAAAGAGCTTTTGAACGAACTTCGCGATAGTATCTCCCTCATTTCCTTCGCCGCGCCCTCTCGGCAGTCAGTACGTCTTCAGCCTCGCTGATAGCAATGCGCTCGTCGATCTGTTCAGCGCCGATGCTCGATCAGCACGTCGGCGATTGCCGCCACTGCCGACTTGTGCGCGGAGGATATCTCGAATGCCTCGGTTTTTGCGAAGCCGAGAAACGCGTCGATCGACTTGAACGAGCCGCACAGCAGACTCGCGCAAGCAACGGCCTCCCGAATGTCGAACAGCGGGGCTTGATCGGGAAATAGCAATCGCTCCGCTTCAGTGCCGCCATCCCGCATCGTTTCAGAGTTTTGCAAACTGCTCAGAAGTGACCGGAAATAGCCGGATCAAAATGGGGTGGCATTGCAAAACCGGGCTAGGGATATCAATGGCTTAGCCCCGAACCTGTTAGGCTACCGTTACACCTTTCCCCATAAACCACTGATATTACAGCGCTTCTTGCGGCAACTTTTGCAAATGGCTTCGCAAATGGCCCCGATCATATAACTGCAGCGGTGGTTTCGATCCAGCCCTTGTTGAATCGCCTCGAAACACTCTGCATCTAACGGTTTTCGTAGGCTTTGCGCGTGATCCCCGGACAAAGCATCGCGCTTTCCATGAGCTGACTCTGACCAAGTGTCAGCGCGGCTTGGCTATGGTTCGAAAGAGCCGGCGGCAGCAACGGCGTTGGGCCGGCTAAATTAGTCGCGATCGTTTCGGTGCATTATCACACGAGAAGTGGAAGCTCTCGCGTCTGGTCATACCATTGCAGAAGAAGTGGTGAGGGTTCGTCGCGCGAAAGCTACCGGGCGGCAACTCCATTCCGTTGACCTGGATCAAGACGGTCTGATCCGGATCGCCCTAAGTTGCGAAAATAATTGGAGGGGATTTGCAATGAAAAAAATATTGCTTGGTGCAATTGGTCTCGTGGTCTTCGCTGCTCCTACAGTTGCGGCCGACCTGCCGCAGCGGCCGCCCGTCGCGGCTCCCGCGGTGGTAATGCCTTATGTTTATGACTGGACTGGCTTCTACGTCGGCGCCAACGGCGGATACGGCACCAGCCAGAACTGCTGGGGCGTCGTACCGGTAGCGGGAGGCGCGGTCGTTCCTGACGGCTGCCACAATCAGGCTGGAGGGATTCTTGGTGGCCAGTTTGGTTATCGTTGGCAGATGGGTCCGACGGTGTTTGGGTTGGAAGCGCAGGGCGACTGGACTTCCATTCGTGGCTCCCACGTTAGCGTGGTCAATCCGCTTCTTACCGATACTTCCAAGGTGAACGGGCTGGGTCTGTTTACCGGCCAGATCGGTTACGCCTGGAACGCGGCGCTGCTTTACGTGAAAGGTGGTGCGGCGGTAACGAGCGGCAGCCTTTCGCAAATCACTAGTGTCGGGGGTGTCGGCGTCAACCAGGCGTCGATTACCCGCTGGGGCGGCAGTATCGGCGCCGGGTTCGAGTATGGCTTCGCTCCGAACTGGTCGGCTGGCTTCGAATACAACCACCTGTTCATGGGTAACGCCAACAACTCCTTCTCATCGCTGGCCGGCGTCACGCCGGTTCTCAACCAGATCAGCCAGGATGTCGATATGTTCACCGTGCGCGTGACCTATCGCTTCGGCGGTCCTGTCGTCGCTCGTTACTGAGCCCGGCGATAAAGGCTTGCGGCGTTGCAGGCCTTTATCGTTCTCCAATGGTTCGTCTCTGGCTGTCGGTTACACAGAGTCTTGCTCCAATCAGTGCGATCGGTCGCAGGCGGTCGGATTGCCGTCAGCTCAGTGGTGGCAAGGCTGCATTGATCCAACCAAACCGTCCTTGTCTGGCTTGATGCATATCAATCGGCCAGCCTTGACCTCGGACTAGCTTCGAAAACAGGCCAACCAGGGTCGGCCGTCGAATCAAGGGGCGATCTTCATGAAGATGATTTCATTGGCAGTTGGTGTGCTGGCCTTCGTCGCCGCAACGCCCGTGTCGGCGCAGTCCGTCGATCTGACAGGGACATACAAATGCGTTGAGATGTGCCGGATGGGTTTGGTTGGCGGCCCAGCCTTCGTCACCCAGAACGGCCCGCAACTAAATCTCCTGAACGAAGCAGGTCAAGCGTCCCGCGCCTGGCCAGACTGGTACGCGCCGGCAACCCGGATATGGATCGAGAACTATGGTTATGGCGCCGTCTACTCTGCAGACGGCATGCTCATTCAGTTCGATAACGGGACGATCTGGCAGCGTGATCTCGGATTGCCGCCACCGCCGCCGCCGAGAAAGCACCGGAAGTAGCCTGCGGCCGGCGACTGCGCGCTCCCTGAAGCCAATGATGGGAAATTGAATGTTCGGAGAGCGTAATGCCCGCCTTTCAGCTTAGCCTCGTATCTTCCGAAAAACTCTTATTTGCCGGCCAGGTCGATCAGGTAGACCTGCCCGGGAGGGAGGGCGATTTCGGCGTTCTCGCGGGCCACGCATCGATTGTTGCGGACCTCCGCCCGGGGATCGTGACATCAATCTCGCTCCGACGCCTTCGTTTTGCATCAACGGCTGCAGGACCGAACCTATGACAACCTTCGACAAACGCGAACAAGGCTTCGAGGCCAAATACATCCATGACGAGGAATTGCGATTCAAGACGATGGCCCGGTGCAACAAGATGCTCGGCAATTGGGCCGCTGGCCAGCTTGGCCTCACAGGCGAGGTCGCCGCGAAATACGCCAACGACCTCGTCGCTGCGGATCTGGAGAACCAGACCATGGACGCCATCCTGCACAGGGTATCCAAAGATCTCGCGAAGAAAGGCATTTCAGAGCAACAGGTCGCAAGAAGGATGAACGAGTTTCTTCACGCGGCGTTGGAGCAGATTGAATTGGGCAAGTAGCAGAAACCGTCAAGTCGACAGAAATCGTAGGGGAGATTTGAGATGAAGAAGTGCCTCAGAACTTTGGTTTGCGTGGCCGCGCTGGGCCTCTTGGCGGCAGCGAGCGTATCAACGCCCTCGCTGGCCGATACCGGCGCGGTTCGCGTCGTGTTTACCAAGGGAGGATTTATCATCGGTGTCGGCGGAGGACACGGCGTCTTGACCTTCCGCGGGCACCATTATCCGTTCGAGGTTTCAGGCATGAGCTTCGGGGCAACGATCGGTGCATCGACCACTCACTTGGTCGGCCATGCTCTGCATTTGCACTCTCCGGGAGACCTCGCCGGCAGCTACAGTGTGATTGGCGCGGGCGCGGCGGTTGCCGGCGGCGCAGGCGGTGTCGCGCTGCAAAATGCAAGAGGCGTGGTTCTGGAGTTGCACGGCGTTAAAGTCGGCCTGGAGCTGTCCGCCGCCGTAGGTGGTGTCACTATCACCATGCGATAGTTGTACGGCCGCTACGGCGGTCTCCCGCCGAAGCCGATAGCGAGGCCGAATAGCTTTACTTTTCGTCGCACGGGCAGCATGCACGCCCCAAATCTTACCCGTGCGAACTACGTGGACGGAGCCTCTCAGAGAACCTGCCAATGGTCGACGCATCCGATTATTTCGTCGTTGAGGCGTTGCGCGACGGGCGCTCAGTTACAATTCGGGCGCTTAAGCCTGAGGATCGGAGCGCGATGCTGTCGGCGGTCAGACGCGTCAGCTCCGAATCTCTTTACCGCCGCTTCTTCGGTCCCAAACGCGGATTTACCGAAAAGGAGACCGATTTCTACGTCAACGTCGACTTCGTCACCCACGTTGCGTTGGTGGCCGTGGTCCGTGAGGACGGCAAGGAGACCATCATCGGGGCCGGGCGTTACATCGTTGCAGAGCCCGGCAAAGCCGAAATGGCCTTCGCAATCATTGACGAATACCAGGGACAAGGAATTGGAACAGCCTTGCTCCGTCATCTCGTGTTGATCGCTCGCAAGACCGGGCTTCAGCAGTTGGTCGCCGAAGTGTTGGCGGAGAATACCCCCATGTTGACGCTATTCCGGAAGTGCGGATTCACCCTCCAGAAAGCCGGTGGCGCCGCGGTCGTGCACGCGGTGCTGGAACTGCGCTGAGCCCCCGTGCCTGAAGGTTCTTAACCGCCAAGTCAACGAGGCGCTACCGGCAACGCAATCCCACCACCGGAGTCATCCGCATGTTACGTCAATTTCTCTTCGGTGTTGCGGTCAGTGGCTGCAACATTGCCATTCATGCTTTGGTGATGCTGATTGTGATAGGAGTGGCGCGTATCGTCGGCGAGATAACGGCACCACGTCAATCCCTTCGATTGGTCGCCGTCATGATCGCAACCGTATTGGTTCTGATGATTGCGCACTTTTCCGAGGTGCTCGTTTGGTCATTGAGCTACGCGACCGTTGGCGCTGCACCCAAAGGCGCCGATCTCATTTATTTCGCCTTCGTGAACTATACGACGCTCGGATACGGCGACGTAATTCCGGTGGAGCGCTGGCGCTTGCTGGGTCCAATGACAGCAATGAACGGCGTGCTGATGTTTGGCTGGTCGACTGCCGTTATTTTTGAGGTGCTGCAGAAAGTATTGATGGAGAGCGACGGGGAAGCAAGACTTTGAAGTTAGCGCCGATCGAGAATGAACTTGTAGTGCTCCCCACTTCCCGGCGATTCGCGTACGGCGTCTGCATGTGGGCCTAAGACCGACGAAGATTGTCCGTCAGGATATAGGCGCTGACCAGAAGCACCCAGGTTGGCAATACCGCGAAGCTCCAGCCGACATAATAGCTGCCGATCAGAACCGCCAATGCCAGGAGGTATCCGATATAAGCGATCCAGCGGGGTGTGATGCCCGTATAAATCACGACCGTTGAGGTCGAGAACATAAACACTGCGCCCATTTTTATCGCGTACACATTTAAGATGATGTAAGCGGCGGCGCGCGCAAAGTGGAAAGCCTCAGAGTTGATCAACTCGGCAGGCTCGGAACTTGAAGCGAGGAGCGTGACCGCTCCTGTTACAGCCGCTGCAGCAAACAGCATGGCCAAAAAGAGCAGGGCACTGCCGAAAAAGACGGTTGCAAAGAAGCGGTCCTCTTGTTGACCGAGTCGGTCGCGCAATACACCAATGAACCACAGGAAGGCGACGCCCGCTAATGGAACAAGGTTTAGCGCAAGTTCGATCCGCCTTGTGTCGGCGCCTAGCCAAATGCCCGGTTCGAGCGGATCGGCCGGAATCGAGCGTCGAAGCAACACAAAGATTACGAACATAAGGCCCGAGAATACGATACCCGCAACGGCAGCGGCCTTCGGGGTCTTCATGCGTGCGCGAATGAGAGCCACGTTCTCTTGCATCGCCATCGTCCTCATTTTCACTTCGGCGCCACAGCCAGTCGCTTAGCCCGGACGCTCGGGGCGTGCTTTTCCGGAATGTCCACCAAGGCCTTGGGCGTCAGCGATATGCGCGAGCGCCAGTTCTTCCGGATAGGCAAAGTTTCTTGCAATCTCGCGATCGAGAAGGCTGAGTTCGACGAGCAGCGCGGCATGCCGGTGAGCGGGAAGGGTCTGCACCAGGTTTTCGATCATGGCCCGCAGCCGACGCACGATCTGCAGATTGCCGGCGCCGAACGAACGGATCTCACTGAAGGCAAGATGGACAAAATCCTCCCAATTTGGCGTCCGGAATACCAACCGCAGCTTTCCGGAGCGGTCCAGGATCTTGTCGGTGCGCAGGTTACGCTTGCCGACCGACCTCAGCATGCGATGAAGCTGATCGATTGCCAGCACCGCGGTGGTCGGATCGTTGATCGCTGGTGACAACGCCCGGATGGCGATGTCGACAACGATTCGAAATGCAAAGGTAGGATCCTGATCGATGGTGCGTTCTGAGCCGAGAGCGACCGACGTACGCAACGTTTCCTCATCAATCCCGCGGGCGCCACCGAAAAGGTTGAACAAGGGTTCATCGACCGCAACGAAGTCGCCGACTTGCGGCACAAATTCGATGATGCCTTCTGTACGTACAGCCTCGGCCAGCAGCGGAGCCAGATTGGCCGCCAGGACAATGCCGGAAGTCCCGCGATGCCTGATCACCCTGTCCGGGGCGTCAAGCCCGAATGTCTCATCGTCTCTGACAGGCCCCGAACTTGCATCGGGATAGACGCTCTCGACGACGGCAATCCCGTCCTCACCGACATGCGCCAAAATGCTGATAGGCCGCAATAATCGGGATGCGTAGTCGATCAGATAGAAGAAGGCCGCGAATGACAGGATGCCGAGCAAGGTCGCCACAAGTATAACCAGTTGGCTGACCTCCCTGTCCATCTTGTTCTGCGCACTCAGTGCGAACATCAAGGTGAATATCAGGAGGCCCACGGTGTATTTGACGACGTCGTTCCGCAGCAATGTCGTCGCGATAATCCGCGGCGTCATTTGCGCGCTGGCGACCTGAATGGCAACCAGCAGCGAACCGAATGTGAAAACGACGAAAGAGAGCGTAGCCGTAACGAACGCTTCGAGAAGGGTCTTTGCGCCATCGATTCCGAAACCAAGAAGGCTCCAGCCAAGCCACGCATCGAGCCGGTGCAATGATCTTGCAGCAATCAACGCAAGCGGAATAGCAATGAACGGCACCACCCAAAGCGATGATTTGAGATAGTTTCTCAGTCCATATCGCTGATTCCACCTTATTGGCATTCTTCGTTCCAGAGTCCGCCAGGTTATTCGCTTGTGGTTTGCCGAGCGACACTCATTGGCAGAAGTTCTCGGCGCCATGGCCATCGGCCTTCGATTTCGAGCACCAGCGTCCAGCTTAGGAACGTGCGGACGACAACCAGCCCGGCCAGAAGACCCAGGCTCGTAAAGGTAAGTTCGATCGCAATTGTCTTGACGATGTCCGCAGCGACCAGGACCTCGAGACCCAGCAGCAGGGAACGGCCGATCCGTATCTTGTATTCGTCATAGGGGTGCGCGCTCGTGGGCCAATGGATGCAGAGATACGTCGACCATATGATCCCTGCGACGATGACGAACACACCGAAGATTTCGATGCCGACGCCAACAAGATGAATCCAGCCGCTTGCTGTTGATTCAAAGGCAGGCAGGCGCGCGATATCGGCGTCCATCGTCGAATCCTGGCTTTACGATACTTCCAAAAATATCTTCAGGTCAAAAAGAGCGAATGCGTTGATATGCATCAAGGGTGCCGGTTTGCGCGCCGATATTCAAAACCAAGGCCGTTGATGACTATGGCATTGGCACCATATGGCGGATTTGACGAACCACCGGCAGGAAATCGTCTGGCTTAGGTGGTTTCCGCCAGCCCGTTGGCTCGCTGAATACCGCTTGGGCTGGTTGCTCGGCGATATCGTCGCCGGCATAACGCTCGCGGCCTACGCAATTCCGGTTTCCCTGGCCTATGCAGCGCTTGCGGGCTTGCCTCCGCAGGTCGGGATCTACGGCTATCTGCTGGGCGGCGTAGGCTATGCCCTGCTCGGATCCTCGCGTCAGCTCGCGATCGGGCCGACTTCTGCCATCTCTCTCATGATTGCCGGAACGGTGGGGGCAATGGCGGAAGGGGATGCACAACGCTACGCACAGATCGCCAGCCTGTCGGCCTTCACGGTGGCCGCGCTCAGTCTGTTCGCGTGGCTGTTGCGTCTGAGCGTACTGGTGAAGTTGATCAGCGACAGCATCCTGGTGGGCTTCAAAGCCGGCGCCGGGCTGACCATCGCGATGACGCAAGTGCCGAGCCTCCTTGGCGTAAAAGGCGGCGGACACGATTTTTTCGAGCGGGCTTTCCTGCTCGTCGGCCAACTGGACCAGTCGCAATATCTCGTTCTCCTGATCGGCCTCGTCGCAATCGGTCTCATCGCATTGGGTGAGCAATGGCTGCCGGGAAAGCCGGTCGCACTTGGAGTGGTTGCGCTTTCGATAGCGACGGCAACGCTCTTGGGGCTCCCTGCGCTGGGAGTGGCGGTAACAGGAGAAATTCCAGCGGGTCTACCTACCGTGGCAGGACCGGCTCTCAGGCTGCGCGACGTGGAGGGAATCGTTCCGCTGTCTGCCGGCTGCCTGCTTCTGGCCTATATCGAGGGTGTATCCGCCGCCCGTACGTTCGCAACGAAGAACGGATATGCGCTTGATCCCAGGCAAGAGCTTTTGGGCATTGGCGCGGCCAATCTTGCAGCCGCGTTGGGGCAGGGTTATCCGGTTGCAGGCGGATTGTCGCAATCCGCGGTCAACGACAAAGCCGGCGCGCGGACGCCGCTGGCGCTTGTTTTCGCCTCGGTGACACTTGCGCTTTGCCTGCTGTTCTTGACTGGGCTTCTTGAAAATCTCCCGAAAACGGTGCTGGCAGCGGTCGTGCTGACCGCGGTTTACGGTTTGCTGGATTTTCCGGCTCTATTCCGCATGTGGCGAGTGAGCCGGCTCGATTTCCTTGCCGCAACGATCGCTCTCGTGGCTGTGCTGTTGCTCGGGATACTGCAAGGCATCCTGCTTGCCGCATTGGCCTCGATATCATTGCTTCTGGCGCGGGTGTCGCGCCCGCACGTTGCGTTCCTTGGTCGTGTGCCCGGCACTGAAAGCTACTCCGACCTTGACCGTCACCCCGAAAATGAGCCGCCGACGGGCGCCATCATCTTCCGTCCTGAAGCATCACTGATTTACGTCAACGCGGATGCTGTCATGGAATCCGTTTTGAATCGTCTTAGCAAGGCAGGTTCCAGTTTCGTTCGTCTGATAGTCTGCGACCTTTCAGCCGCGCCGTATCTCGACCTCGCAGGCTGCCGCATGCTGCACCAACTCCAGGCAGAGCTATCCGACCGCGGCATCATCCTGCGCATCGTCGGCGCCCACGGAGCGACACGTGATCTGCTTCGAGCCGATGGTATCGAGGAGAAAGTCCGCGGACTCGATCGTACCGCGACAGTTGAGAGCGTGCTTCGAGATTGCGCAGGAGATGGTTGAGTTACTCTAACGCCTGCCGCAACGGCCTTAGAGCCTAGTGCAGCTCGGGGACCACCGTCATTTTGCGCAGTATTGCTTGATCGCTATAACGGCCCTTCTCAGACCGCTTTGGCAGCTTGACCCGCTCCGGCGACAAGCGCTTGTAGGGGATTGCCTTCAGCAAATGCGAGATGCAGTTGAGGCGCGCGCGACGTTTATCTTCTGAACGAACCAAATACCAGGGCGCGTGTTTAGAGTCCGTGGCCTTGAACATCAGGTCGCGCGCCCTCGAATAGTCGTACCAGCGTCGATAGGACTCGAGATCCATGGGACTGAGTTTCCACTGCCGTAGCGGATCGTCGATCCGCGCCGCGAACCGCTTCTCCTGCTCCTCCATGCCGGCTTCGAGCCAATATTTGATCAGGATGATGCCCCCATCAACGATGTATTGTTCGATTTCCGGGCAGAGCGCCAGAAAACGCTTGTGCTCCTCCATGGTGCAAAAACCCATGACGTATTCGACGCCGGCGCGGTTGTACCAGCTTCGATCGAAGATCACGACCTCTCCGGCAGCCGGGAAATGCGCCATGTAGCGCTGAAGAAACATCTGTGTTTTTTCCCGGTCGGAAGGCGCTGGAAGGGCGACGGTCCGAAACACGCGCGGGCTTACCTTCTCTGTGATGGCTTTGATCGTGCCTCCCTTGCCGGCGGCGTCGCGTCCCTCAAATATGACGATGACCCATAATCCTTTGGTCGTGACCCATCTCTGAAGATAGCAAAGCTCGACCTGGAGCTTGCGCAGCTCCTTATCGTAAGCCTTACGCTTCATCTTCGAATTGTCGTCGTTTTGTTTGGCCGTCACGCTCTGCCCCTTGAGCCCGCTCGGTGGTTTAATCGGCGTAATGGGATCATCCCCAGCTTAGTGTGATGCCGATGTCTCCGGGCACGCCGCCCGGGAAGTCGATGATCTGGAAGGCGATCTTGTAACCACGTGGCTGTAGATAGTCCTTCCAGAGCTGGTACATCTCCTTCGGGATCCCGGTCAGCGTGTTCTCCCAGCCTTTTTCCATCTGGTTGATCGCGCGACCACGGTCCGTGCAGAGAATGTTCGGAAATCGGTAAACCTGAACTTCATTGACCCCATTTTTCACGGCGCGCTGGATAATCGCGGAAGCGCGCTTGATCTTTTCCTCTTCCGAGAGCCCCGAAGGCTTGGTGAGCTGTTCGATTAGTTCCCTCTTTTCCGATTCTGCAGCGGCCTGAGCGCGCCTGAACTCTTCGGCCTTCTCGGCTTCCTTGAGCGCGGCCTGTTTCAGGATTTCTTTCGCGTTAGGAAGCAGTTCGTCGATGTTCTGCATGGCCGAATCTCCTGAATGTTCTGGAACTTCCGGGCAGCGGTAAGTTGCCGAATACCGTCTTCATTTCTGGCAAGAAATAACGCGCGCGCTCTAGTTGGCTATTGAGCTAGATCAACAGGGAGTCTGGCCGGATCGACTAATCACGCCGCAGCAAGAAAGCCGCGAAAAAGATGGAGCTGCAATATGACGACAGACCATCAGAAAATTTCATTCAGCACTCCCCTCGGTATCTACGGCCCCGCTTTCGAATACATGGTGGATGCGGCCCAGCGCGGCGTCCTGTTCTGCGACGTGATGCGCCAGCGCAGCAATCAATACCGCGAGCATCTTGCGGAGACCGTTCCGCATGTTCTGGACTACAAGGCCGACCTCGTCATGGACGGCCGGACGCTGGAACGGCCGGTCAACTATTTGCTGGTGCGCATTGTTCCGCCGGCGGGCATCGAGATTGATCCTACGAGGCGGCCGTTCGTGGTGGTGGATCCACGCGCCGGCCATGGCCCCGGCATTGGAGGTTTCAAGGCGGACAGCGAAATCGGCGTTGCCCTTAATGCAGGACATCCCTGCTACTTCGTCGGTTTTTTGCCCGATCCGATGCCCGGTCAAACCATCGAAGATATAGCCCGCGCCGAGGCCAAATTCCTAGAAAAAGTCATTTCGCTTCATCCGAAGGCGGACGGAAAACCCTGTGTAATCGGCAACTGCCAGGCCGGCTGGGCAGTGATGATATTGGCAGCGATCAGGCCAGAGCTATTCGGCCCGATCATCGTTGCGGGAGCACCCTTATCCTATTGGGCCGGCGTGCGCGGACAGAATCCAATGCGCTATTCCGGCGGGCTACTCGGCGGTAGCTGGTTGACGGCGCTTACCGGCGACATCGGTGGCGGCAAATTCGACGGCGGCTGGCTGGTACAGAATTTCGAAAATCAAAATCCGGCCAACACGTTGTGGAGCAAGCAATACAACGTCTACTCCAAAGTCGATACCGAAGCGCCCCGATATCTGGAGTTCGAGCGTTGGTGGGGCGGCCACGTCAATCTCAATGCCGAGGAAATCCAGTTCATCGTCGATGAGCTTTTCGTCGGCAATAATCTGGCTGCCGGACGCATCGAAACCTCTGACGGCACCGCCGTCGACCTTCGCAATATTCGATCGCCGATCGTCGTATTCTGCTCGAAGGGCGACAACATCACACCGCCGCAGCAGGCGCTCGACTGGATTCTAGACCTCTACGACAACGTCGATGAGATCAGGTCGTTCGGCCAAACCATCGTCTACACCGTGCACGAGAGCGTCGGACACCTCGGAATTTTCGTTTCCGGCGGAGTGGCAAAGAAAGAGCACAGTGAATTTTCCAGCAATATCGATCTGATCGATATGCTGCCGCCCGGCCTCTATGAGGCAACTTTCGAGCGTAAGTCCGGCGACACTACCAACCCCGATCTCGTGTCGGGCGAATGGGTGATGCGTTGCGAACAACGAACGCTGGATGACATTCGTGCGATGGGCGGCAACTCGCCTGAGGAGGAACGCCGGTTCGCGACCGCCGCGCGGGTATCGGAGATCAATCTTTCGCTTTACCGTGCGTTCGTGCAGCCGATGGTCAAGGCCTTCGTCACCCCGACGATGGCGGAGTGGCTTAAGCGCTGGCATCCGGTGCGGATGTCGTATGAGGCCTTTACCGACGCCAATCCGTTTATGCCGGCTCTGGCAAACGCTGCCGAGAAGGTGCGCGAGAACCGCAAGCCGGCAGAGGCCGGCAATCCGTTCCTGGCCGCGCAGGAAAAGGTCTCGCAACAGATCGTCAAATCGCTGGACACTTGGCGGGAAGTCCAGGAGAAGCTGTCCGAGCAGATGTTCCTCGCAATCTACGGATCGCCAATTCTGCAGGCGGCTGTCGGCGTTAGCTCCAAGGCAACGCGGCCGCGGCGGCCTGGAAGTTCGCCGCTGTATCGCGAGCTTGTGGAGAAACGCGTTGCGGAACTGAAGTCGCTGACAACCAAGGGCGGCCTCCAGGAGTGCACCATTCGCGGTCTGATCTACGTAGGGTTGGCCCGAGGTTTCGTCGATGAACGCGGGGTCGCGGCGCTGCGGCGCATTCGCCTCACCGAAGAGGCCTCGCGACTGACGCTCGCGCAATTCAAGGCAACCGCGCGCGAGCAGTTCCTCCTGTTGTTGCTGGAGCCGGAGGCTGCGCTTGCGGCGATCCCGAAATTGCTGCCGGCAGACATTGCCGAGCGCCGGAAGGGTCTTGCCGCCATTCGCAATGTGCTGAGCGCGGCAGGCGAAATTTCCGGCGAGGCTGCAGAACGATTGCGAAGGATCACGGCGCTTTTCGAGACCAACGAGGCGGCTCCTTCGGCAATAGGCGCCGACAAGGTCCCTTTCGTGCCGAGTACAGACAGGGCCAAGGCCTCTTAACGCGAGGCTTCTTAACGCAAGGCTTCGCAGCCGCCACCGAGACAATTGGGAGCAAAGCGATGAGCGTAGTCCCGATCGAAACGGGGGAAACCCCGGCCCAATCAAAGTATGAACGTTTGGTTGCCGCCGCCAAGCTGGCGCCGTCAGCCGTGACTGTCGTGGCGCACCCTTGCGATGAAGCCTCATTGCGTGGCGCCTGCGAAGCCGCGGCCGCAGGGATCATCAAGCCGATCCTGGTCGGTCCGGCAGGAAAAATTAGGGCCGTCGCCGCGCAATTCAATCTGAATATCGCGCCATTCGAGATTGTCGATGCCGCCCACAGCGAGGCGTCGGCGACAAAGGCCGTCGAACTGATCCACGCGGCGAAGGGTGAGATGCTGATGAAGGGAAGCCTTCATACCGACGAGTTGATGCGCGCCGTCACCGCGAAAACGTCCGGCCTGCGTACCGATCGCCGCATCAGCCATGTGTTTGCGATCGATGTTCCAGGCTACGCCCAGACCTTGTGGATCACGGACGCGGCGATCAATATTTTTCCGGACCTCGATTGCAAGCGAGACATCGTGCAAAACGCGATCGACCTCTATGCCGGAATCGGCCTCGGCGTGCCGCGGGTAGCGATCCTTTCCGCGGTCGAGACCGTAACTTCGAAAATCCCCTCAACCATCGAGGCCGCCGCATTGTGCAAGATGGCCGATCGCGGCCAGATCATGGGCGCCTTGCTCGACGGGCCGCTGGCGTTTGACAACGCGATCGACCCGGAGGCCGCTAGGATTAAGGGTATCAAATCGGCAGTCGCCGGGCAGGCCCAGATCCTGGTCGTTCCTGATCTGGAGGCCGGCAACATGCTGGCGAAAAACCTCACCTTCATGGCGAAGGCGGATTCGGCCGGTATCGTGCTAGGAGCCCGGGTTCCCATTGTTCTGACCTCGCGGGCGGATTCTCTGCGCGGACGCATGGCCTCGTGCGCGATCGCAGTGCTCTATGCCGATGCGCGTCGCCGCGCATCAACCGTTGCGGCGGCGTGAATGTCATGGATATGATCCTTGTCGCCAACGCGGGCTCCTCCAGCGTCAAGTTTCAGATTTTCGGGATCGAAGGCAAAGGTAATCTGCAGCGGCAGATCAAGGGTCAAATCGACGGGGTTGGAAGCCGACCGCGAATGCGTGTCGTTTCGGTGTCGGGCGAGGTGCTGGTCGACCGCACGTATGAGGCTGTGACGGTCAATGACGTAGCCGCAGCGCTCGCAACAGCCGGGGCATGGTTGCGAGACGAATTGAAGATTTATCCGGTGGCGATCGGACATCGCGTGGTGCACGGAGGACCGGACTACGACAAGCCGGTACGCGTCGATCAAGATGTGCTGGCGCGACTGGAGCGGTACATTTCGCTGGCGCCGCTTCATCAGCCTTACAATCTGGCGCCGATCCGATCGATCCTGGCGCGCTTTCCGGACATCCCTCAGGTCGCGTGTTTCGACACAGCTTTCCATCGCGGTCACGGCGCCCTCGCGGACTACTACGCGATACCGCAGCCTTTATACGCCGAGGGAGTCCGCCGCTACGGCTTCCACGGTCTTTCCTACGAGTATATCGCAAAGACGTTGCCGAAAGTCGCGCCTGCGGTCGCTTCGAAGCGGGTGATTGTCGCTCATCTCGGCAGCGGCGCTTCTATGTGTGCCCTCAACGGCGGTCGCAGCGTCGAAAGCACCATGGGGTTTACCGCACTTGACGGGATTCCGATGGGCACCCGCCCTGGGCAGATCGATCCGGGCGTGGTGCTCTACCTGATGTCGGAAAAGGGCATGTCGCCAGCCGCCGTGCAGGATCTCCTCTATCGGGAGTGCGGTCTCAAGGGCCTTTCCGGCATCAGCAATGATATGCGGGAACTTCAGGATAGCAGCGATCCTCGTGCGAGCTTCGCGGTCGATTATTTCGTCTACCGCGTGGGTCTGAACGCGGGAATGTTGGCGGCGGCCATGCAGGGCGTGGATGGGTTTGTGTTCACGGCAGGCATCGGAGAGAACTCGCCAAAGACCCGCGCCGCGATCGCCGCCAAGCTCGGCTGGCTTGGGGTTTCGATCGATGCAGAGGCAAACGCGAGACACGCGAGCCTCATATCGAAGCCCGAGAGTCGGGTTCCGGTCTATGTGATGCCAACCGACGAAGAACTGATGATTGCCCAGCACACTTGGTCGCTGCTGTCGAAGAGACCGGCTAATTCTCCGCAACACGAGAGGGTGTCATGACGATTCCCGTTTACAAAGAGACCAAGGTCGCGCTCAAGGACCGCAAGGGCCTGATCGTCGGCATCGCCAACGATCAGTCGATTGCCTGGGGCTGTGCCAAGGCTTTCAGAGCCCTCGGGGCCGATCTGGCTGTCACCTACCTGAACGACAAGGCCATGAAGTATGTCGAGCCGCTCGCGCGCGAACTCGAGGCGCCGATTTTCATGCCGCTCGACGTCCAGGTCCCCGGCCAAATGGAAAAAGTGTTCGAGCGCATCGAGAAGGAATGGGGACAGCTCGACTTTGTCGTTCATTCGATCGCGTTTTCGCCTAAAGAGGCCCTCCACGGTCGCGTGATCGACGTCAAGCGCGACGGCTTTCTGGCAACCATGGATGTTTCCTGCTGGTCGTTCCTCCGCATGGCGCATCTGGCGGAGCCGTTGATGAAAAACGGCGGTACGCTGTTCACGATGACTTATTATGGCAGCCAGATGGTCGTGGAGAACTACAACATCATGGGCCTGGCCAAGGCCGCGCTCGAATGCGCCGTGCGCTACATCGCGGCCGAAGTCGGTCCCAAGGGTATCCGGGTGCACGCCATCTCGCCCGGTCCATTGGCAACGCGCGCGGCCTCGGGAATTCCTGAATTCGACGAGCTGCTGGCTAAAGCGCAGGCAAAGGCGCCTGCACGCAGCCTTGTTAGCATCGACGATGTCGGAAGGGCAGTTGCGTTCCTTGCGCTCGACGGCGCGAAACTGATGACCGGAGACACGCTCTACATCGATGGCGGTTATCATATCATCGATTGACAGGCTTCGGAATTGGTTCGACTGTCGGGATGCGCGCGCATCGTCGTGCTCACTGGTTCCAGGCCGTTAGCGGAGCTAATCGGAGAAGGGGAGGCTTTGATGCGCAAGATTGCCTGCATTCTTTTGACGCTGTGGGGGATTTCGTATTGCGCCTACGCGCAGTCGCCGCAGGGCGCGCCGACCATTCCGGTTGGAGTGGTTACCGCAGAACGCAAGCCCGTCACCAAGTCTCAAGATTTTGTCGGGCGCGTCGAAGCGGTTCAGCGCGTCGAGGTGAGAGCGCGGATCACCGGGTTTCTCGAGAAGGTCGCATTCAAGGAAGGCGATCTCATCAAGGAGGGGGCGCCCCTCTACAGTATCGAGAAGGGCCTGTTTGAAGCCGCCGTCGGACAAGCCGAAGGCGCATTGGAGAAAGACAAGGCTGCCAAGGCGCTGACCGAAATTCAACTGCAGCGCGCCGAAGAACTGTTGAGCAAAGGCTCCGGCACCCCGGTCGCCCGCGATCAGGCCTTCGCCGCCGATGAAACGGCCAAGGGCTCGCTTCTGATCGATCAGGCCAATCTGCAGACCGCAAGGATCAACCTCGGCTATACCGAAATCGCTTCTCCGATTGCGGGCAAGGTCGGCAAGACCAATATCACCAAAGGCAATGTAGTCTCGCCGCAAAGCGGGCCGCTGACCGTTATCGTCAGTCAGGACCCGATGTACGTCACCTTCCCGGTAAGCCAGCGCGAATTTCTGCGCGCCCAGCAGGCCGGAAAAAATATCGACGTCACGGGTATCAAGGCATCGCTCCTGTTTGCCGACGGCACCCCATACAATCACCCCGGCAAGATCAACTTTGTCGATGTCACCGTTGACCGCAGCACCGACACCGTGTTGGCGCGCGCCTCTTTCCCCAATCCCGATTTTGCGCTGATCGATGGCCAGCTTGTCCGCGTAGGACTGGAGGGTGGGGCTCCTGAGGAGAAGATCGTTATTCCGCAAGCCGCGCTGATTTCCGATCAGGAGGGCGTTTACGTTTTCATCGCGAGTGACGGGAAAGCCGCGGTACGACGGATCAAGCCGGGTGCCGCAGTCGGCGCTGGCGTCGTTGTGGAGCAGGGACTGACGGGTGGCGAACTCGTCGTCGTCGAGGGAATTCAGGGACTACGGCGGGATGTTGCAGTCCGCCCGACACCTCTGCCGCCAGCACCCGACAGGAGCTGATGCGATGTTCTCCGCTATTTTTGTAGACCGCCCGCGCCTGGCGATCGTCATCGCCGTCGTTACCACGATCGCCGGTGCACTGGCCTATCTTGCAATGCCCGTTGCGCAGTACCCCGATATCGTGCCGCCGCAGGTCTCGGTCACGACGATGTATCCGGGCGCCAGTTCAGCCGTGGTGGACGCCACCGTCGCCCAGCCGATCGAGGCGCAGGTCGTCGGCGTCGACAAGATGATCTACATGAAGAGCACGAGCGGCGACGACGGCAGCTATACGCTTACCGCCTCGTTCGAACTCGGCACCAATCCGGACATCAATGCGGTCAACGTCAACAATAGGGTACAGATCGCGCTGGCGCTGCTGCCGCCGGAAGTTCAACGGCAAGGGATCAACGTCAAGAAGAAATCGACTGCGATCCTTGCCTTCGTGACGGTCTATTCACCGAAGCACACCCGCGATCCGCTCTTTTTGTCGAACTACGTCACAATCAATCTTCTGGATTCGATCAAGAGCACGCCCGGCGTCGGCGACGCGTATCTTTTCGCGGCCCAGGACTATGCCATGCGCGCCTGGGTCAAGACCGATCGTCTGACAGGGCTCAATCTCACCGTCAACGATATCATTAACGCCATTCAGTCGCAGAACGTGCAGGCCGCGGTCGGCCGTATCGGGGCCCGGCCCACCTTTAACGATCAGCAATTGCAGCTCAACATCCAGACCAAGGGCCGCCTTAGCACGGTCGAGGAGTTCAACAATATCGTCATTCGAACCAACCCGGATGGTTCGGTATTGCGACTACGCGATGTGGCGCAGCTTGAACTCGGCGCCGCCAGCCTTGACCGCGACACGCGGTTCAATGGCGACGACGCGGCCGCGATCGTGATCTACCAGTCGCCGGGCAGCAATGCGATCGACACCGTCGATGCCCTGCGGAAAAAGCTCTCGGAATTGGAAAAGCGTTTCCCGGACGATCTGGCCTGGACTATCCCCTACGATCCGACGATCTTCGTGAAAGATACCATGCACGAGGTGAAGAAGACGCTGTTCGAAGCCTTTGTTCTTGTGGTGCTTGTGGTCTTTCTGTTCCTTGGGAATGTTCGCGCCACCTTGATTCCGACTCTTGCCGTTCCCGTGAGTCTGATCGGCACGTTCATCGCGCTCAAGGCCGTCGGATATTCCGCCAACACCGTCTCGCTGCTCGCCATCGTCCTTGCGATCGGTATCGTCGTCGACGACGCCATCGTCGTCGTCGAGAACGTCGAGCGGGTGATGGAAGAGCATCCCGAGCTGTCGCCCGGCGAGGCAACTAAGCGAGCTATGGCGGAAATCACCGCGCCGATCATCGCGATCACGCTTGTCTTACTCTCGGTCTTTGTACCGATTGCGTTCATCCCCGGCATTTCCGGAGAGCTGTTCCGCCAATTCGCCGTGACGGTAGCGGTATCGATGCTGCTCTCCGCCGTCAACGCACTGACGCTTTCGCCGGCGCTGTGCGGCGTGCTGTTGAGTGCCCATCATGGGCCGAAGCGGGGCATTATCGGTTGGTTGATGCGCTCGATCGATTGGGTGCGGGACCAATATGGCGCTGTCGTCGCGCGGTTGGTCCGGTTCTCGGTCATTGGATTAGCAATGGTGGCCGTGGCCGGGGCGGGGACGTTCGGCCTTGCCAAGGTCACGCCAACGGGATTTGTGCCGGAGGACGATCAGGGCGCGATCTTCGTCGTTGTTCAACTGCCGGGTGGGGCGTCCGTCGGTCGGACGTCGGAAGTGATGCGGCAGGCGGAGGCGATCGTGAAGGAAGATCCCGCCGTTGCCGAATACACCTCGATCATTGGTTTGAATTTCATCGACAACTATTCGCAGCCGAACGCCGGCTTCATGGTCGTCACGTTCAAGCCGTTCGAGGAGCGCAAGAGCGCAGGTCTCGGGGCTCGCGAGGTGATCGCGAGGCTCCGCGCCGAGTTCCGGCAAATCCAGACCGGCACTGTAGTGCCGCTGGCGCCGCCGCCGATCGTGGGTCTCGGAACGGGCGGCGGCTTTACCTATGTGCTCGAGGATCTGCGGGGCGGCGATCCCAAAGAGCTCGCCCAAGTCGTGCGCGGCCTTACCGTCGCGGCCAACCAGGATCCGCAACTGCGCGGTGTGTTCTCGACGTTCTCGGCGACCAACCCTTCAATTTACCTCGATATCGACCGCGACAAGGTTCAGATCCTCGGTGTCCCGCTGAAAGACCTGTTCCAGGCATTGCAGGCTTCGCTAGGCGGCTACTTCATCAACAACCTGAATCTGTTTGGCCGCACCTGGCAGGTGCAAGTGCAGGCCGAGGCCGCCGACAGGTCGCGCATCGACGATATCTATCGCATCAACGTCCGCAACGCCGACGGAAAAATGATCCCATTGCGCAGCCTCGCAGAGCCGCGCGTTGTCGTCGGCCCGCCGGCCTTGATCCGGTACAATAACCTGCGCGCCGTGACCGTTCAGGGCGGTCCGGCGCCGGGCGTATCGTCGGGGCAGGCGCTCCAGGCATTCGATCAGATCGCGGCCAAGACGCTTCCGCAGGGGTTCGCGGGAGAGTGGACCGATACGGCATTCCAGGAGAAGCGCGCCGAAGGCAAGACGGCGATCATTCTCGGCTTTGCGGTGCTGTTCGCCTACCTGTTCCTGGTGGCGCTCTATGAAAGTTGGAGCATCCCGGTGCCGGTGCTGCTATCGGTCGCGATCGGCATCGTCGGATCGTACGCTGCCATTGTGCTGACCGGATTGACGCTAGATCTCTACGGCCAGATCGGCATGGTGGTGCTGATTGGCTTGGCGGCCAAGAACGGCATCCTGATCGTCGAGTTCGCCAAGGAAAAGCGCGAGCAGGGCGTTCCCTTGCTGGAAGCCGCAACCGAAGGCGCGCGCTTGCGCTTCCGCCCGGTGATGATGACGTCGTTCGCCTTCATTCTCGGGCTCTATCCGCTGGTCGTCGCCTCGGGCGCCTCGGAGTTGGCGCGCCGCGGCGTCGGTACGCCTGTGTTTGGCGGCATGATCCTCGCCTCGTTCGTCGGCATATTCGCGATCCCGCCGCTCTACGTGATGTTCCAGGCTATTCGCGAGCGGCTGAGGCCAGCATCGCGGCCTGCGAACGAGCAACAGCCTGCTGCCACGCAAACCAAACCTAACCCACCCGAGCATATTGCGGCGGAATAGCAGTTTCGTTTCAAGGAGAATGCAATGTTGAATTTTCTTCGTTCCGCCGGGGCCTTTGTTCTATTCGGAGCGGTACTGTTGCCGCCGGCGCAGGCAATGGCCTTCGATCTCTCGGGCGCCTGGGCTACAGATGCCGGTCTTTGCAGTCAGGTCTTCACCAAGAAAGGTAATGAAGTTGAGTTTGCCGAGCTTTCGGACCTGTTTGGATCCGGTTTCATCATTGAAGGAAGCCGGATCAGGGGAAAAAGTGGCCGATGCACGATCACTTCCAGAAAGCAGGACGGCGATAGCATCGAATTGGCCGCAGCCTGCGCCTCGAGTGTCATGACGCAGAACCTCAACTTCAGCCTGAAAGTTATCGACGACAATAGTCTTTCCAGGCTGTTCCCGGATATCCCCGGAATGACGCTCAAATATGTTCGGTGTGCACCGTTAAAGGGACAGTGATGAAACTCAGACTTCTCGGCGCAGGCGCAGTTCTTGCCTTGCTGGTGGGGCCGGCAGTGGCACGGCAGCCGGCGGTCCACCATGATCCCAGGGCGACAGCGTCAATTTAGCGATAGTGCTGACCGATCACCTCTGCAACGCAAGCGGGACGTTTCCCGCCCTCGATCTCAATAGTGACTTGATATGTCACGCGCAGGGCGTCAGGAGGCACATCCTCCGCGGCCGCGACCGTGACGCGTCCTCGCAGGCGCGATCCGGCGGGGACCGGGGAGAGATAGCGAATCCTGTTGGCGCCGTAGTTCAGGGTATTTTTCAGGCCTTTCACCCCGATGATCGACCGAATGAACATCGGGATCAGCGACAGCGACAGGAGTCCATGCGCAATCGTCTTGCCTCCAGGGGACTCGCGGGCTGCGCGTTCCGTATCGACGTGAATCCACTGCTCGTCGCCCGTCGCTTCTGCGAATTTGTCAATACGATCCTGGGTAACCTCGCTCCAGTCGCTCACGCCGACCTCGGTGCCGACAGCGGCCTTGAACTCATCAAAGTCCTTGAATAATCGCATCGCATTTCACCTTTGCGGTTCCCCTCGTATGTGCACATCAGGGCAAGACTGGCGGGTGATACGCCAGGGTGTAGGCCAGCGCCCAAAGTAGGAACAGCACGATTGGCAGATGCAGGAGCAATTGTAGGAATGTGAAGCCCACGACGTCGCGCGCGCGCAAGCCCAAGACGCCGAGAAGCGGCAGCATCCAAAATGGATTGATGAGATTGGGTAGCGCTTCCGCCGCGTTGTAAACCTGCACCGCCCAGCCGAGATGCACATGCAGGTCATTGGCCGCCTGCATCACATAGGGTGCCTCAAGCAGCCACTTGCCACCACCTGACGGAATAAAGAACCCAAGGATGGCGGAATAGATGCCAATCACTAGCGGATAGAGATGCTGGGTCGACATGCTGACGAAGGCATGGGTAATTTGATCGGAAACTGTAACCCCTGCACCGTTCTTCGCTTGCGTTATAATCGCAGCGATCGCACCATAAAACGGGAACTGGATCAGAACGCCCGAGGTTGCCGGCACCGACTTGACGACCGCTGCCAGAAATCGTTTCGGCCGCCAATGCAGGAGCAGCCCGACCATGATGAAGATGAAGTTGTAGGTATTGAGGTTTGAGATCGCGATCATCCAGTCCTGGCGCGCGAATTCGTTCGCTACCCAACCGGCCGCGAGCAGTACGAGGAGAGTCGTGAGGATCGGCGAATGCTCAAGCCATTCCCCAGGCTGCTTGGGCGGACCCAATTTGATCGAGTCTTCCCGAGAGGTATCGATCCCCATTGCTTCGGCGGTTACGGCTGTGTTGGGGCCCGGCGCTGACCAAATCGCTACAGCGATCGAAACGACAAGAAGCACGGCGGTGATCACCATCGATTGCCAAAGAAATATCGTCTCTGAGAATGGAATGACACCCGTGATGGATAAGAGACTCTTGGGCAGGCTTGCCGCATTCGCTTGAAGCTGCGCTGCCGACGAAGACAATCCCATCGCCCAGGTCGCGCCCAGCCCCAAATAGGCTGCCGCTCCTGCAGCCCGGTAATCCATGCGCAGTTCGCGCCGCGCAGCGAGCGCAAGCACGAGAAGTCCGCCGAGGATCAGGCTCAGGCCCCAGTTAAGCAAGGATGCAAATATGCTGACACAAGCGACGAGGCCCACCGCGCCTGTGCCGGTCTTCGGCAATTCGGCGAGCCGGCGGATCAGCCGCTGCGCCGGCGCGGACGTAGCCACGACATACCCGCCTATGGCTACGAAAGCCATCTGCATGGTGAAAGTGATCAGACTCCAGAAGCCATTGCCAAATGCTACGCTGACAGCAACCGGCGAAGCCCCGTTGATCAATGCCGCAATCGCGACCACCACGACGGCGATGGCAACGAAAACAAAGGCATCAGGAAACCAGCGTTCCGCCCAGGCGGTAAAGCTGATTGCCATACGAACCATCATCCCTTCATCTTGAGAGGAGGTGGCGGGCGCTGAGTCTATCGCTGGGGACGACATCGGGCTCTCCGTTAATAGATTAAACCAGACCTAAACAATGTGGTGGACGCGCTAACGCAGGTAGCTCCGCGGTTCTCTACAATGGCATCTGCGGAATCTTGGCAGGCAGCGTGAGTTTGGCCTGCGTCGCCGCGATCACTTGCTCCACGGTGACGCCGGGAGCAGTTTCCAGGAGCGTCGCTCTTCCTTCAGGAAAGGTGATGACCGCCATCTCGCTGACCAGCATGTCGATGGGGCGCGCAGAGGTCAGCGGCAGCGTGCAAACTTCCACAATTTTTGGTTTGCCCTTGGCGGTGTGCTGCATGGCGATGATGACGCGCTTGGCGCCAGTGACTAGATCCATCGCGCCACCCATCCCGGGCACCATTTTGCCGGGAATCATCCAGTTGGCGAGCAGGCCTCGACCGTCGACCTGCAGCGCGCCGAGCACCGTAACATCAACGTGTCCGCCGCGGATCAGACCGAACGACATGGCGCTATCGAAGGTGCAGGCTCCAGGCAGCGCTGTCACCGGGTTTCCTCCGGCGTCGGTTAGCAGTGGGTGAGCCATTCCTTCTTCCGGAATCGGGCCGGTCCCGATCAGGCCATTTTCCGATTGAAAAAAGACTTTGACATCCTCAGGGATGAAATTTGCTACCTTGGTCGGGATACCTATGCCGAGGTTGACGAGCATCCCTGTTTTCAGTTCTCTCGCGATCCGTTTGGCGATGATGGTTTGCGCATCCATGTCCGTTACTCGTTCATGATGAGATAGTCCACCAGCGGAGCCGGCGTGATGACGTGATCCGGTGCAATCAATCCTACCGGCACGATATGGTCGGCGCATACGATCGTGGTGTCCGCCGCCATTGCAATCACCGGATTGAAATTTCGCGAGGTGAGGACGTAGGACAGATTGCCGAGGTAGTCGGCCAGGAACGCATTGATGAGAGCAAAGTCGGCTCGTAGTGCCGTCTCCACCAGATACTTTCTTCCATTGACCTCGACCGTTTGCTTGCCTTCCTCGACGATGGTGCCGATGCCGGTCGGTGTGAGCACACCACCCAGACCGCAGCCTCCGGCTCGCATGCGCTCGATCAGCGTGCCCTGCGGGATCAAGTCGACGGCCATCTTGCCGGCGATCATCTGTCGCTGTGTCTCGGGATTGAGGCCAATGTGACTAGCGATGGTCCGACTGACAAGACCGGCGTCGACTAGCTTGCCAATTCCCAGCCCCGGCTTTGCCGTGTCGTTGGCAATTATTGTGAGGTCGCGCCTGCCCTGACGGACGAACTCGTTCATTAGCCGTTCCGGCGTGCCTACGCCCATGAAGCCACCGATCATCAGGCTCGCGCCGTCCGGAACCATCGCGACGGCATCTTGTACCGAAACAGGTTTCACGGCTGGAACCTTTGCAAGATTGAACGCGACGTCATCCTCGTTTCAGGCAAGCTCTGCGATATTGATGCAGATCAACACAAGTGAAAGCGATGGCAAAGAATATGTGCGATCAGTTTCCGGCTGCCATGTAGTCGGCAGTCGAGAAATCGCGCCTATCGTCCTGCTGGGACGGGCGGAACGATCTTTACGGAGGTGCAGCGATGCTAAAATTTAAGTGCGGAGTATTGGCAATCGCTCTTCTGGTCTCAATCTCGGGTCCCTCCGTGGCGCAAACAACCGCGGATAGCTCTTCCTCCCAACTGCTCAAGCCCGAGCAACTCGAAGCCTTGGTCGCGCCGATTGCGCTCTATGCCGACGAGCTGCTGGCCAACGTACTGGCGGCATCGACCTACCCGCTGGAGGTGGTCCAGGCCGATCGCTGGCTGAAAGAGCGAAAGAATTTGAAGGGCGATGCGCTGAAGACCGAGGTGGACAAGCAGTCCTGGGACGACAGCGTCAAGGCACTAGCCCCTACCGCAGACGTCCTGACCATGATGAGCGACAAGCTCGATTGGACCAAGAATCTCGGCGATGCCGTGCTCGCGCAGCAGGCGGACGTGATGGATGCGATCCAGCGACTGCGTACCAAGGCCTATGACAACAAGAAGCTCGCTAGCACCAAGCAGCAGAGGGTCAGTGTGCAGACTCAGGAAAGCAAGCAGGTGATTGTGATCGAGCAGGCAGATCCCAATACGATATACGTCCCCTATTACGATCCGGCCACAGTCTACGGGACCTGGCCTTACGCGGCCTATCCGCCTTACTATTTCGGGTACCCGTCCTATATCGGCGCCGGCGTGATCGCGGCCGGGCTCGCCTTTGGTGCAGGCTGGGCCATCGGCCGCTGGGGCAACTATTGGGGCGGCGGCGCCAACTGGGGCAATCGCAACCTGTATGTGAACCACTATAACAGGACCAACAACATCGGAAACAACTGGCAGCACAATCCTTCGCATCGTCAGGGTGTGCGCTACAACAACGCGAACGTTCAGCAGAAATTTGGCAATAATAATCTGAGGGCGGGTGCTGCAAACCGCATGGATTTCCGCGGCCGGGGCGGCCAGCAGGTGCTCAATCCCGGTGGCAATCGTCCGAGCATTGGCGATCGCGCGGGCAACCTCGGTGATCGAGGTGGCGGCAATCGGGCCAACGTGGCCGATCGCCGCGCTGGCAGTGCCGGCAACCGGGGCAATGTGAGCAATCGTGCGGCTGCGACGAACCGGGCGCGGGGAGGAGGGGGTGGTGGCCTTAACGTGTCATCAGGCCGTGCGGCCAGTGCGGCTTCCGCGCGCGGCCGGGCGAGCTTTGCCTCCGCCGGAGGCGGCGGTTTCCGGGGGGGCGGCGGCGGTTTCCGTGGCGGCGGTGGCCGGCGTTCCGACATCGCGTTGAAGCACGACATCGTACTGCTCGGCCATCTCGCTAATGGTCTCGGGTATTACCGCTTCAGCTATCTCGGCAGCGATAAGGCCTATGTCGGCGTCATCGCGCAGGAAGTGCAGGCGTTGCGGCCCGAGGCGGTAACGCGCGGGCGCGACGGTTATTTCAGGGTCTATTACGAGAAGCTTGGCCTCAAATTCCAGAGCTATCGGGACTGGGTGGCCTCCGGCGCGCACATTCCCAAAATGTCCGAGGACAAGAGATCGAGGATATGACCATGAAGCCATTTCGACTTGATCGCATCCAATTTGCAAGCGCGGTAACGGTCGCTTGTCTCCTTTGGCTGATGCCGGCGGCGAAAGCGCAGCAATCTTTCAACAGTCCGGATGACGCGGCGAGCGCGCTTGCTTCTGCCGTCAAGTCCGGCATCGGGCGGGATATGCTAAAGGTGCTTGGGCCGGACGGCGAGGATATCGTCGTTTCCGGCGACGAGGTGGCAGATAAGGCCGCGCGCGAAAAATTCCTGGCCGCCTACGACACCAGGCATTCGGTAAAGGTCGACGGCAAGAGAGCCGCGCTCATCGTCGGCGCCGACGATTTCCCGTTTCCGATCCCGCTGGTCCACACCAAATCCGGCTGGGAATTCGACACCGATGAGGGTCGGCAGGAAATCCTGTACCGCCGCATCGGTCGCAACGAGCTGGACGCGATCCAGAGCTGTCTCGCTTTTGTAGATGCTCAGAATGAATATGCCGAGAAGGACCGTGGCCTTGGTGTCGGCGTCTACGCGCAACGCATTGTCAGCAGTCCCGGCAAGAAGGATGGCCTGTTCTGGCGCGATGATGGTGATCCCAGTCCACTTGGCGAACTTGCCGCGGAGGCTTCAAGCGAGGGGTACAAACTCGAAGGGAAGGGCGCGCCTTATCACGGCTATTACTATCGAATCCTGAAGGCGCAGGGATCGAACGCGCCCGGCGGCGCGCTCAACTATGTGGTCAAGGGCAAGATGATCGGCGGCTTCGCGCTGATCGCCTATCCAGCCGAGTACGGCAATTCCGGTGTGATGACCTTCTTGGTCAATCACGCCGGTACTGTATTCCAAAAGGACTTCGGGGATCGCACGGCGAGGATCGCCGAGCGCATGACCTCGTTCAACCCCGACCAAACCTGGAAGAAGGTCAATGCTGCTTTGCCGTAGCGTCCGCTGATGAGCGAGAATGCGGAACGAGTTGGGGGTGTGCCAATAGAAGTTCCATTAGGGGAGTTCTGGTGGTTGTTGCTCCAGCTTGTGCTTTAGTGGATGGAGTGCATGTTTGCCGTTAGCCGTACTGCGGTTTGGTCAAACTCGCTGGCTTGTATCATGATAGCAGCGACTACCTTCGCTTGGGCCCAAGATATCGAAAAGGGACGGACTGAGTTTCTGTCGTATTGCGCGAGTTGCCACGGTGCCGACGGTAAAGGCGAGGGGCAGACGAGCAGCAATCTGAAAATTAGACCCGCCGACTTGACAGTTCTCGCGAAGAAGAACAGCGGCGTGTTTTCGCCTGACGTCGTTGCGAGGAGAGTCGATGGCCGAAGCACACCACAACGAAGCTCCGAAATGCCGATCTGGGGATGCCGGCAAGGACCGCCGCCGGGTCACCAAACGAGACCGGTTGAACCTAACTCCATTGAGTCATTGCTAGATCTGCCCTGCGATCCAGAGGATGTTATCCAGGAACGGATACGGGATATCGTTGGGTATTTGGCGCAAATCCAGGAGCAATAAACCCGCAAGGCTGGTCAGGCTCCTAATTTCTGACCTCATAAACGGAGGAACACGACAAAAAGAGAATCATGAGGCTCGTCGCTGTTGTTCGCTGCTAGTGTTCCGTCCCACAAGTTTGTAGCATAAATATTGCATCGGTTTCGGGTATCCTGATTGAAGAAGTCCGCATCATTTTCGCCGCGAAGTCCTTCATGCGGACTTCTGAACTAAGCGGTCGCCCAATTCTCGCTTCGACGCGATCAAAACGTGACATGGCCTTGAGTCTCGTCTTTGACCGAAATCAATATGGATCCAGCTTCGAATGCGCTGCACAGAATGGTGCGGGACTCTTACCCGTCGCCGGACGGCAGCGGCGTTACACTCGCCGGCCGTCACCTTGGCTGCGCCGGTTAGAGGACGACCTATTCTTTTAAATTCCCGGTCCGGTGCGGGAGTGGCGCCTTTATCAACCCTTGACGCAAATCAATGCAAGCGGCGGTGGTATTCAGCTTTAGTTAATCGCGAACCACGACGCGCGGAGATGCTTATGACGAAACTTGTGACGAAACTTGGGCTTGTTGTCGCTGCGCTCTTTCTTTCTTCCGTGCTCGCAGGGCATGCCGCAAACGCCGCAGGCGGATGCGGTGCGGGTTTGTATCGCGACGTCCATGGTATATGTCACTTCTATCGAGCCGAGGTATCTGCACGCCACGTTTGCTCGGTCGGTTTCGTCTGGCGCAATGGACGCTGTCGCCAGAATGTTGGAAACGATCCGTTTGTCTCAACATGGCCCAATGCGCCGCGCTGATGCCTGCACGCCGGGAGCGTGGGAGGGGCCTCGCCAAATCACGGTACCGATCATTTGACGCTGCCGCATGTGAGCGACGCTGTCCCGCTATTGGCTATCCGGTAGTGCCCGCGACATCGCCGGGCAAAAGGATCAGAAACCCCGTCGAAGAAATATCTTCGGATATTTCAAGATCGCCCGGTCGTGCCACCTGGCTGGCCCCGCTTAAGACGAACTCTTGCCGTTCTCAAGCGTTGTACCTCTTCCTCAGCCGTTCTAACTTCCTCCTCAAGCCGCATCATCTTCGAGCGTTTTGGCGCATCCGCGCTACGTAGCTTTTCGAACACCTTGCCGACCGAGAGTTTAGCTATTTCAGCCATTGCAAACTCCTTGCGAATGGAAACTCCACGGAAAGCAACTTCAACTCATTAGCGCTTTGCTCAAATTGACATGGCTCAACAACGGCTCTTAATTTCGAATTGCGCGCAGGCTTATAGCACTTGCGAGACGGCCGGCGAACGTTGCGAACGTCTGCTTTTCGTTGAACTGGAAGTTCTCAGCAGAGCGTCGACGCGGCGCTAACGATCGAGACGGACTCCTGCCGCTGGGCTGATCTGACAGCGACGCTGTCACACAATTTCCACTCCTGGTGCGCTGATAAATCTTGAGTTGTGTAGGGGAGCTGGCCATAATGGCTGGCGCCAGCGTGGAGACTTTGCTCAAGATTCCTTGGGAGGTCACAATGCGGTCGTTCGTTCACAATGAAAACGTCGCGCTTTACGAAAAGCTGATTGCGGAAAGCAGGAGTGATCTTTCGCGTGATGAGAACCGGCATGCAATGCTGCTGAGATTGCTTGCTGAGGAAAAGGCGAAGGACCAGAAAACGCTCGCAAATTAGCCCTCGGCCGGACTTGAGTACCCCTGAAAAGGCGGCTTCCGTTCGCTGGGGGCGCGCCGGGAGCCGAGGGAAAATGACGCCGCTATCGCGCGTGGCCAGTCCAGAACATCGGGATTGCCACCGTTCACTTAATCTGAACGCGAGTGACGTCCGAACCCGCCTTGGTCGCCGTTCCGCAGAGGTCCCCTGATTTCTCGGTCAACGCTTTTAGTTGAGTTTGAAAGAACTCTGTCTGGATACGCACGACATCCTGCAAATCCTTTGCTCGTAGCAGTTTGTCCGAAAGCCCAAAACTTGCCGCTACACTGCGCTCCACGTAGTTTCTGAAGGTCTTGGTCTGATCTGTACCACCCAACGGCGATGAAGATATGCTCTCTTCGACCAACCTAAAATAGTTAGTAATCGCCTCGTGAGCTTGCTCAAGGTTTTTGGTCATCATTGAACGTGCTAGGTCAGCGGGTGTCTTATTCTCAGCCATGAGCGCCTCCTTGGAGAAGTGCCACGATACATCTCTCTGCTTGAGATTTCACGCTAGGTTTTGCTTGTCAGTCAGCTTGGCGGTGCGGCAAATAGGTCGTCTCCTTTTGAGGCGTGCGAACTTAGAAAGAGTGGGATCGCTTTTCGTAGTCCCACTTTCTGGGTCGACTGTCCCTGCGCCAAGCGTAATATCTCCAAAAATCAATTAACGCTTCTTAACAACATGTCCGAATAAATTTCGGACGACGATTGTTGTTATAATGTATCGGTCTTCGCGTCCGGGGTGCAGTTCACCCAAGTGGAACACTAGGTGATTAGCGGGGATAATTATGGGGACCTCACAGTCCGCATCAATTTCGCGCTCAGCAGCTCATGATCGGCCAAGGAGTCTCGCGCTCCAAACTCCTTAGTGCGTCGATAGGTTTTGTCGTCGTCCAAAATGCAAAGAGCTTTGAACGACATTCGCGATAGTACCTCCCTCATTTCCTTCGCCACGCCTCTCGGCAGTCAGTCCGTCTTCAGCCTCGCTGATAGCAATGCGCTCGTCGATCTGTTCAGCGTCGATGCTCGATCGGCACTTCGGCGATTGCCGCCAATGCCGACTTGTGCGCGGAGAATATCTCGAATGCCTCGGTTTTTGCGAAGCCGAGAAACGCGTCGATTGACTTGAACGAGCCGCACAGCAGACTCGCACAAGCAACGGCCTCCCGAATGTCGTTCGCCGCGAACAGCGGGGCTTGATCGGGAAAGAGCAATCGCGCCGCTTCAGTGCCGCCATCCCAGCGTCGCTTCAGAGTTTTGCAAACTGCTCAGACGTGGCCGGAAATAGCCGGATCAAATGGGGGCGGCATTGCAAAACCGGGTTAGGGATATCAATGGCTTAGCCCAGAACCCGATAGGCTACACCATTCCCCAAGAAATACCGGCTCAGAATCAATAAGTTAATGATGCCGTCGGCCGGTTGCCGCGCGGCGGATTTTTCGAAAATCTCGCCAAGGGTTTGAGGCCTTCTATTTTTCGGTTCTGGCGTTGGCAAGCCGGAGGAAAAGCAAGGGTTCCGGCCGGGCCGCGGCGTGCATCGGATTTGCGGCGGACCCGCGGCCAAAGGTTTCACGCCGGCCGCGAGGATCGGAAACGACTGGGCGCGGAGGCCGGCAAACGTTGGCCTCGCGATACCTCGTCCGCCAATCACGCGCCAAGTCCTGCCAACTTGCCCCTGCCAAGCGGGCGTGCAATGCTGAAAAGGCCAAGAAAACAAGGAAGTGCGGGCGCAAGTGCCTGCACATTCCGGCCTCAAAGAGCCTGGCATCGGGTGGGCCCTCTCGGAGACGATCTATGAACTTGAAGAATATTCTCGGGCTGCTTTGCGCTGCCTCGATTTCGCTATTGCCGGCGGGCAATGCTTTTTCGCAGGACAAGACGGTCAAGATCGGCGCGGTATTTCCGCTCAGCGGCGGTTCTGCCAGCGCCGGCGTTCATGCCAAGGCCGCGATCGAAGTCGCGATGGATATCATCAACAACGCGCACCCGGAATTCGGTAATTTCCCGCTCGCTAAGAGCGCGGGCCTTGCAGGGCTCGGCGGCGCCAAGATCGAGGCGGTATTCGCCGACAATCAAGGCAGCCCGGCGACCGGACAGAACCAGACCTTGCGGTTGATCACGGAAGAGAAGGTGGTGGCGATCACCGGCGCCTATCAGTCCGGCGTCACGCTGACGGCAAGCGCGATTGCCGAAAAATACGGAATTCCCTTCGTCAACGGCGAGTCGGTCGCCGCCAACTTGACCGAGCGCGGCTTCAAGTGGTTCTTCCGCGTCACGCCGGTCGCAGCCGACTTCGCCAAGATCTTTTACGAGTTCCTTGGCGATATGAAAGCAGCCGGTGCCAAGACCGACAACGTTGCGATCGTCCATGACACGACAGAATACGGCACCTCGGTCGCGGGCGTGATCGCCAGCGTGTTCAAGGAGAGGGGCCAGCCGATCGCGCTCGATATCGCATACACGTCCAATGCGACGGATGTGCAGAGCCAGGTTTTGCAGCTCAAGGAGAAGAAGCCCGACGTCGTGATCATGATTACCTACACGCCGGATGCGATTCTTTATCAGAAGACCATGCAATCGCTCGACTACAAGCCTCCGATGATCATCGCCGATGATTCCGGATACTCCGACCCCTCGTTCATCAAGGCAGTCGGCAAGATCTCGCAAGGCGTCTTCAATCGCTCGTCCTGGAGCGTCGGCCCGCCCGGCTCTCCGACCGCGCTGATCGCCGAGATGTACAAGAAGAAGACCGGTGACGACCTGGACGACACCGCCGCGCGAGCGATGCAGGCGTTCTTCGTCCTCTGCGAAGCCGTCGATCGCGCAGGCTCGACCGAGCCCGCCAAGATCCAGGCGGCGCTGAGGGCGACCGACCTCAAGCCCGATCGGCTCATGATGGGCTACAAAGGCGTCAAGTTCGACGAAAAGGGCCAGAATGTGCTTGCGGCCGGTCTCATCATCCAGTTGCAGGACGGCGAGAACTACGTCGCGGTCTGGCCGAAGGCTAACGCCGCCAAATCGCCCACACTGCCCTTCAAGGGCTGGTGAAAATCGGGGGCGGATGGAAGACCCGCCCCCGATTGTCCTTTCGCGAAAACGAATCGAGAATTAACCAGCAAGATCCTCCGCCGGCATGTCCTCCATCCTTGTTCAGGTGATTGTCGGAGGCCTTCTGCTGGGCGCGGTCTATGCGTTGTTCTCCTCCGGCCTCACGCTAGTCTGGGGCATGATGAACATCGTCAATTTCGCGCATGGCGATTTCGTCATGCTCGGCATGTATGTCGCTTTCGTGGTCTGGACTTTGTTCGGCGCAGGTCCTTGGGCTGGCGCGCCACTGGCCGCGCTGGTGCTGGCGACGCTTGGCGTCGTCGTCTACTTCGGACTGATCCGCGGCATCATGAAGGGGCCGATGCTGGCCCAGATTCTCGGCACGTTCGGGCTCGCGCTCTTGCTGCGCTACTCGGTCTTCTGGTGGTTCGGCGCGAACTTCCTGTCATTGCCCGAAAATCTCGTCGGCGGCACGTTCGATTTTCTGGGATTGCGAATCCAGGCCTCGCGTCTGCTGGCCGGTGTGGTTGCGCTTCTCGTGACGCTCGGTTTGCATTTGCTTCTGACGCGCACCTCGCTCGGATCGAAGATGTTGGCGGTCGCGGAGGATTCGACGGCGGCGCAACTGATGGGCATCCGCCCCGACAGCATGCAGGCAATCGCATGGGCGATCGCCGCGGGTGCGACGGGCCTTGCCGGTGCGCTGATTGCGACATTCTTCTACATCGTGCCGACGGTCGGCGAGACCTTAGGCATCGTGGCATTCGTCACGGTGTCGCTCGGGGGGTTCGGCAGCGTGCCCGGCGCGCTGTTGGCGGGACTTGCCATCGGCGTCATCGAATCCCTGTCGGCCTACCTGATCGGCGCCGTCTACAAGGACATGGTCGTGTACACCTTGTTCCTCGGCTTCCTCTGGTTCCGGCCACAGGGCCTGATGGGCAAGACGTGATGCGGCGCTTTTCTTGGCTCTCGATCGTGCTGGCGCTTTTCATCGCCTATCCGCTGGTGCTCTCGACCCCATTCCAGCAGCGGCTCGGCGCGCTGGTGCTGCTTTATGCGATCGCGGCTTCCGCCTGGAACGTGATCGGCGGTTACGCCGGCCAGGTGTCGGTGGGTCACGTCGTGTTCTTCGGTTGCGGCGCCTACGCCGCGATGGCGGCTTACGCCCATTTCGGCCTGTCGCCGCTGGTGGGAATTCCGGCCGGCATCGTTGTGAGCGTTGCCATATCGGCGGTCGTCGGGGTGCCGACGCTGCGGCTATCGGGCCATTATTTCAGCATGGCCACGATCGCGGTGGCTGAACTCGTCAGGTTGATTGTCACCAACACCGAATATCTCGGCGCCGCGGTAGGGTTGAGCGGGCCGACCGTGCCGCGCAACATCTTCGATCTCTCGTTTATCTCGGCCTTGCCGTATTACTACCTGTTCCTGGCGGTCCTGATGTTGACGCTGGTCATCACTTGGTGGATGACCAACAGCCGGATGGGCTTTTACCTGCGCGCCATCCGCGACTCCGAGCGCGCCGCGCGCTCGCTCGGCGCTCCCGCAAGCCGCACCAAGCTCTACGCTTTTATGTTAAGCGCCGGCCTCACCAGCGTCGCCGGCGCGCTCTATGCAATGATGTTCGGATTTGTCGATCCCGAGTCCGGGCTTGGCATCCTGATCTCGGTGAAGATACTGATCATGGCCGCGCTCGGCGGTGCCGGCCTTTTGTTCGGGCCGCTGGTGGGCGCTGCGATCCTGGTGCCGCTGGAGGAGATTTCCAACAACCTCTTGGGCGGCAAGGGCGCCGGCCTGACCTTCGTCCTGTATGGCGCAATCATCGTGCTGATCGCGCGGTTTCAGCCCGGCGGCCTCCTGACGCTGGCCAGCCGGATTTGGACGAAACGAAGCCGCAGAATGCCGGACGGCGAAGCGACGAGCGGAGCAGCCCATGCTCCTTGAAGCGCGCGAGATCACCAAGGCCTTCGGCAGTTTCAAGGCGGTCGACGCGGCCTCGGTAACACTCGAGCAGGGCGACATTCTCGGACTGATCGGGCCGAACGGCGCCGGCAAATCCACCTTGTTCAATTGTCTGACCGGCGACCTGTTGTCGACATCGGGCCAGGTCCTCTTCGAGGACCAGGACATCACGGATCTCGCGCCCGAGGCGCGCGCCGAGCTTGGTCTTGCCCGCACTTTCCAGGTGCCGCAGACGTTCGAGGGCATGTCGGTGCTGGAAAACGTGATGATCGGCGCGTTCCTTCGCACATCCCGCCGGTCTGAGGCGGAGGCGCGCGCACGGGCCGTGCTGGAACGCGTCGGCATGGGAAGGCTTGCGGACGCGCCGGCGCGATCGCTGGGAACGCCGGGCCGCAAGCGGCTCGAAATCGCGCGCGCGCTTGCCACCGAACCCAAGGTGCTGCTGCTCGATGAAGCGATGGCAGGCCTCACCCAGCGCGAGGTGCAACTTGCCATCGACGTCGTGCGCGATATCCATCGCTCCGGCATCACGCTCGTCATTGTCGAACACATCATGGAAGTCATCATGTCGCTGGCAACGCGCGTGGTGGTGTTTCATCAGGGTCGCGAGATCGCGCGCGGCAGCCCGCGCGAGGTCACAGGCAATCCGGCGGTCATCGAAGCTTATTTGGGCAAGCGTGCCGCCAAGGCCGCGGCAGCACATACCCCTATTGAGCTGATGGGCGGGCCAGCGCCATGACCGCCCGCTTGCTGAAGATCGAGCGGCTCGAGGTTCGCTATGGCGACCTGATCGGCGTTTCCGACGTCTCGCTTGACGTGCCCGAGGGCAGCGTGGTCGCGCTGCTCGGCTCCAATGGTGGCGGCAAGACCACCGTTCTCAACGCCATCGCCGGCCTGATTCCCGTGCATTCCGGCAGAATCGAATTTGGCGGCCAGGAGATCGCAGGCGACAGCGCGTTCTCGGTTGTGCGCAAGGGACTTGCCCTTTCGCCGGAAGGCTGGCGGCTATTCGTGCAGCAAAGCGTGGAGAACAATCTGAAGCTGGGAGCGACGCCGTTGCGCGACAAGGCCCGAGTTGCGGCGCTGCTGGAGCGCGTCTACGAAATCTTTCCAAAACTTGCGGAGCGGCGCGATCAGCGCGCCGGCACCATGTCCGGCGGCGAACGGCAGATGCTCGCGGTTGGCCGCGCTCTGATGAGCGATCCGAAGCTTCTGATGCTGGATGAGCCGTCGCTGGGCCTTGCGCCGGCCGTGGTCGAGACGATGTATGAGACCTTCGAGCGGCTGCACAAGGAGGGGCTGACGATCCTGCTTGCCGAACAATCGATCGAGCTCGCGCTCGAAGTTTCGGATTTTGCCACCGTCCTGCAAGTCGGCCGAAGTGTGTTGTCGGGTGCGGCAACCGATCTCGCCAACGATCCGCAAGTGCAGAAAGCCTATCTCGGCACCGCCTGACGCCTGCATTGCGGGGCGCCCAGGCGGCGGACATCCCGCAAGCCACGCTCTGTTATTTTATCTTGTCGTATGCGGCGGCAAAGTCGGTGAGCGGCATCGGGATCATAATGGTTTCCTTGGCGAGGTTCTGGAAGGAAACCTTCAACTGCTTGCCGGATTTGAGCGCGGTCAAAAGCTCCGGCGTGATCGCGGCGTCGGCGTAGCAGCCTCTGTTTTCACAAGTCTGGATTGGCAGGTCGGCCGTCTTGCCGTCATCGACCTGGAATTTCGCGCCGCTTTGAAGGTTCAGTCCGAGCGGCAACTGCACGAAGGCGGCCGGCGCACGGGTATCGCCGGGGACGCGAATGACGACAACGACGACCACCTGTCCGGTCTTGGTGAAAATCGCGTTCTGTTCGATCGCACATTCGAGCGGAGCGTCGCGGCTTGCGCTGCTGCAGCGCGCGGACCAGCCGGGGGAGGCCGGAGGGGTCGCGGGTGCGTCGGATGGCGATGGCGCAGGCGACGGTGCCGCCTGGGCCGGACCCTTGGCCTTGGGGGCCGATTGAGCGAAAGACAGCCCGGCCGTTCCCAGGGATGCGAGGGCAATGAGAAGTGCGATTTGAGCCAATTTCACGGGCCGGCCTCCGAGGAACGTTCCTCGGATGAAGCGACGGCCGACTAAAGTCAAGTCACTCGGCGGCTTCCTTGACGGCGCCATGCTCGGCAGGCCGGTCGTCGTCGTCATCCCTGGAGCGTCCCCAGTTCGAAAACGCGACCGAAAGCTTGTCGAGATAGAGATAGACCACGGGCGTCGTAAACAGAGTGAGCGCCTGGCTGACGAACAGCCCGCCGACCATCGCATAGCCGAGCGGCTGGCGGATGTCCGATCCGGTGCCCGTGCCCAGCATCAGCGGTACGCCGCCGAGCAAGGCCGCCATCGTGGTCATCATGATCGGGCGGAACCGCAGCAGGGCCGCTTTGCGGATCGACTGTTCCGGCGTCAAATGTTCGTCGCGCTCGGCCGAGATCGCGAAGTCGACCATCATGATGCCGTTCTTCTTGACGATGCCGATCAGGAGGATGATGCCGATCAGCGCGATCAGGCTGAAGTCGTAGCCAAACGCCATCAGAATCGCCAGCGCGCCGACGCCTGCCGAGGGAAGCGTCGATAAAATCGTCAGCGGGTGAATGTAGCTTTCATAGAGAATACCGAGGATCAGATACACGACCACCAGCGCCGCCAGGATCAAGAGCGGTACGGTACCGAGCGACTGCTGGAAGGCCTGCGCCGTGCCCTGGAAGCTCGAGTTGAGCGTTGCCGGCGTGCCGAGATCGGCCATCGCCTTCTGCACCGCCTCGGTCGCCTGCCCAAGCGCCGCGCTCTGCGCGAGGTTGAAGCTGATCGTGATGGCCGGAAACTGGCCCTGATGGCTGATCGAAAGCGGGCGGACCGGAACGCTGCTCCAGCTCGCAAACGCCGACAATGGCACCTGATCGCCGGTCGTGGGCGATTTGACATAAAGCTTGTCCAGCGTGTCGAAGCTGCCCTGCAACTCGGGCAGGATCTCCAGGATCACGTGATAGCTGTTGAGCTGGGTGAAATACTGCGTCACCTGCCGCTGTCCGAACGCGTCGTAAAGCGTGTCGTCGATCAATTGCGGCTGGATGCCGTAGCGCGACGCCGTGTCGCGATTGATCTTGAGCTGAAGCGTCGTCCCTTCTGACTGCTGGTCCGTGGCAACATCGCGCAGTTCCGGCAGCGTCTTCATCCGGGCGAGGACCTTTGGAGCCCACTCGTTCAGCTCGTCAAGGTTGGCATCCTGTAGCGTGAATTCGAACTGCGTCCGGGTCGGCCGGCCGCCGAGCCGCACGTCCTGCGCTGCCTGCATATAGAGCCGGGCGCCATCGACCTTCTCGAGCTTGGGACGCAGGCGGGAGATGACCTGCTGGGCAGAGGCGCCGCGTTCGCTCAGCGGCTTCAGCGTGATGTACACGCTGCCATTATTGCCGGCCCGGCTGTTGCCGCCGATCACCATCGCCACCGATGCGACCGCGGGGTCGGCCTGGACGATCTCACCAAGCGCCTCCTGCCGCCGCTTCATTTCCGCGAAAGAGATATCCTGCGCGGCTTCGGATGTGGAGGTGATCAGGCCGATGTCCTGCTGGGGAAAGAAGCCCTTCGGTATGATGACGAAGAGATAAACCGACAATCCCAGTGTGGCAAAGAAGATCACGAGCGTTGTCAGCCGCCAGCGCAGGGCGACGTCGAGCCCGCGTTCATAGGCGCTCAGCATGGCATCGAAACCGCGCTCGCTCAATTGGTAAAACCGTCCGTGCTTGGGCACCTCGCTATGCGCTCGCAGGAAACGGGAACACATCATCGGTGTCAGCGTGAGCGAAACCGCCATGGAGACGAAAATCGTCATCGCCAGCGTCACCGCGAATTCGCGGAACAGGCGTCCGATGATGCCGCCCATCAGCAGCAGCGGAATAAGCACCGCAACCAGCGAAACGCTGATCGACACGATCGTGAACCCGATTTCACTCGCGCCCTTGAATGCTGCCGCAAGCGGCTTCTCGCCTGCCTCGATGTATCGGCTGATGTTTTCCAGCATCACGATGGCATCGTCGACCACGAATCCGACGGCGATCGTCAGCGACATCAGGGACAGGTTGTCGAGCGTATAGCCGAACACCCACATCAACGCGCAGGCGCCGAGTAGCGCCAGCGGCACGGTCACGGCCGGAATCACCGTCGCCCAGAAGTTACGCAGGAAGACAAAGATGACCAGCACGACAAGGAATATGGTCAGCAGCAGGGTGAACTGAACGTCATCGACCGCGGCGCGGATGGTCTGGGTACGGTCGCTGATGACGTCGATTTTGATGGCAGCTGGAATGGCGGCCACCAGCCGCGGTAGCAGCGACTTGATCTTGTCCACGGTGTCGATGACGTTGGCGCCAGGCTGCTTGTAGACGACCAGGAACACACCACGCTTGCCGTTGGCCCAAGCGGCCTGCTTGGCGTCTTCTGGTCCCGTCACCGCCACGCCGATGTCGCGAACCCGCAAAGGGCCGCCGTTACGGTAAGCGATGATGACGTCGTTCCAATCCTTGGAATCGAGCATCTGGTCGTTGGCATAGATCGTAAAGGCGCGCTTCTCGCCGTCGATGTTTCCCTTCGGGCTGTCCACCGTCACGATCGAAATCTGGTTTCGCACATCCTCGAGCGACAAGCCTTTGGCGACCAGCTTGGCCGGATCGACCTGAACGCGGATTGACGGCTTTTGCTGGCCGCCGATCGTCACCTGCGCCACGCCGGAAATCTGGCTGATCTGCTGTGCGAGCTGGGCGTCGACGGAGTCGCTCACGGTGGTCAGCGGCAGCGTGTCCGAGGTTGCCGACAACAGCAGGATCGGCGAATCCGCCGGATTGACCTTGCGGTAGGTCGGTGGTGTCGGAAGATTTTTCGGCAACTGGCCGCCGGCAGCGTTGATTGCGGCAAGGACGTCGTTGGCGGCGCCGTCGATATTACGATTGAGATCGAACTGAATCGTGACGGCGGCCGTTCCCAGATAACTTGTCGAAGTCATCTGCGCGATGCCGGGAATTTGCGCGAACTGGCGCTCCAGCGGCTGCGCCACCGACGAAGCCATGGTTTCAGGACTTGCGCCCGGCAGTTGTGTGGTGATCTGGATCGTGGGGAAGTCCACTTGCGGCAGCGGTGCGACCGGCAGCAGCGGATAGGCGACGAGACCGACAAAGAGAATACCGGCCATCATCAGCGAAGTGCCGATGGGATAGCGGATGAAGGGTGCTGAAATCCCTTCGTTCATTCCTGCCGCACCTTCGCTGGCGCGCCGTCCGAACTTGCCACCGCCGTGCTGACAAGGGTACCGGGCTGAACCTTGAACTGGCCCGACGTAATGACTTGCTGCCCTGGCGACAGACCATCCTCGATCACAGAGCGCCCGTCGATCGACTGGCTGACTTTGACTTTGCGCAACTCAGCCTTGTTGTCCTGGTTGACGATAAAAGCATAGAGACCTTCGTTGCCGTGCTGGATCGCGTCGTCGGGAACCACGGTTGCGCCCTTGAGCGTCTGCACCAGAAGCCGCGTCGAGACCGATTGACCCGGCCACAATGCGTGGTCCTTGTTCGCAAACACCGCCTTGAGGCGAATGGTTCCGGAGGTGGTGTCGACTTGATTGTTGACCACCGCCAAGGTTCCTTCCGCCAAGGGTTTCTTTCCGTCGGTCGTAATTGCGATGGTCTTGAGCGGCGCAACGGCCTGCGCCTCATTTATGTAAGGCAATTGCTCTTCCGGCGCGGTGAAAATGACCGCGATCGGCTCGATCTGGGTAATCGTGACGATGCCGCTCTGCGTCGCGGCATTGACGATGTTGCCGATGTCGACCTGGCGCAGGCCGACGACGCCGGAGATCGGCGCCTTGATCGAGGTATAGTCGAGTTGGGTCGCGGCGTTGGCGATCGCCGCAGCGTCCGCCGCGATCTGGGCGGTCAGTTGCTGCACCGAGGAGCGCTGGGTATCGAGCTGCTGGCGGGTTGCGAATTCGCCGAGCTTGATGAAGCGCTGCAGGTCCAGATTGATGTTGGCCAGATTGGCTTCGTCCTGCTCCTTCTTGGCTTTCGCCTGATCGAGCGCGGCTTGATAGGGCCGGGGGTCGATCTCGGCGAGCAGGTCGCCCTGGCTCACCAATTGGCCTTCCTGGAAGGCAATCTTGTCGATCTGGCCGTCGACGCGGGAGCGCACCACGACTGTGTTGAAGGCCTGAACGGTTCCAAGGCTGGTCAGATAGACCGGAAAATCGGTCTTTTCGACCGGAGCGATGGTGACGCGTACCGCATTGCGGGAGGCCTTCTGCGCATTGGCCGCGGTCGCCGCCCGATCCTCGCCGTGGAAGCGCTGCCAGCCGAAATAGCCCAATCCGGCGACCACCAAAGCCAGCAAAATCCAACGCGTTGTCCGCGATTTGTTCATGTCGGTCCGCAGATTCAAAAAATTATAACTAGCGGCTCTTCCGAAGGGTGCATAGAGATTCCAGATATAGTACGCGTGCACTTAATGTGTAAACACACTATAGCTTGATATTCCTAAACAATTCGCAATTTAGGGGTTCGCAGAACGCATGTCTCTCGATCTGAAAAAGCAGCTCGTCACCCAGCTTGTCGAAAGCTCGCGTTTTTTGCGTAACTATATTGACCATCGTGCCAAAGGCCGCGGCACGACGCGCGCGCAATGGATCGTGCTGTTCAGGTTGCGGGACCAGGAGGGCTTGTCCCAGGTGGACTTGGCCGACGTGCTCGAATTGCAGCCGATCTCGCTGGTACGCCTCCTCGACCGGCTGGTCGAACATGGTCTGGTCGAGCGCCGCAGTGACCCCAGGGACCGGCGGGCCAACCGTCTTTTCCTCACCGCAAGCGGGCGCCAGCTCGCCGATGATCTCGACAGCCTCCGCGACTCGATTGCAGTTGAAGTCCTGCAAGCGATTCCGGCCTCGGCCATCGAAACCAGCCTCCAGACGCTTCGAGACATCAAGGATCGGATCAAAACGCTGGCCGAGCCTCCCGGCAGCGTCGCGGCGAAGTGATGTCGACGATCCGATCCAGTGCCTGGTGCATTGCCAGGAGCGGAAGTGACCCGGTCTACTCGATGATCTCGTCAGCGCGGGCGAGCAAGGCAGGCGGAAGGTTGAGGCCGATCGCCTTGGCAGTCCGCAGATTGATAACGAGCTCGTACTTGATCGGTGCCTGCACCGGCAGGTCAGCGGGCTTCTCCCCTTTGAGAATGCGATCGACGTAGGCAGCGGCGCGCCCAAAAACGACGATCGTATCAGGCCCATAAGAAGCAAGGCCTCCGTCCGCGGTAAAGTATCGGAACGCGTAGACGGCAGGCAAGCGGTACCTGTTCACTGACGAAATGATCGAGTCGCGATAGGCCGCCGTTAATGTGCTTGCCGTTACGATCACGCCACCATTCGGCTCGTGTGCGAATGCCGCCAAAGCCCGCTCGATCCCACTCGCGTCACTGGGATCTATTACGCTCAATTCCACACCGGTCGATGACGCCGACGCCATGGTCTGGATGGCGGCGAATTGCCCGATACCAGCCGCTAAGAGGGGGTCTCGAACCACGGCCACGCGTTTCAAACCGGGCGCAAGCTCGTTGAGAAGCTCCAACCACTTACCGCTGATGCTGTATTCAAAAGCGGTAAATCCTGTTGAATTGCCGCCGGGCCGGGCCAGACTTGTGACGAACCCGGCACCTACCGCATCGATCACATTCGCAAAAACGATTGGTACCTTTCGAGTGACCCGTTGCAGTGCGGCGACGCTTGGACTTGCGGAGGCGAGGATCACATCGGGCGCCGAACCTACCAATTCTCTCGCATACTGGTGAAAACGCTCGGCATTGTCGCCCGCCCAGCGGACTTCAGTGCGCAAATTTTCCCCCTCGACCCAACCCAATTTGCGGAGCGATTGTGAAAAGGCTTGTAATCTTGCCTTACCCTGAGCGTCTTCGGCGGCAAAATTCATAAGGACCGCAATCTTACGTACCCGGTCGAGTTGTTGCGCATACGCGGAAAGCGACCAAACGGTCGCAGCACTCCCAACGAGCCCGAAAAATTCGCGCCGTCGCATTTGGCTAACCCCTAAACAATTATACTAGCACTTTGCAACTGGGCCGCGAAGCGAGACCGCACCCAATTGAGCCTCCGACGATGATCAGCGCCACGTCTGAGATCGGCTCGCTCAGCGGAGGAAATACCGAAAGCCGGTGTAGACGACGACCAGGCAGGCAAAGATCAGGGCGACGGGCAGCCTGGGTTTGGTCTGCGAATCCTGGGCTTTCTTTCGCTGCGGAGGTGAACGCTTGAAGGCCGTGACGTTGCCGGTCGTCTTGCTGGCCGCGACCGGGTGGGCCTTGATGTCAGGTGGTTCGCCGCTGCCCCCCATCTCCTCGTAATAGCTCTTGTAGATGAGCTGGACGATGGCGTCGGTGGCCTCCGCCTCGCGCTTTTCCTTGAGCAGCGCCCGGTAGCGATCGAGGAAGGATTGGGCTTCGGGGGGCAGGGAGGAGGCGCCGTTGAGCTTGGCCATCATGTTCCAGGTCGCAAAATCGGCCCTTGCCCTGGTATCGGCGCGTCGCGCGATCATCATGTCGGCTGCTTTGATCAAGATGGCCTCTGGCTTCCTCCGGATTCCTCGGTCGTTGGGCTTAAATGTTTCCGGTGACGGCAAGGATAAGTCTAATCAGATAGCCGGTCGTTGTCCGCAGTATCGTCGAAATAACATCAAGATTTAGACCGAACTGCGAACCGGCGATCGGAAGCAGGATTAAAAATCCAATCAGGATCAGCATCCCGAACGGCTCCAGCCTGGACAGTGGCACCGCCAGCGCATTCGGCAAAAGCCCAACCGCAACCCGCCCGCCATCCAGCGGCGGAATCGGCATCATGTTGAAAATCGCAAGGATGACGTTGATAACGAGCGCGTTTTTCAAATTGTCGGCCAGCCACTGCCCAGCGTTCGCGGGGAGGAAATCCACGACATGGAAGGCGGCAGCCGCAACCAGCGCCAGCGCGATGTTCGTGGCGGGTCCGGCAAGCGCCACCCAGACCATGTCGATCCGAGGCTTTCGAAGGGCGCGAAAATTCACCGGCACCGGCTTGGCGTAGCCGAACAGGAACGGCGAGTGCGACATCAAGAGGATCGCCGGCATGATCACGGTACCGAAGGGATCGATATGCCGGAGCGGATTGAAGCTGACGCGGCCAAGGTCGTAGGCCGTGTTGTCGCCAAGCCGATGCGCGACAAAACCGTGCGCCGCCTCGTGAAAGGTGATCGCGAAAAGCAGCGGAAAAATCCAGACGGAGGCGTCGTAGAGGGTGATGTTCACGGGGGACCTGACTGATTAAACTGAATCCTAAAACTAGCACGCGCCAAGATTGCCGGGGAGCATTTCCGCCGCTCTCTACTCAATAAGTCGCCCGTCCGCCGGAAATGTCGAACACGGCACCAGTGGAGAACGAGCAATCCTCCGACGCCAGCCACGCCACCATTGCCGCGAGTTCTTCGACCAGCACGAAGCGGTTCTTTGGAATTTTTGACAGCATGAAATCAATATGCGCTTGCGTCATCTGGTCGAAGATCGCGGTCCTGGCGGCGGCGGGCGTCACCGCGTTGACGGCGATATCGTAAGCAGCGAGTTCCTTGCCGAGCGATTTTGTCAACGCGATTAACCCCGCTTTTGACGCCGAATAATGCGCCGCATTGGGATTGCCTTCCTTGCCGGCGATCGAAGCGATGTTGACGATGCGGCCGTAGTTCTGTTTCACCATGGTTGGCACGATCGCCTTGCAGCAGATGAATGGCCCGTCGAGATTGATGCGCAGCACGTTGCGCCATTCGTCGAGGTCGGTTTCCCACACCGTCTTGTTGACGCCGGCGATGCCGGCATTGTTGACGAGAATGTCGATTCTGCCGAAGGCGGCAAGCGTCGCGTCGCGCGTCTTCTCGACCGCGGCGAGATCGGAGACGTCGGCCTTGAAGGCGGTGACGGCTGAGCCGATTTCCTCCGCCGTCTTCCCGGCGAGCGGCTGATCGTGATCCCAGATCGCGACCCTGGCGCCAGAGGCGACAAAGCGTTCGGTGATCGCGCGTCCAAAACCCTGCGCTCCGCCGGTGACGACGGCGCAGCGGCCGTTGAGATCGATCTTGTTCATGGAAAAATCCTTTCGACTTATGATCCTCATGGTGAGGAGCGCGCTCTTTGCGCGCGTCTCGAACCACGAGGCCCGTGACCCATCCTTCGAGACGCGGCCGAGGGGCCGCTCCTCAGGATGAGGTTTCTTTTCGTGACACTAAAGCGTCCAACCGCCGTCGATAATATGCGCAACGCCGGTGGTGAATGCGCTTTCATCGCTGGCGAGATAAAGCGCGAGCAGGGCGATTTCCTCCGCGGTGCCGAGCCGGCCCATCGGCTGGCGCGCAATGAACATTTCGAGCCCACCGGGGCCAGCGGCGGCGGCGCGATTGAGCATCGATGGCGTCTCGATGGTGCCGGGGCATATGCAGTTACAACGTATGCCCTTGGTGATGAAATCGGCGGCGACCGCGCGGGTCAGCGCGGCGACCGCGGCCTTGGTCGCGCCATAGACATAGCGGTTGGGTGCGGCCTTGAACACGCCAGCGGCGGAAGAAATGTTCACGATCGAGCCGTGGCCGCGTTCAAGCATGCCCGGCAGAAAGGCGCGGATGGTCCGGTGCATCGACTTGACATTGAGGTCGAAGGAAAAATCCCAGTCCTCGTCGGAGCAATCAAGCACGGTGCCGTGATGCACAAAGCCCGCCGCGTTCAGAAGAATGTCGACCGGGCCTGCGCGCCTGGCGATCGCTGCGACCGCCGAGGTGTCGCGCGCGTCAAGACGAGCCACTTCCTTGACACCGTGCTCGGCAAGCGCCGCCAGTCCCTTCTCGTCGATGTCGGTCGCAAAGACGCTGGCGCCCTCGCGCGCAAAAGCAATCGCCGAGGCGCGGCCGATGCCGGCTGCGGCCGCGGTCACGAATGCGCGCTTGCCTTTGAGGCGGTCTGACATTGAATTCTCCCTACTCTCTCGCTTGATGGGTACTCCGTCATGTATGGACGGCCCCCTCTCGGCAAGGACTTTTTTGATGTTTCGGCGAATGAATCGGGGAGCGGTCATGTATACGGCCTCGAGATGCGGCCTTTGACCGCGGGCCCTGATGGAGATCGCGGATCGAATTCCAATCATTGCGGCGCGCTGTGACGCGCGATGACGGTACGGAGTGTTTCGATCCCGGTTTCCTGACCA
>DATGGY010000038.1:0-90785 GCA_035308285.1 Bradyrhizobium sp. | reverse complement strand
TTAACAAGCGGCTGGGTTTCCTGCTTTGAGGCCGCGGCCAACATCAGTTCAACCCGTTCATTGGCAATGGCCGACGGCGCGCTCCAGCCGAATACGACTTCATCCGCGGTCCATGGCGTCAGGCGGTCGATCTGCGTTCGGATCATGCCGTCGAGAAAATCCACGGCCTGCTTTGGAAAATCGAGCGATCTGAACAATACCTGGCCGGAGGCCATCAGCGCTTCAACCCGACTGCCGCGAAACGCCGCTACCCATTCCGCCGGCAGCGGCGGACTGGGCCGGCCATTGGAAAGGCGAAACGAGCACTGACGCAGCGCCGGGCCCTTTCGCACCGATTTCAGCCTCGCCGTGAACATCTGGTTGCCGTCCTCGCTGAGCAGGATATGCCGCCGGCGCGCAAATCGGCCGATCACGAAATAGACGGCCCCGGCCACGGCGGCGATCCACTCATCGAACAAGGCTTTGATTTCGGAAATCATGATCGTCAACTGCCCGCCAGTTTTCGCGACCGATGACCGGTCTCCAAATTGTCCTGCCACGACAGCACATGGTAGGGCTCCTTCTCGTCGCCCAGCGCGATGACCGCTTCGACGGCTGCGCGACGGCCATTGTCGAATCTCAACGTCGTCAGGACGCGAAAGGATTTGCTCTTGGGCAGGGTTGCGCCGGCCTTGACCGGGCCGAGCGCAGCAGCGATCGCCGACTGCTCCCTCGGCAGCGAGGCCCGCTGTTTGAGGAAATCATTCAACGCCAAAGGCGTCATGCCCGGCAGTGCCGCAATCACTTCGGGCGGGGCGATCAGGACATCGACGTTTTCTGAGCCGTTGAAAATCGTCACAAATGGCAAAGCCCGATCGACCAGTTCCGACGGGACGCTCAGGACCAGGCCGAGTTCGTTCACATGGGTAAAGGGCGATTGCCGTGGGGAGTAACCGAGACCTGCAGCCGCATACAGCGCTTCTTCCGCATTGGGGCCGCTGGAGGCGGGAGGCGTTCGCCATCCGACGATCCGCTCGGCCACTTCGCGAGCGACACCTTGATCCGCGCCGAGCACCTCAAACAGATTGGACAGCATCTCCTTGGAGGCGGAATTGAGATCGACGCGCGCACCTTCCGACGTAAAGCTGACCAGCACATCCGCGTTGTCAAGCCGGAAGCGGAACGACCCCTGCGCGGGGCGCGCCTTATCGCCCGCCAGCAGCAACTGATAGGTCGTGAGTTCAAGACTGGCCGACACCAGGGCTTCCGTCTGCAACCCGGCATCGGTGACAGCAAGCGCCTGCGCCGAATTGGCCAGGTAGACCGAAAAGATCGTCGCCAGCGCCGACAAGGCGACGAGAATCCAGAGCACGGCGATGATGACGAAGCCGCGCTCCGAGGTCGAGAGAGCCGCGCGCCGAACATTCCGCCTCATGGCCGGCCTCCCTGCCCCGCCATGGCGTTAGCCGCGGGTTGCGAACCTGCCTGAGTATTGCCTGGGGCTGCAGCACTTTGAGGATTATTTGGAGCGCCCTCCTTGCCATCGCACTTGGCGTCCGGCCCGCAGTCGCCCCGCGCAGATGAATCGACATGAACCGGCGTCGCGGTCGAGATCGCCAGGATCCGCTCGCTTGCGGCGTCACGCACCGTCAGCTTGACGGCGGACGGGAGCTTGTCGGCATCGTGCCAACTGCTTTTCCAGACTCGATCCTTCCCCGCATAGGCAAACGACAACCGATACGGCGGACGCAACAGCAAAACCCGTTCCCCGAAATGGAGTTGTTCGGAAAGCGATGATGCCAGCGGCAATGGCCGGAACGGCATGCGCGAACGGACCGTGACAAAGCCTTGCGCTTCACGGGCTTCGCCGAGCTGAATCACATCCAGCCCCGGCCCGGTGTTCGGGCCAAGCGCCGTGCGCACGAACGTGACCGACAACTCCGAGCCATCAAATAACGGTCGGCGCTCGCCGCGGTTGACCGGCACATATTCGGCGGCCGCAAGGTCGGCGCCGATCCGGTTCAGCGCGATGCCGATCAGCTCGCTGCGCTGGATGCGCTCAAGGCCGCGATTCCAGTTCGGAAGCCATTGCGCCGTCAGATTAGCCAGCGCCGAGAGCACAAGCCCCATCAACGCCAGCGCCACAAGAGTCTCGATCAGCGTAAAGCCGCTCTCGCGAGCCCGTTGTTTCGCAAGCCGTTTGGTCATTTCGGGGGCCCGCGCATGAGGCGAACAGTCTTGATGTCGGAGACCGCGCCGGTGGGCGAGCGGACCTGGACCCTGACTAGCGCGGGAATCCAGGCGACTTCCGCGCCGGGTACGGTCCAGTCCTCGCCCAGCGGCCCGACGTCAATCTTCCACCGATAGTCGTTGGCCTGCCCCGACAATACCCCGGGGCCAAGCTCGGCGCGCGGCGGGATTTCGGTTGCCATGATCGATCGCGCGGTCTGGGTCAGGGTCACGTGCTGCTCCAGCGTGCGAACCCCGCGCACATTGGTCGACATGACGGACCCGATCGCGACGATAGAAACGGCAACGACCGCGAGCGCGATCAGCACCTCGATGATCGTGAAGCCGGCGTTGCAACGGTCAGTTGGTGGCGGAGTTGCGCGAAACAATTTCGATCCTTCCGGTCAGCCAGTTGACGCGAACCTCATAGCCGGCATCCAGACGCGTCAGCGCGATGGTCCCGCCACATGACATTCCGCTGGCAAAGAAGCTGATGGTCGACAAGGCCTGACGCCGGTTGCAGGTTTGCGGTAACAACGCCTCGAAGCGGACGTCGTCGGGTATGATGATCATGTCAGCGCTCGCACCCGACCGGATCGAGCGGCCCCTCGCATCGACCAGTGTGGCAACGTCTACCCCGCGGCGGATGGCGGCGTTGCGGTCCGCTTTCAGCAGCGCCGCGGCCTGCAGCGCATAGGCCTGCAAGCGAGAACGCGACGTTTGATGCGGGATGAACGGCAGCAGCACGGCCGCCATCATGGCGATCAGCGCGAGCACGCACACCATCTCAAGCAGGGTGAAGCCGCGTTGCGATGCTTTAGTCATTTCTGGCGTTGGTCAGGTTTTCGATCGAAATATCCGCCGCAAGCCCGCTACCGCCCTCCTGACCGTCCGATCCGTACGACATGATATCGTAGGGCCCGCGTTCTCCGGGCGAGCGATACAGATAGGGGTGGTTCCAGGGATCGTTCGGCACGCTGCCGCCCTTGAGATACGGCCCGTTCCATGCAGCGACACCCGGGGTGCGCTGCACCAGCGCGGCGAGACCTTCTGACGTTGAGGGGAAGCGGCCGGCGTCGAGATAGAACAGATCGAGCGCGCCTGAGAAGCTCTGCAGCTGGATCTTTGCCGCCTTGACCTTCGATTCGCTGAGGTAGTTGAGAACGCGCGGGCCGATCAGGCCCATGATCAGGCCGATAATCGTGATGACCACCAGCATCTCGACCAGCGTGAATCCCTGCTGGCCCAAATCACGGCGGCTATGGTGTTCGCGCCTGGCGAAAAACCTGCGAATGCGTCCGACCAATTTTGCCATGAACCAACCTCTGCTCTATCCGACCAGTTGCGTAACCGATAGCAGCGCAGTCATGACCGATACGATCAATCCGCCGACGACTGCGCTGATGGTGATGATAGCGAGCGGCCCGATGACCCCGACAATACGGTCAAGGCTGCGTTGCAGCTTCGCCTCGTAAAATTCGGCAACCCGGCCCGCCAGCACCGGCAACTGCCCGGTCTCCTCGCCCAACCGCAACATCCGGATAGCCATCGGCGGCATGCTGCTGGAGGCGAGCAGGGCGTCCGAAAGCTTGCCGCCGTGGCGGACGCGATCCGCCGCCGCCGTCCAGGTCGCGACACTTCCAGTCACCGCCATGATGTCGACCAGAATGCGCAAGGTGGCCGTAAGATTGACGCCGCTGCCGAGCAGAACGCCGAGATTTCGGCAGAAGAGACTGGTGCGGTAAAACTGAAATACGGCGGCGATGCCGGGAACGCCTGAGATGGCGGTTACGATCACGCCGGTCGCACCGGGCCGGCGAAGCAGCCACCAAAGGCTTGCCACCACCGAAGCGGCGGCTAGCGTCACACCGACCGCGTTGGCGCGAAGAAAATCCGACAGCTTGATGAAGACGCTAAGCGCGGTGTCCGACTTTGCGCCGAAATCCTGCAGCACGGACGAAAACTGCGGCAGAACGAACAGAATGAAGAACAGCATGACGCAGACCGCGGCAATCAGCACGAAGGCCGGGTATTGCATGGCGTCCGTCAATTTGCGGCGCATCAGTTCAGCGCGCGCGCGCTCGGTTCCCAGCATCTCAAGCACAGCATCGAGCGTGCCGGAAATTTCGCCGACGCGAACCAGCGCGACATACATGGCGGGAAACAGCGACGGATGTTCGGCAACGGCGCCGGCAAAGCTTTCGCCGGTCAGGACCGACGCCCGCAATTTGGCGACCACGGGCCGAAGCTTGCCGACGTCGGCGTCACCGGCGAGCAATTCCAGCGCGTCGTCCAGGCGCGCGCCCGCCCTCAACAGGAGAGCGAGATCGCGAGTAAATGTCGTCACTTCCGCCGGGCTTGGCCGGCCGAAGAGGCCAAAGCCGGACCGGGCTTGGGCCTTGGCGGCCTTGTCTTCGACGGTTTCGATCGGCAGCAGCTTAAGATACTCGATGCGATGCGCCACTTCGCTCGCGGTCGGCGCCGAGAGCGTGCCATGCACGATCTCTCCGTTCTGCGTCAGGGCCCGGTAGCGAAAATTCGGCACGATCTCTCCTCACCGCACGGTGGTGACGCGGAGCACTTCCGCGGGCGACGTCAGGCCGGCACGACATTTCGCGATGCCATCGTCGACCATTGTGGTCATGCCGGAACGGATCGCGGCCTGATCGATTTTCAATCCATCCGTCTTTTCACCGATCAGACCGCGAATCTCGTCGGTGAGTTGAAGGATTTCGAATACGCCCAACCGGCCGCGATAGCCGGTCCCGCCGCAGCGTTCGCACCCGCAAGGCGCGTCAAGCATCTCGCCGTTTCGAAAGCCGAGCGCGGCCAGGCGCGGGTCTTCGGAAAAATCGGCGGCGTTGAGCGCCTTTGGCGTCTTGCAGCGGTCGCATAGTTGCCGCACCAGCCGCTGCGCGACCACTGCTCGCAAGGTAGACCGCAGCAAATATCCCTCGACGCCGAGATCGAGCAGGCGAGGCACCGCGGCCGCGGCCGATTCAGTGTGAAGGGTGGTCAGAACAAGGTGACCCGTGAGCGCGGCGTGAACGGCAACATGCGCGGTTTCGGAATCGCGTACCTCGCCCACCATTATGACATCGGGATCCTGGCGTACGAAGGAGCGCAGTGCCGCGGCGAAAGTCAGCCCAATCGCGGGCTTGATTTGAGCTTGATTGACGCCGGGCAGGTCGTATTCGACCGGGTCCTCGATGGTCAGGATTTTTCGGCCCGGCTCGTTGAGGATCGACAGAATCGTGGCCAGCGTCGTGGTCTTGCCGCTTCCGGTCGGACCCGTGACGACGATCATGCCGTGGGGCAATTTCAAAAATCCCCTGAGCTTGACGTCATCGGCCGGCGAATATCCCAGTTTTTCAACGACCAGGAGCCCGCGATCCTTCGGCAAGATACGAATGACGGCGGATTCGCCGTGCTGCATCGGCATGATCGCCACGCGAATGTCGATATCGGTGCGCCCAACGCGCAACCTAGCGGCGCCGTCCTGCGGCAGCCGGCGTTCGGCGATGTTGAGGTTTGCGATAATCTTGATGCGGGAAATGACCGCCTGGGGTAGCAAGCCGGCCGGCGCCGCCACGGGCCGTAGCAGCCCGTCAATACGCATACGGACCACGAGCCCCGACTGAAAGGGTTCGATGTGAATGTCGCTGGCGCGCAGCTCGACGGCTTTCTCCAGCAAATCGTTGACGGCGCGAACCACGGGCGCGCCGCTGGCAAGATCGCGCAGGCTTTCGATGTCGTCTTCGCGCGGCTGGTGCGGCCCCCTGCCGTCGACGAGCTCGACATCGTCGTCGCCCAGACGCCGGTCCAGCACAATCGTGAGGTCTTCCACCGACGCCACCTTGATGGCGACTTCCCGCCTGAGCACGATCTCGGCGGCACGCTGGGCGGCCGTATCGGTCGGGTCCGCGACCGCCAATACGGCGCCTCCATCGGCGGCCTGACAGGGAAACACCATCATTTCCCGCAAAAAACGCTGCGAAAAGGTCTCGTTCAGCGCCGGGGCCGACAGCAAGTCCTGGAGGGTGACCCGGTCGAGACCGGCAAAGCGAGCGGCTTCGTCGGCGAACTCGCTGGGTGAGAGGTCCGTAAGTTCCCACAGCTTGGATTGCCGCCGGCCGGAACCGCCCTGCTCGGCCGGCTGACCGTTGGCGACAGCCTTGATCAAATGATTGTGACTACGAAGATGTTCTACGAACTGCGAGGACTCATCGCCGGTCATTGTGTTTTCCAGTCGCGCCGCTTTTTTTCCGGGGCGTGCCGGTCAACAAACAACGGCCTTAGGGCCGCAGTTTGACCGATTGCCGGCCACCGGAGTTATTGATCCGAAACGTGACAGTTGTACGAAACGAGCTGGCGAGCCGGCTCGCAAAGAGATCTGCCCCCGCCTGTCATTCTGCCTTGGGATAAAGCGATAGTCATTTATTTTGTCATATTGCGCAGCTAAAAGTACCGTTCGGCTCAAATCCCGCCAGAGGACGCTGAGCCGCGAGTACGATGGGGACGGCAAAATCATGGTTGGTTTCGGCATCCGGGGCCTGTCCCCGCGGGTGATCGGTCGTGGTTTTGCCATTGGATTCGTATTGTCTTCAGTCGTCGCGCTGGCGTCCTGCAATTCGGCGACCACCAGCTCCAGCAGCGACTTCGATGTCGACGTGCTCGACAAGGTGCGTTCGTTGGACACCTTGCCTCGGTATCCGCAGCAGAGCGGCGTCTCGGCGACCAATGCTGGGCCAAAGGCCCAACCGGCGGTGTTTCAGGGCACCCAGGTAACCGATATCGCCGAGAACCGCCCGCAACCCATCGCAAACGGCAGCGGCTTTGAACTCAATTTCGAAAATACGCCCGTGGCCACGGTCGCCAAGGTGGTGTTGGGCGACATATTGCAAACGGGCTACACGATCGATCCAAGGGTCCAGGGCACCGTCAGCCTGGTCTCGGTGCGGCCGGTGGCCAAATCCGACGTCATCTTCGTGCTCGAAAGTGCCTTGCGCATCAGCGGGGTTGTGCTGGTGCGGGATACGGCAGGCTACCGCCTGACGCCGCTTGGCGACGCGGTCGGCGGGGGCCGGGTCGATGCCGCGGCCGCCAGCCCCGAGCCCGGTTACGGTGTCTCCATCGTACCCCTGCAATATGTGTCCGCGCAGACTCTTTTGAAACTGATGGATAGTTTCGCAACCAAACCCGGCATGGTGCGCGGCGACACGACACGGAATCTGCTTCTTATCCAGGGTACCGGCGCGGAACGTCGCGCTGCAGTGGATACTGCGCTTAGCTTCGATGTCGACTGGATGCGGGGCCAATCGATCGGAGTTTTCCCCGTCGTCAGCAGTGGCCCGGAGCCGATTATTGCTGAACTCGAAAAGATCGTGGATTCGGGTGAAAACGGACTCAGCCAGAACCTGATCAAGTTTCAGCCGGTTGCCCGGCTCAACGCGATCATGGTGGTGAGCAAGAAGCCGGCTTTGCTCCGTACCGCGGCGACCTGGATCAAGCGTCTCGACCGCGCGGACAGCTCGCGGACCAGTGTTCACGTTTACCGGGTGAAGTACGGCGATGCGCGCCAGATCGCGCGCGTGCTGAACGAAATGTTCGGCGGCGGATCCTCCTCAGGCAATCTGCTCGATACCCCCGAAAACCAGATCGCGCCCGGGTCAGGCTTGACAGCGGGCTTGACGGCGAGCGACCGGTCGTCCCTCAACAACAACAGCAACAATCCGGGTGTGTCAGCTGGCGGCTTTGGCGCCCGCACCGCCTCGGCGGGCACTTCAGGTTTTGGCGCGCCCGCTACGGCGCCTGGCGCTGCAAACCCTGCATCGCTTGACGGCCGCGGCGGCGGTGCCGGCGCCGGCGGTCAACCGCTGCTGCAAGGCGTGCGTATCACCGCGGATAACGTCAACAACAGCCTGCTGATCTATGCCGATCAGGGTAACTACCGGATCATTGAATCGGCGCTGCAACAAGTGGATCAGCCGCAGCTTCAAGTCGCAATCGACGCAACTATCGCCGAGGTCGACCTCACCGACGAACTCCAGTACGGCGTTCAATTTTTTCTGCAGAGCCACGCTTTGGGACTAAGGCCCGATCAGGGGTCGCTTCTCAACACCACCTCGACGGTGGCGCCCACTGCGGCCCAGACCACAACAAACGGCACCGCCGCGGCGGCTGGAACCGTCGTCAACACCTTCATCAATCGCGCATTTCCCGGATTCAATTTCCTCGTCGGCCAGGAAGCCCAGCCGGCCATGATCCTCTCGGCCCTGCACACGGTCACCGGCGTGAAGGTGTTGTCCAACCCGTCGCTGGTCGTGGTCAACAACCAATCGGCTACGCTTCAGGTCGGCAACCAGGTTCCGATCACGACCGGCTCGGCGAGCGTTCTCAATGCTGCGACCGCCGCCAGCAACACTATCGTCAACACCGTCGACTATCGCAACACCGGCATCATCCTGCACGTTTCTCCCCGCGTCAGCGCCAACGGCAATGTGAGGCTCGACATCGAGCAGGAGATCAGCAACGTCGTTCCTTCGGCCAGTGCGGCCACGTCGTTGACCCCGACTATCTCGGAAAGGAAGGTCAAGAGCTCGATTTCCGTCGCCAACGGCCAAACGGTGTTGCTGGCCGGACTGATCCAGGACCAGAAGAATGAGAATAAAAGCGGAATTCCGTTACTGGGTGACCTTCAAGGGATAGGCACTGCATTCTCGAGTCAAGACAACACGAAGTCGCGCACCGAATTGATCATCTTCATCCGCCCCCAAATTATCCGCGACAGCCTGGACGCGCACAAGGTTGCTGAAGAACTTCGTTCCAAGCTGCGCGGTACCCTCAGTACGAGCACTCTTAGATGATACGAGCAGCAAGAACGTTTAGTGATGCGGGGACACTGCTTGTCATTATCTTGATCTGCGCCGCGCCGACTCGTCCGGCTTGCGCCGACAGTTGGACGCGCGGCACGGCAGCCTATTCGAGGGGCGACTACGCGCGGGCCGTGCGCGACCTGGCGCCAGCGGCGGCGCGTGGCAATGCCCGCGCGCAGGGACGGCTCGGTTTCATGTACGAAAATGGTTTCGGCGTGCCGCAAAATTACGACGACGCCGCCGCCCTCTATCACAGGGGCGCCGTGCAGGGCGATGCGTTCGCGCAGAGCAGGCTCGGCCTGAGCTACGACAAGGGGCACGGCGTGCCGCAGGACCTGGTTCTTTCCTATAAGTGGCTCGACCTCGCCACCGCGAACGCGTCCCGACGCGACCGCGACTTCTATCAGAGGCTTCGCGACGCGGTGGCATCGAAAATGACGTCGGGTCAGATCGTTGAAGGCCAGCGATTAGCCTTGATGTGGGCGCCCGTTCGCTGGTGAGGCTTGCCCGCGTCAACGCCGGTCTTGCGTTTTATCCGGTATGGCCGCTCTCGATAGCCTCGACCTCTTCGGCTTCGACGAAGCCGGTTCGCAGCTCGGCCTCTGCAATGCTCATGTCAATGCCATCGACCCAGCGTCCCACCACCAGCGTTGCGACGATGTTGGAGGTCAGGTTGGTCGCGGCGCGGATTTCGGCCATGAAGCGATCGACGCCGAGCAGCAGCGTCAAGCCGACAATGGGCACGGCATCCACGACCGGGAGCGTTGCCGCCAGCGCAATGAAGCCGCCGCCGGTGACGCCGGCGGCGCCTTTGGAGGTAAACAGCATCACGAACAACACGCTCAATTGGTGCCAGATCGTGAGCTGGACGTTGAAGGCATGAGCCAGGAACAAGACCGACATCGTCATATAGATCGCGGTCCCGTCCATGTTTAGGGAGAACCCGCTCGGCATCACTAGCCCCACGACTTCCCTCGCGACGCCAAGTTTCTCGCGCTTCTGTATCGAGCGCGGCATCATGGTTTCGGCGGAAGTCGCCACGAACACAAACAGGATTTCGTCCTTGAAATAGTCCAGCACCTTCGCAATGTTGAAACCGGCAAGCCGCAGGAACGCGCCGAGCACGATCACGACGAACAGGAAGCTGACAAGGTAAACCGAAGCGACCAGTTGGCCGAGCTCCAGCAAGGTCCGCACGCCGTATTTGCCCACGGTGAAAGCGATGGCGCAAAGTGCCGCGATCGGCGCGAAATACATGATGATCCGCACCATGCCGAACAGCGCGACCGAAGCCGACTCCAGGAACGCCACCATCGGCTTGCCGCGCGCCTGCGCCAGGCTAAGACCCAGCCCCAGCAACACGGCGATGAAAAGCACCGGCATGATGTCACCGTTTACGAAGGGCTCGACAAAAGATGTCGGGATCATCGACAGGAAGAAGTCCGACAGCGTGACGTCCTTGGCGACTTTCGCGTAGGCCTCGACGGCCCAGGGATCGAACGCGGCCGGATCGGCATTTAGTCCGACGCCGGCCTTCCAGAAGTTGCCGACGATCATGCCGATGATGAGGGCGAGCGTGGATGCGGCCTCGAAGTAAATCAGCGCCTTGGCGCCGACATTGGCGACGCGGCGAATGTCTCCCATCTTGGCGATGCCGACCGCGATCGTGGTGAAAATGATCGGAGCCACGACGACCTTGATCGCCCGCACAAAGGCGTCGCCGTAGGGTTTGAGGTGGACCGAAAAATCCGGATAGGCGAACCCGAGGATCGCGCCGAGGGCGACCGCCACCAGAACCTGAACATAGAGCTTTCGATAGAGCGGCAACTTCCTGGATGGAATCTTCGCGGTGACCCACCGCAGAACCGGCTTTTCGGAAGGCTGATGGTTGATTTCGAGCGCGGACATCAATCTTCCTTCACATCGCTCGGCAATAACGGGCTGAGATCGGCTCGCAGCCCGGCACGCCGACAGCGCTATTCTGCGGCGACGCGGCTGGTGGCTGCATGGCCATGGGTCTTGACCACGATCTTGATCGCATCCTCGATGCGTTCGCGGGCGTATCGCAACGCGGTCGGCAGGTCTTCCAGGGCGAAGGTGTGGGTATGCACCTTGGTGGCGTCGAAGCGCTTCTGCGCCATGAACGCCTCGGCGCGATGGGTCGCGCTCTTGCCCTCGCCGCGGATGCCGTAGAGGTAGATGTTGTTTCGCACGAGATAGGCTATGTCGACTTCGGCCGGCTTGCTCGGAAACGCGGCGAGACAGATGCGGCCGCCACGATTGACCATGCGCGCGGCTTGATTGATGGCGTCCGGTGCGCCCGAGCATTCGATGACATAGTCGACGCCCTTGCCGCCGTTGCATTGGCGCACGGCCGCAACCGGGTCTTCATTCCTGGCGTTGATCGCGAAATCGGCGCCGAGCTCGCGGCCGATCTGAAGCCGGTTGTCGCGCGTGCCGGTAAGGATCACCGGCTGCGCCCCCAGCGCCTTGGCGACCGCCACGCCGAGCAACCCGATCGGTCCCGGGCCGGTGACGACGACGCTTTCGCCCGCGACGAGGCCGCCGAGTTCCGTCAAGCCATACATCGCGGTGCCGGCGGTGACGACAAGCGTCGCCTCCTCGTCCGACATCTCGTCGGAGACACGAACCAGCGTGTTGATGCTGTTGATGGCGTATTCGGCAAACCCGCCGTCGGTCGTAAACCCATTGGCGCGATGCCCCTTGTCGACGTCGCCATAGTTCAAGCCGTAATTGTGGCACGCCGTGTACATCCCCTCGCGGCAGCGCTTGCATTGCCCGCAGCCGGCGTGGATTTCGACGGTGACGCGCTCGCCTATCTTGTACTCGTCGACGCCGGGACCGAGCGCTGCGATCGTGCCCATATATTCGTGGCCCGGCGTGAAATTCTTGTTGAAGGGCTGGCTGCCCTGGATCATCGCCGGCGGGCCGTGATGAATGATCTCAAGGTCGGTCGCGCAAATCGCAACCGCGTCGATGCGCACCAGAACCTCGGCCCGCTTCGGCACCGGTACCGGCTTCGTGGTCAGGGTCAACTGATCGGGATCGCCCAACACCCAGGCCCGCATCGTGTCCGGAATGGGAAGGTCGGGCGAGGTCTTGACATGATCGGGCTTGTACATGGATTTGCTCCTGAATGCGTTCGTTATTCCGCCGCCACGATTTTCGCCGATCCGCGCAGGATGGCGCCCGGTGCGCCGAGTTCGGCTGACAATTCGTCGGCTGCGGCGATGAGATGGACCTTGATCTGATTGATGTACTCCGGAGTGGCGCGAAAAACCGGCGAAGAGACGCTGATCGATCCAACAACGGCGCCGGCATGATCGCGGATCGCCGCGCCAAGGCAGATCACGCCCTGCTGAAACTCTTCCCGATCGATCGCAAAACCGTTCCGACGCGTGAGCCGCAAATCTTCCTTCAGCTTGTCAAGGTCGATGATGGTGTGCGGCGTAAACGCCGTGAGGCCCTTGTCGGCGACGATGCGGTCGAGCTCGGTCGGCGGCAGCCACGCCAGGATAGCCTTGCCGGTTGCGGTCGCGTGGGCGGCATTCGAATTTCCGCCCAGTCCCGCATCCACGCGCACGGCATGCCTTGCCTCGCGATACAGGATATTGACCAGATTGGTATCCTGCATGATCGCAAGTTGAACCGCTTCGCGGGTCTGATCGTTGAGCCGGTCGATAAAACCCTGCGCCCGCCGCGGCAGATCGACCTGGCGCAGACAGGCCGCACTGAGGTAGAGGATCCGCGAGCCCAGAACGTAGCTGCGGCTGTTGGCGCCGCGCGCGACGTGGCCCCAGTTGTGCAGGGTCGAAATGAGGTGGTGGCAAGTCGACACGTTCAACCCGGCGATGTTGGCAATTTCGGTCAGCTTGGCTTCGCCGCCGGCGTCGGCGATCACGTCCAGAATGAGAAAGGCCCGGTCGAGGGCCTGAATGCCGCCAGTGTCGCGCCCCATCGGCGGACGGGCCGGCATGACGCCGCGCCGCTCCTTGCCTCTGTCAGTCTCCATCGCCGCTGTCCTCCCGGCGTCACTCTTATATTTTGCCACTAGGACCAATCTCCGCTTCCAAGGCAACTGGTTATTTCACATCGCAGAGCTCATTTTCATTAGACGAAACAAGGGTTCTTCGGCGGTGCCCCTTCGGCTCGGATTAACGCGATCATTTTCAGCGACGATTGAGGTCATCGCCCGCACCGGGCTCCGGCAATTTGATCATCTCATTGAGACGCTTGTTGAATTCCTCATCCGACAAGGTCGCCGCGGGAAGCCGCGAGCCGTCATCCGCCGCCATCCCCAGATGGGTTAATTGCGGGAAGAACAACACGACGAGAAGCAAGAACCATTGCGCGGCAAGGAATGGCGCCAGCGCGCGCAGGAACGATCGAAAGGCGACCGGCTCCCTCAGGACGCCGCGAACCATCATCAGCGCATAGCCGAAGGGCGGCAGCAAAAAGCTCGACTGCAGCGTCAGTAGCACCAATACCGAAACCCACCGCGCATCGGCGATGCGGATCAGCAGCGGCGGAATCACGATCGGCACGATCACGAATATGATCTCGAACGCGTCGAGTACGAACGCACTTATCGCGAGGACGCCAAGCACGACGGCGACCGCGACAATGTCGCCGCCGGGGATGGACGAAACCATCTTGCCGACCAGGTCGGCGGTGCCGAGCAATCTTAAAACCATGGTGAAGGTCGTCGCCGCCAGCAGCAGCGAAAACAGCGCGCCGGTGAGCGCGATGGCATCGCCCAGGAGTTTGTTGAGCACCGCGCCATGCAGGCGTCCGGTCACAAGACCCGCGACCAGCAGTGCAAAAGCCCCCATCGCCGCCGCCTCGACCGCATAAAAATAGCCGATCGCAACGCCCCCGAGAAGAACGACCAGCGATATCAGTGCGACCGCGGCAAGCCAGGCCTGGCCGGCCGTAAGCCGCTCGCGGTCGGGCAATTTTGTCGCGGTCCGGCCGGCGATCCAGGATAACCCTAGGCAGAGTGTCAAAAAAATCCCGCCCGGCACGAGCGCGGCGTGAAAAATGTCCTGCGTATTGACGACGCGGTCGCTCCTTCCCGTGGCCGTCACCGCAATGGTGTGCGCCGACAGCATCGCATCGCTCAGAAGGATCAGAACCAGCGAAGGCGGCACCAGGACGCCAAGCGTACTGGCGACCGCGACAATCGCGTGCCGATTGGGCGTCGGTATCCCCTCCGCCGCAAGGCGCGGTGCAACCACGCGCGAAAGGCCGAGCACGCTGGCGCCGACCGAACCGTTCATCGGCCCGAGCAGCGCGCCGAGCATCATGCCGGAAACCAATGGGGCCGACGGTTTGCGCGGAAGCACGGCGTTGCTGGCGCGATAAAGCGCGTCCGCGACCGGAAGCCGGTCAAGCAGCAGTCCCATGGTCACGTAGAGCGGCAGCGCCTGAAGCAGATCGTTCTCAAACAGATTGATCAGCCGGCTCGGCAACGCCCACAGCGTCGCCGCATCGATGCCGCTCGTCGCAATTCCGAAGACCGCGCCACACGTCGCCACCGCGATAAGGACGACCGCGGCGGGCAGGCCGGTCGCAATGATGCCTACGCCAACCAGCACGAGAAGTGCAAGTCCGATCCATTCCATCAGCGGTCGCCCAGCACGGGAGGACGGAAAATGTCGACGAGCGCCTGACCAAGGATCAGGACGGCCATGACATAAAGGGCAAGCTTGACCAGGAAATAGCCGGGATTGCCGCTGTCCTGAAAGGCTTCAAGGTCGCGAAGGCTGGAAAAGACCGTGGTCTTGCCCGCAATCAGGACAAACAACGCCCACGGCAAAAGCCCGATGGCGCTGCCGATCTGATTGAGACGCCGCCGCGCGCGTGCGGAGTAGCCACGCGCCAAGAGATCGGCGGCGAGGTGAGTTCGCGCGCGCGTCGCCGCGGTGACGCTTGCCGCGACGAAAAACGCAAAGGCGAGCTGCCCCAGATCGTTGGCTTCCCGGGAGAACGCGCGAAGGAATTCCCGCAACGGCCATTGCAGGAACAGAAGGACCACGAGAGGCAGCGCAAACCACTTGGTGGCGTCTACGACACGACCGATCAGGCGGTCGAGGCCACGCAGAAAAGCCATCACCAATGCGATTCCTCTTGTTTCATCCAGCCTGAACGGGAAAGCTCGGCTGGAGGCTGACGGCGCCGATCATCCATTCGCACCAACACGTAAGGGCCAAATCCGCTATCGGCACAGCACGCGCTAGCTTTCGCGATAAGGACCTGGCAAAGGCGTGCGAAATGCTGCGGCAGTATATCCCTGGGAGAAGCGCATGCTCACTTGGGTCGGTATTTTCATGATCGTCGCGGCAGCCTTGCTCGCGAGCAAGGAGCAGAGAAAGCGCGCCTGGCTGCTCGCGGCTGTCGTCATCCTTCTCGTCATCATTGCCGATCGCTTCCGCTAGATTTGCGACTCGTTATCCGCATCCGACCATCCTGACCGGTTCGGTGGATTGGCTGGCGACGCAGTGGTGTACGAACCTGTCTCCGCGCAATTTCCCTGCTAACAGGGAATTTTACAGGGAAAATCACGATTTCAGACCTAAAGGCGACAGTTTTGGAGCAGGAAACCGCTGTGCCGGACAGACTTTTCAGCAGATTCCCTGAGCAAACTATCAGGGAAATGCTTCCGAGAAACAGGGAATTCTAAGGGGATAACAGGGATTTTTTCGTCAAATGTGTAAGCGCCCATTTCTCACACGCTGCGTTTGGCGGCTTAGCCGAAGTCGAACAGCGGCCTGCCCTCGTCCGCTTTAACCCCATGAGCAGACATTCACCGACAAAGCGACGACGTCCGCTTTGTGCCAATTGCTGCCGTTCCAAGCGTGCATTCCCGTTAGGCTCCAGCTAGGCGAACCCCTAAGCTTGCTCCTCAAGAACTCGACCGTTACTCGCTTTAATTTTGTGAACGCGTAAAGGGCACAAAGCGCACGAGGGCGACGGCGCGCGTTGTCGTCTTGCCAGGGGCGATTTTTTCGACGACCGTGAGGTGCTGAGTGGTGTAAGCGGGCCCCACCGGCATGACGAGCCGGCCACCCACTTTAAGCTGCTCAATCAGCGGCGGCGGTATCTGCCCGAGCGCGGCGGTCACGACGATGGCGTCAAAGGGACCGCATTCGGACCAGCCACCGTAGCCGTCGCCAAGTCTGACGCTCACGTTGTCATACGCGAGGTCTCTGAGTGTTTTCGCGGCGGCCTCGGCCAATTGCGGGATGATCTCGATGGTGCAGACCTTTCGCGCTAGGTGCGCAAGGATGGCGGCCTGATAGCCCGAACCCGTACCGACTTCGAGCACAACATGATCGGGCGCGACCTCGGCCAACTGGGTCATCAAGGCCACGACGAACGGCTGCGATATGGTCTGGCCGAGGCCGATCGGAATCGGCCTGTCCGCGTATGCGATGGAGCAAGATCGCTCAGAGATGAACAGATGCCGTTTCGTTTGCCCAATGGCCTCAAGGACCCTCTCGGACAGGCCCTGCTGTCCCAAAACAGTGGCGTCGGACCGGGCGTAGGCCCGGATGGTTTCGACCATGGCGGCGCGCTCGCGGACGCATTCTGCGTCCTGTGCGGTCGCTTCCCACGCGACGGCAACCATGGAAAGCACGAGCAGCAGCAGCAAGGTCTTCATGATCGTGCGGTCTCCTTGCTCAGGCTGGCGGGCGACCCAATGCTCTTGACCGGGATTCCCCACCAAATGTCCGTTGCGGGTCCAGGCTGTGTGAAAACTCTGAAATTCAAATTGCGCGCAGGAACTCCGTTTCGATTTCGTCGATTTTAGAAATCAGCTCGCACTGCGAGCGTGTATCAGGAGAGGGCAATTGAGTGTATATTTCTGCTCGCTCTCGGCTTTCGCACGTTTTCACACAGCCTGGGTCATCTCCAGACATCGGCTTGTGTGACAAGGGAGGTCCGCTTTACCCCCAGCAACGGACATCGTCGGCCCGGCCAGGCATGTCCGAGAAAGGTGCCAAGCAGTCATCGCAAACCCAACCCCTTAGCGCCATTGCAGACGATCCGAGCCGGTGAGCAACCACGCAGCCAGCGCGTATCATCGCTTTTGGTGCGTGGAGTCAATGCGGTCAATCAAGTCGTTGATGACCGGGCTGCTCGAGATCGGTACTAGGCTGACAGGTCCGCAGAAAACAACCGTGTCGCCGAACACGGTGTGCCGCCGCAGCGAAAGGGTGACCTGCGGCGGACTCATGTAAGGCGAATAATTGACGTTCTTGATGTCGGACAGCGAGATGCGCTCTTCCTGCCCGCCGTTGCGCACAACCAGCGCGTCGCCCGCATCCAGCACCTCGTCGGCGAGACAGAACACCATTTTTTGCATGAACCGATAACCGAAGACGCCCATCAGCACCGGCACGATCAGAAACGGGATATTGGAAGCTTGGCTACCGCGCGATGGTGAGAGCAGTCCAAATGCAATGATGAGCAGCAGGCCCCCAAACCAGAGAAATGGGAAGATACGCTTGTAGAAGAACGTTGCCTTCGTCGAGGAGATGCGGGACATCAGCGTTCGCGCCCTTGGTAAGACTCTATTCTACCGTATCACGCCGCTACCACATCCGGACAAACCATCCCAAGCTAAAATCCACCTTTGTCCGCTCTTCTCCCGGGAGCGGACATCGTCAGGCTGCCCGCTCAGGTCCGTTTCGTGCCAAAACCGGAAGTCGCCGTTCATTCGATCACCTCGTCGGCGGCCACGAGCAAGCTCGGCGGCACCGTCAGGCCGAGCGCCTTGGCGGTCTTGAGATTGACCGACAGCAGAATTCGCGTTGGCTGCTCGACCGGCAGGTCAGCGGGCTTCACTCCATCAAGGACCTTCTTCACAAAATAAGCTGAATGACGGAAACTATCACGGCGTGACACGCCGTAACTGATCAGGCCACCGACGCCGGTCATGTCAGAATTCGTTGAAATGATCGGAATCCGATACTGCAGGGCTAGGGTCGCGATACGCACTCCCAAATCCAGAATAGCGGTATCAGGCATGACCAGCAACGCATCGGGTCGTTGTGTAGCGATCGTGCGGAATGCGGCGTTCAGTTCATCCGGCGTGTTCACCTCGAAATCCTGGACCGTGATTCCTCGAGGTGCACCCTGAACTCGAACACTATCCAAGAGTAGTAGGTTTGACGGATTTGTCGGATTAAAAAAAACAGCAATGGTGGTCGCCTTCGGAAGGACGGTTTGCAGAAGTTCAACAAGCTTAGGTGTTACGTCCTCGTTCAATGTTGCCAATCCGGTGGTGTTGCCGCCGGGCCGAGCAAGGGTTGCGATGAGACCGTTACCTACCGGGTCATTCATGGTCGCCATGACTATCGGGATGACAGAATTGTCGCGCTGCGCCGCGCGGGCTGCCGCAATCGTATTGACAATGATTACGCGAGCACCGTGGTCAGCCAGTTCGCGGGCAAACGCGGGGAGACGCTCGTAGTGCCCCTCCGCCCAGCGTAGTTCGAGCACATAGTCTTTACCATCGATCAATCCGTTTTCGCGCAGGCCTTGCTTCAACGCTTCTATCAGCGGCGCGCTCGCATCAGCGGCACCGCCGCCCAAGAAGCCGATGCTGGCAGGTCTTTGCTGCGAGCGCGCCGCGAACGGCCACCCTGCCGCCGCACCGCCGAGAAGCGTGATGAACCCGCGTCGTCGCATTTGACCCCCGCCGAGAACACGTCTTGCGATTGCTTAAAGCCTAGCACTTTGCGATCGACCGGCGAATGAAATAGCAAGCAACCGACCTCAAAAGCTGGTCAGGCCCCATGTCTCAGTTGGGTCAAAAGCGTCGTTTTGACCTTCGCCCTGTCACTTCCGGTGTGCACCCGACTCCGGACATGTCGCTACTCCGCAATAACTGACGCTTTGTGCCAACAGGCGACATCGCGCTTGCGTCGAGTTGTGGCGCAATAATCACACCCGAATGAAATCGCGTGGCTGATGCCGTGCCTGGTCTCATCCAGCCACGGTTCCGCCTCATTGCGGTCGGGTTTAGGTTGGGGGCACAAGTGGGGATGCAACATGTCTTCGTACGTCGCCATTAAAGCAAATCATATTCCTGACGCGATTTCGGTCTCGGGCGCTCGTGTCCGGAACGTCATTCAACTGTTTGCCGTCGTTCTCGGGGCGGCGTTGCTTGCGGCCTGCGCTCAGTCATCCGTTGTCACCAGGAATTCCGAATTTGTTAGCCCCAGTCGACAGGCGTCGCTGCAGCACAATCGAACGGCATCATTCGTCACCAACAGGCGTGTCGCATCCGCGAAAAAGCATACCCCGTTCGCGCGGCACAACAATGCGGCCCCGACACAGATCGCCTCGCAGGGAGTTGCCAGCTTCTACACAGAGGGGCAACAGACCGCGAGCGGCGAAAAGTTCGATATGCACGATTTGACCGCCGCTCATCCTACGTTGCCGTTTGGTACCCGGTTGCGAGTGACAAACGTCGCGACCGGACAGTCCGTAACAGTCCGGGTCAATGACCGCGGACCGTACGTTCCCGGACGGGTAGTCGATGTCTCACATTCTGCGGCTGATGCGCTTGGGATGGTCGGAAGTGGGATCGCAAAGGTCAAACTTGACGTCATCCAATAGCTAGCGGAAGCGGCATAGACGTAAGGATCGAACGATCGATTGGGTCAAAAGCGGCACCTTGACCGCGTGCCGGTCACTTCCGGTCTTCCCCTATGAACAGACATCGGCAGCACCGCTCGGCATGTCTCAAAGGTGCCAAACCCGGAAGTGCTGCCCCCTCATGGAGCAGCCCTCAATCGGACGAACCAACCAGCGCTTAACTGGTCTTTTGCATCAGATTTTGATTCGCAAGCCGGTCATCATCGAGGTCGTGTCGACGCTCGTTCCATTTCCGGCAAAGCCGAATTTGGCGCCTGGTGTGCCGGGGAATGTGGAAGCAAGGCCATTCGTCACCTTGGCTAGGTCACGCCGGCGTACACATCGAGATGCTTGGTGAAGTTGTAGTCGGCTACGAACGAGACCTGGTTGAAGTCACCGGAGCAGTCGGGTTTGCTGGCGCCGCCGGCGACGCAGGGCGCGCTGTCGGCAACGAATGAGTTCTGACTCACGTGATAAAAAGCGCCTGTCAGGCTCAGACCCCAGGCGAAATCATACTTCGCCCCGGCCCAGAAGAACTGCAGGATTTTGTCCGTCGTGAAGGCGTTGTTGTCTGGCAGCGTCGCTGAGACGGTCAGCGGATATCCGCCTGCCGCGTTGCCGAAGGTAATGGGGGTGCTCGGATTTGCCTGATCGACATGGGTGTAACCGACAAAAAACGTCAGCTTGTCACCGGGGACATCGGCCTTTGGTGCCTTGGCGGGCAATCCACCCACGGGTTGGCCGCCGAACTCAAAGGTATACCTGCCCATGACCGACCACATTGTGTCGTCGGAAATGCTGGCGGCAAAGGTCTGACTTCCGAGAGTGTCATTGACCGCGGTCTGCAGGTTTACGGCGCCGTGCTCCTTGGAATAGACCGCTTCGGCATAGAGGCCTCTGTAGTTTCCGCCGATGAAAAGGCCATAGCCGCTGCCGAACATGCCGGTACTGCTGCCGCCGTTTGAATACATGACGCCGGCGCTGACGGGCCCGAAATCGTAGACATATCTGGCCGAGTTATCCCAGCGTGCGGCCTCCGTGCTGCCGGAGCCGGCATTGGTGCCGGAATAGCCGAGCAGCGAGAAGGCGTAGGAAAGGGCCAACGGATCGTAAGCGGTGATGGCGTCGAGCTGGAATGAATTCTGCCGGCCGATCGTCAGCGTTCCGTATTGCTTGTTGCTTACACCGCCAAACAGCTGGCCGTTGAACGCTTGGCCGCAGCGGCCGGTGTCATTATTTGAATTTTGCTGGTTATAGGGAACGCCCGCATTCTGAATAAACGAGCTGCAACCGTCGGAGAGCTTTCCGGTCAGCGGATCGAAACCCGTGTCGGCCCAGCCGACGGCGCTCCAGCCGAGGCCGAGCGGTTCATCGAACTTCACACCGACATTCGATTGCGTCAGACCACTTTCGGCAATCGTCGATATCCTTTGGCCCGTATAGTTCCGGGTGGCCGTGAACGGAATGAATTCAAGACCCGAGACCACCGCGCCAAGCGGACGGCCGTTGGTCTGGTAGGCATAACCGACGTCAAGTGTCGCGAAAATCGTAACGCCGTACCAGGTCAGACTGTCGGGAAGCGGATCCTTGAACTGCGGCGGAGCCATAAACCAGCCCATATCCGCGGCGCGTGCGTTGGTAGCAACCAGGCTCGCCACAGCGAGCACAAATACGACCGTTCTTCTCATCTTGACAACCCCCAGTTTTGACCACGGACCCCGGCAGAAACCTGTCTGATTTTTCTCTATATCTAACGAATAAAGCGCCGATGGAACCGGTCACAAAGGGCAATTGGGCAACAGTTGGGGACCAAATCGATTTATTGTCCCTATCGCTACATTAGCGATGCCAATTGCCAACGGCTCAGGCTTTCTTTCGAGCACCCATGCTCGCCGGCAACGCAAGAAGCTCCTTGCGGGCAGCGCCCTCCGCGGAGCGCTCGATTTTCCGGTAACTCGCCACGAGCGAACGGCCAAACGGCGTGAGGATAGCGCCGCCGCCGTTTTTTCCGCCTACTTGCCGTTCATCGCCGTGCGTCCGCAGATTCGATTGATCTCGTCTACCAGAACCCAGGCTCGCCTGTGAGACATCCCCATCGCCCGGCCAGCCGCTGAGATCGAACCGCACGTATGAATTTTCTCAAGCAATCGGATCTGCCGGGACCGATGCTGCATTCCATGTCCAGATCGATACGAATACTCAGGGATGGGTTTCGCATGTTCGGCTGACTTACATTCGTTGATCCCCAATGACTCTAGCTCCTCTGTTCGACGTATCGGCCCAAAGCACGAGTAGGCCTGCGCATAAATCCGATAGCCGTTTGATCCGTCTAGTGCATAAGCTGTGCGTCGCACAAATTGCTCCCGCTCATGTCGCAGTTGGGTCAAACTGAGAAGAACTCAGTGCGAGCAAATGCCTTCCGGCACCCTGAAAGCGGACATTACCCAATGCAGCCGGGATGTCTCAAAGGTGCCAGGACCGGACGTTCTTCTCGACTCAGACGAACTGTCCGGAATGACCCAAGGCAAATACTGACGGCTTGGCTGGTGCTTAGAGATAAGGCACCGACAGCCAATAAAAGCATGGGCAGAATCTTGCGAGCCAAAAAGGCTCCGGCAATATTGAAAAAATCCGTAAGCTACCGCCACTCGCTCACCTATAGTTTACCTTAGTGCCGTAGTGTGCACTGCAAACTCGCACTTGGCTGGCGCAACTGGCGACGTTGACCTAACATACCGGTACACTCAGTCGGGACCGATTTGAGAATATTAGGATGGGTGTTCAAAGAATTAGTGCCGTCCCTACAGATTTCAGAGGTGGAAAATGAAAAAACATTTTCAGGACAGCAATTCGGGTCTAGATCTCGGCAGCAACGATAGGGTTAGCTTTCACGACCTCTTTCCAGACTACAACTCGCAAGCGGATACTTTCAATTTTCTTCCAACGGCGGATTTTCCAGCGCAGGTATCTCTACAGGTCCATGCCACGACAACAACCTCGGGATCGTCCACGCAGCTTGTTAACAGCACGTCGACGATAACCGACGTCGATTATCATTGGGATGGCATAACATTCGCGCAAAGCGGCGGATACTATCCCCCTGATAATGCTCTGGCGGCAGGAGCGAACGTTGTCATTACCGCTGAGAACGACGCCATTCAAATCACCACACTGCAAGGAACCAGTCCGCAGACTGAATCTTTGAATACGTTCTTTGGTTCTGTGATGCTTTCGGGATACTTCTTAACGGATCCTAGGGTCCTCTACGATGCCGTCCATCACCAATTTGTTGTTGCTGTCGATGAGGTCAGCAATAATTTGACCTCCAGCAACATTTTGTTGGCTGTATCTCAATCAGACCTCGCGGGGACATCTTTAGCATCGGCCAATTGGCAATTCGAAGCGGCTTCGACAACATTCAATCTAAACGGCACCACAACTTGGGCGGACCAGCCGCTAGTATCGGTCGACGGACATAATATTTATGTGTCGACAAACCAATTCTCAGCATCCAGCTCTTACCAGGGGAGCGTGCTGTCAGTCTTAGACGATGGGCTATATACAACTGGAAGCACCTCAAATCTCGTCAACTCGACGGCGTACGCGAGCCCGTCCTATCAGACGGCGGCGATCGCCGGCGGCGGAGAATATTTAGTTTCCGATACCCATAACAGCCTGAGCATTTTTGAATCGACCGGAGGCTCTAACACGACTCCATTGACCGTATCTCTTGGGAATATCGATTTTGGGAACGGCAGTTATTCTGCAGGTCAGTACGGCACCAAGTATAAATTGGATGCTGGCGATGGAAGAATAACAAGCGCCGCCTACGATTCAACCAATCAGAAACTCTATGTTGTTTTTGAGGGAAAGCCCAGCAGTTCGAGCGCAACCCCATCGGTTGAGTGGGCGGAACTCGATATGAGCGCCTTCAATTCGTCTGGCGGGCTGACGACTCCGACAGTCTTGCACACCGGAAACCTCAATAGCCTCCTGGCAACAACAGGGGCTACGGCTGGAGCCGCGACTTTTAATGGATCGGTAGCTGTTGATGCTGCCGGTGATGTACTTTTCAATTTTAATGTGAGCGGTTCTCACATGTATGCTGCGGACTACTTCACGTTCTGGCAAGGGGCAGGCAGCGCCTCCAATACTGCTACACCGACCTTCCACGCACCGATCGATTATCACGACAGCGTGGCGGCTTATATTGATCCAGCGCATGACCCCGTCGGTCGCTGGGGCGATTACTCAACGGCTACGGCTGATCCTGCCCATGCAAATGGATTTTATGCATCGAATGAATTCGATAACGGTAAAGTTCTTCACTATTCAAGCTGGGGAACGTCGGTCGACCATATATTATTGGCGTAAAAGTTCACACCAATTGAGTTCACAGCACTCGCGGCCTGGCTGCGGGATGTCCGTTCTGCCCCAAAGAGCTGACGTTCTCAGCTCGACCTCTGACGTCCGAAAAGTGCCATAACCGGAAGTCGTCGGGGCAAATCTTTGAAACAAAGAATTCCAGCGCGTAATCACTAGGAGGTTGAGGATGAAAAGACCATAGAGATTACTTAAGCGGCGGCGAGGCCCGTCAAGCCGTCAAGATGTATTGATGTAAGGCTTTCGATTCGAGCTCCATTTCTCGGAGTCGATGATTGACCGCATCACCAATCGAGACGATTCCGGCGAGTTTGCCGCCCTCAACTACGGGAAGATGGCGAAACCTGCCCGTGGTCATCCGCTCCATGATCACGTGGATTGTGTCGGATGGCGTGCACGTCTCGACCGCCCGCGTCATCACTTGTCCAACGGCCTCGTCGCAAAGGTGACAGGCGCCCGCAGCTCGGATATTCCGAGCGAGCGTGCGCACGATATCGCGTTCGGACAAAATCCCGACTATGTGCTGATCAGCATCGGTGATCACCGCGGCGCCGATCCGATGTTCGTCGAGGACTTTAACGGCATCACTAAGCGGCACCGTCGGCTTGATCGTGATGACGGCATTGCCTTTGCGGGACAAGATGGCTTTGACTGTCATGGGCGTCCTCCCTAAGCGTGGACACCCTTGCATCGAACGCTGCAGGCCAAACCACGCCTTGCGAACTCACAGCAGTCCGATGGTGGGCGCCTTTATGGCTCGCACCTTCTCACGCTCCAGCGGCGGCCGGCATTGATCTGGGTCAAAAGGTGAAGGTCGGTCGGATCATCCCAACGTCGCATATGGGTCAACAGTGTCGATTTCGCTCGGTGCGGATGATGTCAGGTTTATCTCCGACAGCCGAAGTCACGATAGGCGTTGCGGGCGGTCGCGAATTGGCCATGAGCTGAAAGAACACGCTCCTGCGCATTACTCTGGATTCCCACCCAGATTGACCGGCTTACCCTGAGCAAGGGACGTGACATACGTAACGAGGTCCGTCATTTGTTCGCTACCATTCGCTGGTGGCTTCCCCTGCAGTGCACCCGCTACGCAGTTTTGAATCTTTTCTTCCAAAGTGATCACTTTATTCTTCCTGACCTCGAATCGCGGGTAAATCGTCGCGGCGTTCGTCAGGCTGGGAATAGTTTGCCGTTTTGCCGTTTTGCCTGACCCAACGCCGCCATTCAGGTGACACCCATCGCAGGTCATTCCGTTGCCACCGAAAGTCTCATGAACAAAAATAGCTTTCCCGTCTTCGATCGCTTTTTCCAATTGAGGCTCTGCGGCCGCAGCATGCTGATTGCCGAATGCATAAAGAGCTGAGATTAAAACAAGCGACCCGATTAGACGTATCGTTTTACGACCGCATATAATGAGAAGGTTCATTTTGCTGTCCTTTCAGATGGGAACGTCAGGACACCGAGGTCACCCAAATGCCCCGCGAGGTATTCACAGGCTAACCGACTGCAATATGTGTTTAAAGAGTGTCTGTAGGGATATGAACGTCCCGGATGGGTCAAAGCCCCGCAAGCAGGCCAAGTGATTTTTTGTCCGCTCAGGGTCATTCTCGACCGAACCGGGCTGTCCACGTCATGTCCGGGTTACCCCCGTTAGCGACCGAACTGCGGACATCCCGGATCGGCAGCTTCGTGCCAAAACCGGAAGTCGAAGTCATTTGATCGACCTATGCGGCAGCCCTCGGATTTGGTAATTTGGTGCTATAATTTTGACGCTATTGCAGCTTTCCCCGGCCGGAGCGCACCCAAATGGCAAAGCGCGGACCGACGATTCGCGAGCCCCCGGCGGCGCGCAAGCCAGGAGCGGCCGGTAAGCGCGCGGCAGCCGTCAAGCGTGCGACAAGTAACGTCAATTTAAAGGAGGAAATTGTAAGTCTAAAGCGTGAGCTGACCGATTCGCTTCAGCAGCAGACCGCAACCGCTGATGTTCTCAAGGTCATCAGCCGCTCGACCTTCGATTTGCAGAAAGTGCTCAACACTCTGGCGGAGTCGGCTTGTCGCTTTTGCGATGCCTACGACGCCGTGATTTTGCTGCGCGAGGGTGAATGGCTCGCCTTTAACGCCCACCATGGCCCGATTCCAGTTGATCTAAAAAAATGGCCGCTGACCCGCGGTTGGAGCTCCGGACGCGCGGTAGTGGACCGCAAGGCGGTTCATGTACACGACCTGCAAGCAGCGAAAGCTGAGTTTCCCGATGGTTCCGCGATGGCGCGGCGGATGGGTCACCGGACAATTCTCTCGGTTCCCTTGCTGCGTGAGCATGAGGCGACGGGGTCACTTACCATCCGCCGCACCGAAGTGCGTCCTTTTACCGCGAAGCAGATCAAGCTGGCCGAAACCTTCGCCGACCAGGCCGTGATCGCCATCGAGAATGTTCGGCTGTTCGACGAAGTACAGGCGCGAACGGAGGATTTACGGGAATCGCTGCAGCAGCAGACCGCGACCGCCGATGTGCTCAAGATCATCAGCCGCTCTTCCGTTGATCTCGAGACGGTTCTCGACACGCTGGTGGAGACGGTGGCGCGCCTGTGCCGCGCCGACCAGGCAACGATGTTCCGGCAGCGAGATGATAAATATCACCTGGTCGCAGCGCGCGGCCTTTCGGCGGAGGGAAAGAAATTCATCCTCACCCATCCCCTGACAGACGACCGCGGCACGACAAGCGGCCGGGTGGCGGCAGATCGTCGACCAGTCCACATTCCCGATGTGCTGCAGGATCCAGAATACACCTACAGGGAGGGACAAAAGATCCTTGGCCACCGCACGATGCTCGGCATTCCGCTACTCCGCGAGCAAACCTTGATCGGCATATTTACGATTCACCGCACGCGCGTCGAACCCTTCACGGACAAAGAGATCGAGCTAGCCAGCAGCTTCGCCGACCAGGCGGTGATCGCTATCGAGAACGCGCGGCTGTTCGACGAGTTGCGTGAGCGTCAGGCCGAGCTTCGCGTCACCTTCGACAACATGGGCGACGGCGTCGCGATGTTCGACGCCGCAACGCGCCTCGCCGCGTGGAATCGGAATTACCAACAGATCCTCGATTTGCCTGATACCTTCCTCGCCGAACGGCCGAGCTTTGCCGAGATTTTCCGTTATCTCGCGGCGCGCGGCGAATACGGCTCGGCCGATCTCGTGGCGGAACTGAGCCGCGGCGTCGAAGACACCAAGCAGGAAATGCGCTTCGAGCGTGCCCGTCCCGATGGTCGTGTCATCGAAGCGCGCAGGAGTCCGGTGCCGGGTGGCGGCTTCGTGATGATCTACGGCGACATCACGGAGAGGAAGCGTGCCGAGCAAGCGATCCGCGCGGCGCGCGACTCGGCCGAGACGGCATTGCGCGATCTGCAGACTGCACAGGATCGACTGATCCAGACGGAGAAACTCGCCTCGCTGGGACAGCTCACTGCTGGCATTGCGCATGAGATCAAGAACCCGCTCAATTTCGTCAATAATTTCTCGGCCCTGTCGATGGAACTTGTCGAGGAACTGAAGGATGTGCTCAAGCCCGCGACGCTCGACAACAAGACGCGGGCAGAAACCGCCGAGCTGACGCAGACGCTGATGGGCAATCTCGAAAAGGTAGTCCAGCACGGCAGGCGCGCAGACACGATCGTCAAGAACATGCTGCTTCACTCCCGCCAAGGCTCGGGCGAGCACAGACCTGTCGATATCAACGCCCTCGTCGAAGAGAGCCTCAACCTCGCTTATCACGGAGCGCGGGCCGAGAGGCCGGGCTTCAATATCACCCTGAAGCGGTCCTTTGATCCGAACGCCGGTGAGGTGGATGTGTTTCCCCAGGAAATCACACGGGTGTTCCTGAACCTGATTTCCAACGGCTTCTACGCGGCGACCAAGCGTAAGGGCGGGGCCAACGGCGATGGTTATGAGCCAACACTTGCTGCCGCGACCAAAAACCTCGGCGACAGCGTGGAGATCAGAATTCGCGACAGTGGCACCGGCATTCCGCCCGAGGTGAAGGAAAAGATGTTCAATCCGTTTTTTACGACAAAGCCCGCCGGCGAAGGAACGGGTCTTGGTCTCTCGTTGAGCCACGACATTATCGTCAAGCAGCATGCCGGATCAATTGACGTCGAGACCCAGCCCGGCGAGTTTACCGAATTCAAGGTTATACTTCCGCGCAAAGCCGCCCTCAGCAAAGCCGGGGTCAAATCATGAGCTACCTTGTTCTCGTTGTTGATGATGAGCCCGATGTCGAGATGCTGTTTCGCCAGCAATTCCGACGCGATCTGCGCGACAATCGTTTCAAGATGGATTTCGCACAGTCGGCTGTTAGCGCCCTGCAACACATCAGCGACGCCGCAAGCGAATCACTGATCCTGATCCTGTCCGACATCAACATGCCGGGGATGAGCGGCCTTGAGCTGTTACCCAAGGCGAAAGCCGCGCGGCCGGACGTCCCCGTGATCATGATCACGGCCTACGGCGACGCCGACACCAGGAGGAAAGCCCTGGAAGGCGGCGCTGAGGCGCTTCTGACGAAACCCATCGATTTTGTGGCGCTTCGCACTGAGATCGATGGTCGGGTGGCAAGCGCCGCGTAATCTTCGGCCACCGTTCCAGCGTTCCAGTGAGCCGATGACCGCTTTGGGTCAATCGCGTCGTTTTGGCAGTCGGTCGACCACTTCCGGTCTTCCCCTAGGAACGGACATCAAGCGACCACCGCAGCATGTCCGAAACGTGCCATAAGCGGTCATTCTGGCCTGGGACCTGACGCATCTCCGCGCGGGAGTGTAACGATGAACTCAGTATACCTTTGGAGGTACACCGCGTACATCCGGACGGCGAGAGGTCGTTGGTGTCGTCAGAAAAATCCGGCGCTCAAATCCAGACCATAGGTTGCCAGCAGTATAGCTACTAGCAGGACAGCTCCGCAAAAGGTGGCGACTTGTTTGAAAACTTCGAGGTAAGGGAAGGTTGTGGAAAAAACGCGGGCAAGAGCTCTTGCGATTGCGGCCATCTGCGCTCCAAATGTTGTAGGGGATGAGGGGTCCAATAGCTGACACATTTCGAATCAATACAAAGCGTTGTCAGTATGGGGACCCGCGGTTTCTCCTGTCCTGTAAAAGGGCTGTAAGAGTCAGGAAAAAGTGCTGTAATTCGACCGAGGCGACGACACAGGAGTCGAGGCATGCATTCATCGCTCGTGGGTAGGGTGTTCGAGTTTGCGGGCTTTACCCTCGATCTCGCGCGTTGCTGTTTGCGGGCCGGAGATCAACAGATCGATGTAAGGCCAAAGAGCTTCGACGTCCTGCACTACCTGTTGGAGAACCCCGGACGCCTCGTCTCCAAAGACGAGCTGGTCAAGACCGTCTGGCCGAACACCTTTGTCACGGATGACGCGCTCACGCATTGCGTAAGTGAAGTGCGTAGGGCCCTTGGCGACGGTGACCAGCGCATCATCAAGACCGTGCCGCGACGCGGCTACCTCTTCGTTGCGCCGGTGTCGGTGCGAGAAACGGATACCGGGTTGCCTACGTTGCCGGTCATCGCGCCACCAAGTTCCCAAATTCACGTAGAAGCGCCGTCAAATTTCATGTCCATCGATGTTGCTCAATCTCTCGCACTACCAGCTAAACCATCGATTGCCGTGCTGCCGTTCCAGAACATGTCAGGCGACCCCGAGCAGGAATACTTTGCCGACGGTATCGTCGAAGACATCATCACCGCGCTGTCGCGCTTCAAGTCGCTGTTCGTGATCGCGCGCAATTCGAGCTTCACCTTCAAGGGCCGAGCAGTCGATATCAAGGAAGTCGGGCGAAGGCTCGGCGTGCGCTATGTCCTCGAGGGGTCTGTGCGGAAGGCGTCGGGGAAAGTTCGCATCACAGGGCAGTTGATCGATGCGGTTACAGGCGCGCATCTATGGGGGGACAGGTTTGAGCGTGACCTGACCGACATTTTCGCTCTCCAGGACGAAGTAACCATCGCCGTCGTCTCAGCCATTGAGCCAAAGATGCTTCAAACAGAAATTGAAATGGCGACGCGGCGACGACCAAAGAACCTCACCGCCTATGATTTTTATTTCCGTGCCATGCCGCAGTTCTACCTGACGACCCGCGAAGGGTTTGCCGAGGCGATAAGGCTGGCTCATCGCGCCTTGGAGCTCGACCCTCGGTTCGGCTCTGTCGCGTCTCTGGCAGGTCTCTGTCATATGCTCAACGTCGTTTTGGGCTATAGCAACGATCCCCAGTTCGACCGCAAGGAAGCAGTTCGGCTTACGCGTTTGGCATTGAGCATCGACGATAGTGATCCGGACACGTTAGCAAGGGCTTCCACAATCTCGGCGTTCATGGTCGGCGATAGTGAAGCCGAGATCGAAATGGCTGACCGGGCGGTCGCGCTCAACCCAAATTCATGGCTCGCATGGACCGGCAGAGGCCATGTCTATAGAATTGCGGGGCTGCAGGAGGAAGCGATCCGGAGCTTTGAACGTGCCGTTCGCGTGAGCCCGGTAGACCCGATGCTACAACACACGCTTACTGGCATTGGGCTGGCCTTTATTGAGCTTCGTCGCTTTGACGAGGCGATCGTCGTAGGGAAGAAATCCCTTCGTCACAACCACTATGTGGCAACTTACCGCTGTCTCGCGTCCGCTTTCGCCCATCTCGGACGTGACGCTGAGGCGCACGAGGCGGCGGCGCGTGTGCTTGAGATCGATCCCGCCTTCACAATGTCTACGTATATCGCCTCGGCCCCCAAAAACACAAAGCTGTTTATTGAGGGTCTTCGGAAAGCGGGGTTGCCCGAATAGCCCGGGGCGCAGTAGGGACGAGGCGGTCGAAAGCCGCTGGAGCCTCTCATTTTTTTGACCGATGACAGGTGACGCCGGGTTGGGATTAACCCCTGATCGGGCACCCAGAAACTTCCCGACGCTGCAGCCGGGTTCGGACTCGTCTCTAGTGGGTCCGATAGGCGTGCAGCCAACCGTCCGTCGGGATGGAATACGTGGTTGACGTTCACCGTTTCCCCGACCGCGCCTGCCGCGATAGCGCCCACGAAGCGTCTGGTTGTGAAATAGGCTTTGTCCAAACTGGACGTCGGCGATCGGCCGATGTCGCAGATGGGTCAATCGCGTCACTTTAACCCTGCATCGCTCACTTCCGGTCTGCCCCAACAATCGGACATCGTCGGCTCCGGTCAGGATGTCTCAAAGGGTACCATAACCTGACATTGCTGAGCCTTACTCGATGCGTCACGGCGATAGTGCCAAGCGCTTGCAACGAGCCCAGGTGCCAGAAGCGGCCGCCACGTGCTCGTCAGCTAATCACCTCGTCGGCTTGGCTCAGCAACAAAGGCGGAATGGTAATGCCGAGTTCATTGGCGGTCTTGAGATTGATGACGAACTGGAATTTTGTCGGTTAAATCAAATCGGGCATGCCGACAGGTCTCGTCGGCGTCCACGCGAAAAGCCGAATGCCGCCCTTGACGGCGAACTTCAGCTGAGGGCCACTGACGTTGCAAGCCTCGGTTTCGGCAATGCTCGCCGTGCCAGCAATCGCGCTGGCCGATGCACTGCTTACCGGATGCGCCGTGTTGGACGCTGCCGCATCTCTTCGTCGGCGGCTACCTTCTGCGCTTGAAGGCGCTGCACAAAAATTTTTGCCGCTTTCGAGATATGCACGCGGCTAAGCGCCTCTGCTTCTCCACCGTTGCCTGCGATGATAGCATCGAGGATCGCGACGTGTTCCTCAAGGATCATTTGCGGCATTTGGACATCGTCGCGTAGCACCTCACCCATGACTCGGCGGAGGTAGGGCCAATGCGGCGCGGTGGTTTCGCCAATCAGCGAATTGCCGGACAAGTCGTCGATGAAGCGATGGAAGCGCATGTCCACTTCGATCTGCTCATGCAGAGAGCCGCTCTTGACCGCCGCGCGTCCCGCCTCAAGATAATCTGGTCCTTCAACCCTTGCACGCTCCGAACCTCGTTCCGCCGCAAGCCGCGCGGCAAGGCCATCCAACACCGCCCGCATTTCGTACAGGTTTCGGACGAAGTCGACATCGAGCGGCGAGACAATAAGTCCACGCCCAGGAGCCTCCCGGACCATCCCGCGGTCTCGAAGAAGCAGCAGCGCCTGCTGGACCGGCTGGCGGGAGACCCCATAGGCGCGTGCCAGTTCGTCCTGGATCAGGCGCGAATTGGCTGGCAGATCGCCATCCACAATCTCAGAAACAATAGCATTTACAACCTGTTCCACCAGGGTCGGTTGGCTTTGGACTTGGGCCATGCGTTCTCCGAAAGGTACGTCTGCGTCTCCTTATCACTGCGTCGCAAAAAAATCTATTGCTTTGTATTCGAATTCAGAATATGAATTCGGAATTCGAATTTAATAGTTAACCGCGCAAATGCGGAATTTAGAGGGAGGAATGTCATGCTTAGGGTTAGCCGCCGTTCTCTTTTGAAGTCTTCCGTTGGACTTGTTGCAGCCGGGTCGCTCTTGAAGAGCCCCGCGGTGCTGGCACAAGCCGCCCCGCTCAAGCTCAAATTCGGCAACGATCTGCCGGCGACCCATTCGGTCAACATCCGCCTGAAAGAGGCCATCGAGGCCATCGCCGCCGAGACCAATGGTCAGCTTGCGATTAGCCTGTTCCCCAACAATCAGCTCGGCAGCGATACCGACATGATGACCCAACTGCGGTCTGGCGCGCTTGAGCTTGCGACCATGCCGGGCACGGTGCTCTCGACGCTGATACCGACCGCATCGCTGACCGGCGTCGGCTTTGCCTTCACCAGCTACGACAAGGTGTGGGCCGCCATGGATGGCGAAGTCGGCAAGTTCATCCGCACCAACATCGAGAAGGTCGGTCTCGTCCCCTTCGAAGCAGTCTGGGACAACGGTTTCCGCCAGATCACCAGCAGCACGCGTCCGATCAACACGCCGGACGATCTCAAGAATTTCAAGATCCGTGTGCCTGTCGTGCCGCTGTGGGTATCAATGTTTTCAGCGCTCGGCGCGGCGCCTGTCAGCATCCCGCTCAACGAGGCCTACTCTGCCCTCCAGACGAAGATCGCCGACGGTCAGGAAAACCCGCTGGCGCTTATTGAGTCTGCGAAATTCTACGAAGTACAGAAATTCTGCTCGCTCACCAATCACGCCTGGGACGGTTTCTGGCTGCTTTCGAGCAACAGAATCTGGAAGACGATACCGCAGGACGCCCAGAAAGTGATGCAGAAGCACTTCAACGCTGCTGCCAAGAAGCAGCGCGAGGACATCGTTCAGGCCAATGCGGAGTACCGGAAAACCCTAGAGTCCAAGGGACTGACCTTCAATACCACGCAAGCCGAAGCCTTCCAGGCAGCGCTCGCCAAGACGTCCTTCTACAAGGATGCGAAAGCCAAGTTCGGCGATGACGGCTGGTCGTTGTTGCAGAAGTACGCTGGCAACATCGGTTAATTGCCATGCAGATCGTGGAGGAAACCGGCATCGCGCTTCCCCGGATGACCGGGGTGGCCGGCGCCCTGCAAAAAGCCGAGCAATGGCTCGGCTCAGCCGTCGCTGCGATCGCCGCGCTGCTTGTGGTCGCGGAAATCGTCGTGTTGTTCACCGGCGTTTCTGCGCGCTACTTCTTTCAACGGCCGATCATCTGGTCGGATGAGCTCGCAGGCATCCTGTTCCTGTGGCTCGCCATGCTCGGCGCTGTCGTTGCGCTCCAGCGCGGCGAGCATATGCGGATGACGGCCCTCGTCAGCAAGATCGATCCGCGCAGACGGGCTTTCTTCGATGTGCTGGCGATCGCCGCCCCCCTCACCTTTCTCGTGCTAGTGATCGAACCTGCCGTGGACTTTGCCTCGGACGAATCGTTCGTGTCGACGCCGGCACTCGATATCTCCAGCCTCTGGCGGGCTGCGGCGCTTCCGATCGGGCTCGGCCTGATGCTGCTGATTGCCCTGCTTCGGCTGCTGTCGTCGGGCCGATGGGGACTTACGGCAAGCGCCGTCGGTCTGGTCGCGGCCGCTTCCGCCGCATTCTATGCCTTGAGCCCCGTGCTGATCCCGCTCGGGAATCTCAATCTCCTGATCTTCTTCGTTGGCCTGGTCGCGATCCTGGTATTCGCCGCCGTGCCGATCGCTTTCGCCTTTGGCCTCGCGACCTTCGCCTACATCACGCTGACGACCAGCACGCCGTCGACCGTAGTTATCGGCCGCATGGACGAGGGCATGAGCCACCTCATCCTTCTGTCAGTGCCGCTGTTTGTTTTCTTAGGCCTCTTGATCGAGATGACCGGCATGGCGCGTGCCATGGTGGCCTTTCTCGCAACCCTGCTTGGGCATGTCCGCGGCGGCCTTCAATATGTTCTGGTCGCGGCGATGTACCTGGTGTCGGGAATTTCCGGCGCCAAGGCAGCCGATATGGCCGCCGTCGCACCGGTGCTGTTCCCTGAAATGGTCGAGCGCGGCGCGAAGCCAGGTGACTTGGTCGCTCTTCTGTCGGCAACCGGAGCGCAAACCGAAACCATTCCACCTAGCCTCGTGCTCATCACCATAGGATCGGTAACGGGCGTTTCGATCGCGGCGCTCTTCACCGGCGGCCTGCTGCCCGGGCTCGTGCTTGCAGTCATGCTCTGCATCGTAGTTTGGCAGCGTTACCGCAAGGAAGACCTCTCGCACGTGAAGCGCGCGAGCTGGGGTGACGTCGGCCGAACTTTTTTGGTCGCGCTGCCCGCAATCGCTTTGCCTTTCCTGATCCGCGCGGCCGTGGTTGGTGGTGTCGCGACTGCAACCGAGGTTTCGACTATCGGTATCGTCTACGCGGCTTTCGCGGGCCTGCTGATCTACCAGAAGTTCGATTGGCGCCGGCTTTATCCGATGCTGACCGAGACGGCCGCGCTGTCCGGGGCGATCCTTCTGATCATTGGTGCCGCCACCGGCATGGCCTGGGCGCTGACGCAGTCGGGCTTTTCGACCTCGCTTGCCAGTTTCATGACCGGCTTGCCTGGAGGGGCGCCCATGTTCCTCGCGGTAACGATCGTTGCTTTCATCATATTGGGCAGTGTGCTCGAGGGCATTCCGGCCATCGTTCTGTTTGGACCGCTGCTATTTCCGATCGCAAAGCAGGTCGGCGTGCATGAGGTGCACTACGCGATGGTCGTGATCCTCGCGATGGGCATCGGCCTATTCGCTCCGCCATTCGGCGTCGGTTACTACGCCGCTTGCGCGATCAGCCGTATCGCGCCCGACGAAGGCATCAAGCCAATGCTCGGCTACATGCTGGCGCTTCTTATCGGCACCATCGTGATTGCAGCCGTGCCGTGGATTTCAATCGGATTGTTGCACTGAACGACTCTTACTTTGTGAAGGATTCGAGGAGTTAGCCATGAAGGACCTCTTGAATTTCGGGGAAATGCTGTCGGTGCACGCGCGGCTCGCGCCCAACCGGCTAGGAACGCGCGACCTCGACCGCTCGATGACGTTTGCGCAATGGAACGACCGCTCGTGCCGGCTAGCCAACGCGCTGCTCGGCCTGGGGCTCGCCAAAGGCGATCGTGTCGCGATCCTCGCCTACAACTGCGTCGAATGGTGCGAAATCTTTGCGGCTACGGCCAAGGCTGGTCTTGTCGCACTGCCGATCAACTTCCGCCTCGTCGGCAAGGAAATCGAGTTCATCGTCAACAATGCGGAGACTGCGGCCTTCATCGTCCAGGACGAACTCGCAGGCGCCGTCGAGGAAATTCGCGCAGCATTGCCGATCAGGGCTGACCGCTTCATCCACTTCGGCAGCAGCCCCTGCCCTGCCGGATATCGCAACTACGAGGATTTCCTCGCGGCCGGCAGCTCACGCGAACCAAATCAGGCGGTCGCGCTGTCCGACCCATGGACATTGATGTACACGTCGGGCACCACTGGAAATCCCAAAGGCGTGGTGCGCAGCCATCGCAGCGCCGTCTTGCTGTCGATGGTCACCGAGATTGAGCTTGGCCTGCATCGCAACGATGGCGCACTGCTGGTGATGCCGATGTGTCATGCCAATTCGCTGAACTTCTTCGGTGCATTCGGCTATTGCGGTGGCGTAAATTCGATCTATTCGCGTAAAAGCTTCGATCCCGAACATGCCGCCAGGACCCTGGCCGAAGGCGGCTCGACCTTCACCTCACTGGTGCCAACCCATTACATCATGATGCTCGGCCTGCCGCAGGCGGTCCGCAGCAAGTTCAATTTCGACGCCGTCACCAAGCTGATGATCTCATCCGCGCCGGCCCGTCCGGAGACCAAGCGCGAGGTCATCGAGATGTTTCCCAACTCCGGCCTGTTCGAGCTCTATGGCGCGACGGAAACCGGCTGGGTGACCATGCTGCATCCGCACGAGCAGTTCACCAAGCTCGGTTCGGTCGGTCGTGAATGCGTTGGCGCGGCTCCGATCAAGATCCTCAATGAAGCCGGCGACGAGGTGCCGGACGGAGAATCCGGCGAGCTCTATTCCTGCAACGCTCACACCTTCGACTGCTATTGGCGCCTGCCGGAAAAGACCAGGGAAGCTTTCCGCGGCGATTACTGCTCGGTCGGCGACATGGCCCGGCGCGACGCGGAAGGTTACATCCATCTGTCCGACCGTAAGAGCAACATGATCATCTCCGGCGGCGAGAACATATATCCGTCTGAGGTTGAGGCATTGGTCGGCGCGCACCCGCTGGTCAAGGACGTCGCCGTGATCGGACTGCCCGACGAGAAATGGGGTGAGAGCGTTCACGCCGTCATCGTGCTGCACGACGGCGCGACCCTTCAGGAAGGCGAACTCATCGCATGGTCGAAGGAGCGGATGGCTGGCTTCAAGCGGCCGCGTTCCTACAAGTTCATCGCCGAGAACGACATGCCGCGCAACGCCACCGGCAAGATCCTTCATCGCGAACTGAAGAAGCGATTCACCAGCTAACCCCCCATCCGGTCAAGCCAGCCCGCTTCAAGCACCAGACCCATGCAAGCCGTCCTGAATTCCGCATTGCCGATCTTCGCGCTGATCCTGACGGGGTTCATCTGCGGATTCTTCGGCGTGTTCGACAAGACGGCAACCGACAATCTCAATCGCTTCGCGATCTACCTCGCTTTGCCCTCGCTAATGTTCACGGCGATGTCAAGGATCACGCCCGACCAGGTCAGGCAGTTCGGCTTCGCTGGTGCCTTTTTTGGCGGGTTCGCCGTCACCTTCGCGGTCGCCTTTGCGATAAGCCGCCTTCGCGGAAGGCGGGTGGCCAATGCTAGCATCGAGGGGCTGGATGCGGGCTACAGCAATGTCGGCTTCATGGGCATCCCGATGTGCCTATTGGTGTTCGGCCCCGAGAGCGCGCCTGCATCCATCATCGCGACCCTGTTCACGGCTTGCGTGCTGTTCCTGTTTGCAATCGTCATCGTCGAAATTGATCTCCAGAAAACCGACAGTGTCTGGTCGACCGCCGCCAGGGTTGCGCGCGCGATCCTCTCCAGCCCGCTTTTTGTTGCGCCGGTTGCAGGTCTCGCCGTCGGCATGAGCGGGATCTCCGTGCCGGCGCCGTTTACGAACTTCACAACGCTGCTCGGGGGAGCCGCTTCGCCAGCCGCACTCGTCTGCATCGGGCTGTTTCTGGCGCAGGAACGCGTCGTCACCCACGATCTGCGTTCGATCTCGATTCTGGTTGCGCTGAAACTCATTCTGCAGCCCGCCGTGACTGCACTGCTGGCATTCCACGTCTTCTCGATGCCGCCGCTGTGGTCGCACTCTGCGGTGATCCTGAGTGCGCTGCCGATCGGCTCGGGTCCCTTCACCATCGCGAAGCTATATGGGCTCGAAGCGGGTGTCACCTCGGGCTCGATTCTAGCTTCCCACGTTTTCGCCGTCCTGACTGTGTCGCTTCTCGTCGCCTGGCTTTCCCAGGTCCAATCCATGTAGCTCAAATCTCACCGGAGTTTTTGCCATGAAAGCCCTTCCCGATAGCGCCGCTGACTTGATCGCCCGTCTATTGAAGCGTCGCGGTGTCAAGCGTGTGTTCGCGCTCTGCGGCGGCCACATCATGCCGATCTGGATGCGGCTCGACGCCGAAGGCATCCGAATCATTGACGTGCGCGACGAGCGCGCTGCTGTTCATATGGCGCAAGCCCATAACGAACTGACCGGCGAATTAGGCGTGGCTCTGGTGACGGCGGGTCCCGGCATGACAAATGCCATCACCGGCATCGCCAACGCGCATGTGTCGCGCGCATCGGTGCTGGTGATTTCCGGCGGCAACCCACGCCCGCAGGAGAATCGCGGCGGCTTGCAGGACATGGACCATACGCAGCTGGTTCGCTCCATCACACGCTACGCCCGCACCGTGCGGGAACCTTCGCTGGTGTTGCAGGAGCTGGACGAAGCGGTCTCGCGCGCTTTCGGTGAAGGCGGCGAGCCCGGTCCTTCCTATATCGATTTTCCGACCGATACGCTGCGCGGCATCGTACCGAAGGCGTTGCAGCTTGAGGAGCATCTCAATGCCAAGCCACGTGTGGTGATGAGGCCCGATCGCGCTCAGGTCGCCCGCGCGGTTGACGTTCTGTGGTCGGCCCGCCGCGTGCTAGTCATTTCCGGTCGCGGCGCCCGCGGTGCGGGCCCTGAACTGGTCTCGCTACTGGACCGGCTCGGCGCTGTTTATCTCGACACCGGTGAAAGCCGCGGCCTGGTGCCGGACAGCCATCCGTCCGTCGTCGGCGCGATGCGTGGCGCCGTGATGAGCGATGCTGATGTGGTATTGACCGTTGGCCGCCGCCTCGACTTCCAGCTTGCCTATGGCTCGCCCGCTGTATTTCAGTCTGCCAAGTTCGTTCGCATCAGTGATACGCCGTCAGAGATGCGCGACAACAGGCGTGGCGCAGTGGAGATCCTCGCATCTCCTTCAGAGACATTGCGCGCGATGGTCGAGCACGCCGGCAACCGGGTCTCGGGAGTGGACCGGCAGTGGGCGGCAAAATTCCGCGCCGGTCACGAAGAGCGTGCCAAGAAGTTGCAGCACAGCATGGCCACTGCGCCAAATGGCTCGGACGGCAAGCTGCACCCGAACAAGGTGCTCTCAGCGCTGCAACAGGCGATCGGCAATGATTCCGTCGTCATCACCGACGGTGGTGACTTCCTGGCTTTTGCCCGCGTCGGGCTCAACGCACCGCTGATGCTCGACCCCGGTCCCTTCGGATGCATCGGCATCGGCGTGCCCTACGGCATCGCCGCGAGCCTCGCCTTCCCCGACAAGCCGGTCGTGGTGGCAACGGGAGACGGCGCATTCGGCTTCAATGCTATCGAAGTCGACACCGCCGTGCGTCACAAGGCGCCGGTGCTAATCGTTGTCGCCAATAACGGCGCCTGGCAGATCGAGGTGCACGACCAAACTGTGACCCATGGAAAGGTCGTCGGCACGAGACTGCAGGTCGCGGATTATGCCGGCATGGCCCGATCGTTCGGCATGCATGCCGAACGCGTCGAGACCGAGGAGCAGCTCGGGCCCGCGATCGAACGTGCGCTCGCCAACCGGCCGGCGCTGCTCGACATGGTCGTCACCACGGAAGCGATTTCCTCCGATGGCAAGACCGGTCTCGCCTGGGTGCCCGACCTGCAACCGCTCGCGGCATGGGATGAGGCCGAGCGCAAGTGGCGGGCCTCTTGATGTCGGCGATGTTGACTGTGGCGAGCTTTCTGGAGGTACCTGTGTTTGAGATCAACGATCAGCATATTCTTGTGACCGGCGGCTCAAGCGGCTTCGGCCGGCACTTCGCTCGCTTCCTTGCTAGTAACGGCGCCAGGGTAACTCTCGCGGCGCGGCGGGCGGAGGCGCTGGCGTCGGCAGTAGCAGACATAAACGCATCAGGCGGAAAGGCGCAAAGCGTCGTGCTCGACGTCACCGTCGCTGACAAGATTACCGGCGCCATGGAACAAGCCGAGACAACGTTCGGTCCGATCCGGGCGGTCGTCAACAATGCCGGAGTGACGGCAACCAAGCCTGCCCTCGAACAGGATGAGCACGCCTGGGATAGCGTAATCGACACCAACCTGAAGGGTGTCTGGCTGGTCGCGCAGGCGGCAGCCAGGCAGATGATCGCCAACAAAGTCAAGGGATCGATCGTCAACATAGCCTCGATCCTCGGCCTGCGGGTCGCTGGCGCGGTCGCGCCGTATGCGATTTCGAAGGCCGGCGTCATCCAGATGACGAAAGCACTGGCGCTCGAATGGGCTCGCTACGGGATCCGCGTCAACGCGCTCGCGCCTGGATATTTCGCCACCGAACTCAACGATGATTTCTTTGAGAGTGAGCACGGTCAGGCGCTGATCAAGCGTGTGCCACAGCGGCGGCTTGGGGAACTCAGCGAACTCGATGGACCATTGTTGCTGCTCATCTCCAACGCGAGTTCGTTCATGACCGGTAGCGTCTTAGCTGTCGATGGCGGTCATCTCATATCGGGACTGTGAGGAGCGCAAAAAGAAAAATGTTCCCGCGTCTTGCCAAAGTGAACGGCATAAACCTGGCCTATCGCGTCCAAGGCGAAGGGCCGCCGCTCGTTCTCGTCATGGGCTATCGGCTCAATTCGACGGCATGGCCGGCGACGTTTATCGAACGGCTCGCCGAGCGCTTCACTGTTGTCACACCGGACAACCGCGGCACCGGATTGAGCGACAAGCCGGTCGAAGGTTACGCACTCGCCAACATGGCACGCGATATTGCCGGCCTGCTTGACGGATTGAAAATCGACCGGGTTCACCTGCTTGGCTATTCAATGGGCGGCGCCATCGCGCAGGAGTTCGTGCGGCAATTTCCGGATCGCGTAGACCGCCTACTGCTGTGCGCGACGATGGCCGGTGGACCGAGCGCGAACTATGCGGATGCGTCCGTCAGCAGCGTGATGCGCGATCTCGACGGACTGTCGCCAGAACAGGCGGCAAGACGCATCTGGAAGGTTACCTACGCTCCCGGATATCTCGAGCAGCATCGCGCGCTCGCCGAGGATCAGATGCGGCGCGAAATCGCGCTGCCGACCCCACTGCACGCGGCCGACCTTCAATTTCAGGCCTTCGCTGAATTCGACGGTTCGCAGGCGCTAACCGCGATACGTTGTCCCACGCTGGTATTGACGGGCGACCTCGACGAGCTCATCCCTCCAAAGAACTCTCTGATGATTGCGAAGCTCATTCCAGGCGCGAAGCTCGTCGTCATTCACGGCGGTGGCCACCGGGTGCTGTGGGAAGCACAGCAAAAGTGTTTCGAGCTTATCACGGAATTTCTTGGCTCAGCTTCCAGCGAGATTGCTCTGCCGTTGCCTGAGGTCGGCTTTCGGCGCCAGCGGACGGCATCGAACTCTTCATCCTCGACGATTGAGCTATTCGCTAACTGGCCATCGCTGCTGGCGCGGGCCGGGTTTGAGGCCCTCACAATCGCCCGGCAGTCGATCATGGCGGGAAGCGCGTCCCAGTACGGAGACGGAAAGCCTGTCATTCTTGTCCCCCTTCTGCTCGGGAGCGATCTCACACTCGTGCCGATTTCGCTCTGGCTTAAGGCACTCGGCTATCGGCCCGTACTGGCCGGTCTGCTGCTTAATCTCGGAGGCAGCCACGGCGATCGCGCATTGTCGCGCGCCATCCGCGATACCACGGGACGCATCGGACGAAAGGCGGTTTTGCTTGCACACTACTCGGGCGTGACGCAAGCATTGCGGATGGCCGCCCTTCATCCCGAATGGATTTCCGACGTTGTGATTCTCGCGGCAGCGCGCAGGCACAGTGACGAAAGTGTGCGCACCCACTACATCTCGTCAGGCTGGTCGCTGACAAAAGGCATCGTCGAGCTTCCGCGCATCCTGCGAAATATCGGCATCGAATTGATTGAAGAAAGTACCAGCAGCGACAATCGCACGCGGCATTTAGGCACTCGGACAACGGCACGGAAACGTCAGACATGAGTACGGCTGCCAATTTCGACCTTGCCTCGATCCCGGACCAGATCCAGTCCGAGGTGCAGCGCGCCATTCAGCGCAGCATCAAGGGGGTCGAATATTTCTCGACATCCGGCCCGACACTCGGATCGACGCCCAAGGACGTGCTGATTTCCCGCGGCACCATGAATCTCTATCATTACCGACCGCTTGCCGACGAAGTCTATCGCGTCCCGATTTTGATCGTCATGGCGACCACCAATCGCGGTTACATCCTCGACATGGTGCCCGGCCAGAGCCTGATCGAATTTCTTCTGAAGCGCGGATACGACGTCTACATGCTGGATTGGACCCCGCCCCGGCCGGAGGAACGGTCGCTCCGGATGGAAGATTATGTTCTCGACTTTATTCCGGATTGCCTACGCCGCGTGCAGCAAGACTCTGGCGAACAGGATATCTCGGTGATCGGCTATTGCTTTGGCGGAGTCCTGTCACTGCTCTACGGAGCGATCTTCCACGACGGACCGATGAGGAATCTGATCTGCTTCACCACGCCGATCGATTTTCACGGAATGAAGCTGTTCTCAAACTTTGCGGATCGCCGCTATTTCGACGTCGACCGGCTGATTGATAGCGTGGGAAACATGCCGCCGGAGATGATCCTGTCTTCCTTCGAAATGCTTCGGCCGGCATCGCGCAGCGCGGCCCAGATACAACTCTGGGAAAAGCTCTGGAATGACGAATACGTCAAATCGTATCGCATGTTCGATCGCTGGGCGACCGACATCCTCCCCCTGCCAGGCGAGTACTTTCGCTGCATCACCAAAGACCTGATGTGGGACAACAAGCTGTATAGCGGCACGATGTCCGTCGGCGGACGCGCCGTCGATCTTTCAAAAATCAAGGTGCCGGTTTTGCACGCGGTCGCCGAGCACGACCACATTGTCCCATACGAATCGGCGAAGCACCTCATCAAAATGGTTGGCTCCGAGGACAAGGAAGAAGTCATGTTAAAGGGTGGTCACGTCAGCCTCGTCGCGGGTCCCAATGCAGTCAAGAGGCTGTGGCCAAAGCTGGATTCCTGGCTAGCTGGGAGATCGATATGACTGAAACGCGTTCCTACCCCCGGCGAGTACTGACAGATGCCGGCGAGATTGAAATTCGCTTGATGCAGCGTCCCGACGAACCATCCGTACTCGATTTCGCAAAGAAGTTGCCGGCTCACGATCTCCTTTTCTTGCCGCGCAATATCAGCGAGCCAAAGGTTCTTTCAGCGTGGATCAACGAGATCGAGCGCGGCGCGATCACGAGCTTGCTTGCGGTCAAGAATAACAGTGTGATCGGTTGCGGAACACTCGTGCGCGACCCGCATTCCTGGTCGCCCCATGCAGGAGAGATTCGGATGGTGGTGTCGCTGGACGTCCGCGGGCGAGGGGTGGGTCGGGCGCTTTTGCAGGAGACCTTTATCATCGCGCTTAGTGCAGGACTAGAAAAGCTGTCGGTGCAAATGACAGTCGACCAGAAAAGTGCGATCGCGCTGTTCGAAAGCCTTGGCTTCAAAGCCGAAGCTCTGCTTCGCGACCATGTTCAAGGTATCGACGGCAGCAAGCACGATATCGTCGTGCTAGGCCACCACGTGGCTCTGGTCCAGGCACAGATGGAAGCCTATGGATTGGTTGAAACTTTTTAATGGATAGAGACGAGGGCCCGGCTGCATTCTCAGCGTAGGGGCTACTCCTCCAACTCCGAGCGCATGTATTTTGTGCGTTTCGGATGAACATTCCATAAAACATCCATTACGCGAATTGCGATTGTCCAATTCCGTAATTATATAGTTTTTTAGTGAGCACGGAGTGCGTCGAAAGTGTATAGATCGCCAAAACCTCTGGAAGAACTGGCGTTGGATTTGCTGTTCGAATCCTATGGCGAGCACCGATATGGTCGATCGGCAGAGGAGTATCAGTACCTCTCCACACTCACAGAAAATATCAAGGACGTCCATTTTCGCGTCAATAAGCGCCTTGCCGAATACAAGAAGTCGGGCAAGCCCCGCTGGGGTGGCATATGCTATTTTCAGTCCGGAGACGCGACGCTTCGCTACAAACCTTTTCCTGAGACTATTTCGATTGAGACGATCCGCAGTGCTCTGGACTTTTCGGGATTTAGAAAACCAAAATGGCGCAAGAAACGCCTTTAAAGATCTGAGGTTATTAATCTTTTTTCTTAATTTACCCAGCGCTACTGTTGTGGTGCATATGAGTTGCTGCTTTTTTTATAAGGAGCAGCAAAATGACCTTAGATCGCGCCACTATGGAGGCCGTTCGCAGATTACGCCCCGACAAGCGCAACGCTCGAACACACTCTAAGAAGCAAATCAAACAGCTCGCAAGCGTCATATTGCGATATGGGTGGACCTACCCAATCCTAATTGACGAAAACTACAACATCATCTGCGGAAATGCCCGTTGGGAAGCTGCCAAAGAGCTTCGCATAAAGGATGTACCCGTCATTGTGATGTCTGGCTTGAGCAACGCTGAGAAGCTCGCTCTCGCAATCGCCGACAACAAGATCGCTGCAAACGCCGGCTGGGACCGCAACCTCCTCGCTGCCGAACTTGGTGAACTCGCTTCATTGCTTCCAGAGTGTAATCTGAACATTGAGATTACAGGCTTTGAACCGGCCGAGATTGACAGTCTGGTCGCCGATTTTGGCGATCCCGAGCGGGATCCTGTCGATGCGGCTGTCAAGATTGCTGATCGGCCAGTAAGCGGAAAAGGCGACCTCTGGCAATCCGGTCCTCATCGCCTGTTGTGCGGCAACGCTAGCGACGAATCTTGCTTGGCAGCCTTGATGGGGCGGGACCGCGCTGCGATGATTTTCGCCGACCCGCCGTACAACGTGCAAATTTCGTCTACGGTTGGGCGCGGCAAGATCAAGCACCGGGAGTTTGCGTTCGCCTCCGGCGAAATGTCCCCGTCCGGGTTCATCGCTTTTCTCAAGAAATGGATGCAACTGATCGCAAAATTCTCCGAGGACGGCTCGATCCATTGTGTCTGTATGGATTGGCGGCATCTTTACGAAGTTTTGGCCGCCGGCAAGGAGGTCTATGACGAACTCAAGAACCTTGTGGTGTGGACAAAGACCAACGCCGGCCAAGGAAGCTTTTATCGCTCGCAACACGAACTCATTTTCGTGTTCAAAAACGGCGATGTGCCTCACCTAAACAATGTTGAACTCGGCCGGCACGGCCGAAATCGCTCGAACGTCTGGACTTACGCCGGCGTCAACACGTTCCGCGCCGGCCGCCTAGATGAGCTGTCAATTCACCCAACCGTCAAGCCGGTTGCGCTCGTTGCCGACGCGATGCGCGATTGCTCGCGTCGTGGCGACATCATTCTCGATCCCTTCATGGGGTTCGGAACGACGATTCTCGCGGCCGAGCGAGTGGGTCGGCGGGGTTATGGCCTGGAAATCGATCCGCTCTATGTCGATGCCGCGATCCGGCGCTGGCAAGATTTTACCAGGCGAGACGCAATTCTAGAGGCCACCGGCCAGACCTTTGACGAAGTGGCTGCTGCTCGCTCCACCGCGAAACGTGGGAGGGCGAAATGACCAGCCCCAGGAAGGGAAAACCTTCAACCAAAAGGCCCCCTCGGCCCGCCGCCGCTGACGACGACGTAGGTTACGGAAAACCACCTCGAGCCAACCAATTCAAACCGGGCGAAAGCGGCAATCCAAAAGGCCGGCCCAGAGGCGCCAAGAGCGCGGAAACCATTTTGGTTGAATTGCTTCAACAAAAGATCACCCTCACCGAGCGTGGCAGGACGCGGAGAATCACGGTTCTTGAGGGGATATTGCGTCGGATCGCCGAAGATTGCCTGAAGGGCAATATCAAAAGTTCAGCGTTCCTGCTCAACCGCCTCCAAGCGATGTCTTCTGGAGAGACTGAGGAGTCCGGCCTCAGCGACGACGAGCAGACGGTACTGGAGACTTACTTGAAAACATTTCAGTCCGAACTCAATCCGAAAACGGATGATCTGCCATGAAACAAGATGTGAAAGAAGCACAACGGGCCCTCGATTTCATCCTGCGCAACGATTTCGAAAGTTTCCTGCAAATGTGCTTTCTGTATCTCAATCCCGGCGCACCATTTCTTCCGAATTGGCACATCAAAGCCATCGCATACCAGCTTGACCGGGTCCGCCGCGGCGAAATCACTCGATTGATTATCAATATGCCGCCGCGCTACCTCAAGTCCCTAACCGTCACTGTGGCGTTTACGGCGTTCCTGTTGGGACATGAGCCTTGGCGCCGTATTTTTGCGATTAGCTATGGCGATGACCTTTCCGCCAAGCATGCCAGCGACTTCCGTTCCATCATGCACGCGCCCTGGTTCAACCGGGCTTTTCGGAAAATGAGGATACGGCGCAGCGTCGACGGCGAATTGATCACGACTAAGAGTGGTTTCCGCAAATCGACATCGGTATCGGGGCCGCTCACCGGTCTCGGCGGCGATCTGTTTATCATAGACGATCCGCAAAAACCGGTGGAGGCACAATCGGAGCCGCGCCGCAGTGGCCTCAACCAATGGTTTTCCAACACTCTGATGTCACGGCTTGATAACAAGGAAACCGGCGCGATCATCGTCGTCATGCAACGCGTCCATATGGACGACTTCTCGGGGTTTTTATCGAACTCCTCCGACGACTGGGAAGTTTTGAGTCTGCCGGCGATCGCCGAGGTCGAGGAAGCCATCCCGATTGGCAATGGTAAATTCCATCATCGACAAGTTGGCGAAGCACTCCATCCCGCCCTGGAGTCGCTAGATACTATCCGCAAGCAACAGCAAACGATGGGACCAGATGTATTCGCGGCGCAGTATCAGCAATCGCCTGTTCCGCCCGGCGGCGCCATGATAAAAAGGGTTTGGCTGCGGTATTACGATCAGATTCCTGAGCGTACCTATTATGCCAAGGTGATCCAGAGCTGGGACACTGCCGCCAAGGATGGCGCCCAGAATGACTGGTCCGTTTGCACAACCTGGCTGGTCATCGACGAGCAATTCTATCTGCTCGATCTGACGCGCGGCCGCTATGAATATCCGCAGCTCAGAGACACGGCCGTGGCGCTAGCGGAGCGTTTCAGCCCGGATGAGATCTTGATTGAAGAAGCATCCACTGGTATCGCGCTCGCCCAAGAGATGAACCAAACCCACAGCTACTACATCAATCCCATTCCAGTCGGCCGAGACAAGATCGGCCGACTCTATGTCCAGCAAGCCAAATTTGCGGCAGGCCGCGTGCACTTCCCCAGAGGTGCGCCATTTCTGGCGGAGCTCGAAATTGAATTGCTCGCCTTCCCGCAGGCACGGACCGACGACCAGGTTGACAGCATCAGCCAAGCGCTGGCGTATGAGCCGTCACGTTATGACTCAAGCATGCGCTGGGTGTAACAGGCTCGTAGCAAGCCTAGCCTCGATTCGGGATTTCGTGGCCGGAAAGCCCACCAAGGCTAGCCGTAAGCGGACTGCCGGCTAGCGCAGTTGGCTAGCCCCTGGGTGCAGTTTTTTTGCCAGGCTTCGAGCGCCGAGGCACGGCAGCACTTTCGTGATCGCAACGGTGCGATATGAGCCATAAGATTGCTCCGAATTCGCTCGACTTCAGCGTTCAGTGGAGCGCCACTGTTCCTATCGAAAGATGGAGAAACGACGTGGACAGCGCGTTCATTAACGAAGCCATCATAGCTCGCCTCACCGAAATCCATGCCGGCTTAAGCGGATTGCCAAGACCGCGGAAGCCTGCGCGAGCGCACGCAGCGTCGCCGAGGCGTGAGGGTCTCCATGGATATCGAGCAGCCGATCTATGAAGCCAACCGCGTGCAGGATGCGACTTCACTATTGAACAGGTTATCGCAAGGGTAAGTCCTAGGGCCTACTCCTTGGCCCCGCTCGATCGCGGGGCTTGTGTCAGTGGCAGCACCCGATGCTGTCGTTGACATAAGGGAGAGCCAGATGGCCACCAAGAAATCTAAATCGAAATCCGCCAAGCGCATCACCCAAAAAACGCGGCCAGCGCGGTCAGCGAAACGAAGCTTTGCCCGATCGAAAGGCGCAACGCCGAAGGCGGCTTCAGCCAAGTCGACCGGTTCCAAGCAGGAAACCGTCCTAGGAATGCTTCGGCAGCCGAAAGGCACGACGATTGCGGCGATCATAAAAGCAACGGACTGGCAGCCGCATTCGGTGCGCGGCTTCCTTGCCGGCGTGGTTAAGAAGAAGCTCAAGCTAACTATCGTCTCCGACAAGGTCGGCGACGAGCGCATCTACCGGATCGCAAAGCCGGGCGCAGCCTCATGACGTCGGGCCGGCAAGAGTTGAAGGCGGCAGTCGATCCAGCGGTTGAAGGCGAGTTGGATCTGCTGCCGACAGCTCCGATCGCAGATCTGCGGAAACGGTACCGTGAGCTATTCCGGACCGAGCCGCCAAAAGCGTTTGGTCCGGACCTGCTCCGGCGGAGTATCGCACATCGGATACAGGAGAAGGCCTATGGCGGCCTCTCTGGATCGACACGACGCCTGCTTGATCAGTTGGTGAAGGCCGCGAAGACAAAACCGACCGGCCGGCTTGAACTGCCCCGGCGGATCAAGCCGGGCTCCGAACTCGTGCGGACATGGAAGGGCAGGAGTTACCGCGTCGTGGTGATGGCCGACGGCTTTGCCCATGACGGCCGGAACTACGCCAGCCTTTCCGAAATCGCCTCGGAGATCACCGGCACCAAATGGAACGGGCCGCGGTTTTTCGGGCTACGGTCGGCATCGAACAAGGGGGTCGTTGATGGCAGGTGACCCAAAACTTCTGCGTTGCGCCATCTACACCCGCAAATCCACCGAACATGGCCTGGAGCTGGAGTTCAATTCGCTGGATGCCCAACGCGACGCCTGCGAAGCTTACATCAAAAGCCAGGCCTCGCAGGGCTGGAAGGCGCTCCCCCAACACTACGACGATCCCGCCTTTTCCGGCGGCAACCTCGACCGCCCAGCGCTGAAAAAGCTGCTGGCCGATATCGAGGCTGGCAGAATCGATGTGGTGGTCGTCTACAAGATCGACCGCCTGACCCGCTCACTCGCCGATTTCGCCAAGCTGGTCGAGGCCTTTGACGCCAGATCGATTTCCTTCGTAGCGGTTACGCAGCAATTCAACACCACTTCGTCCATGGGGCGGCTGACCCTTAACGTACTCTTGTCCTTTGCCCAGTTCGAACGGGAACTGTCATCCGAGCGGGTCCGGGACAAGATCGCGGCCTCCCGCAAGAAGGCCAAGTGGACCGGGGGTACGGTTCCGCTCGGCTACGACGTCAAGGACAAAAAACTCGTCATCAACAAGGCCGAGGCGGAGACGGTTCGCACGATCTTTCGTCTCTACCCAGAACTAAAGTCCTTCAACAACCTGGTCGCCGAGCTTGATCGCCGCAAGATCGTTACTAAGCGTCGCGACACCAAAGTCGCCAAATACCAAGGAGGTATCCCGTTCACTTACGGCCCCCTCGCCTATTTCCTTAAGAACCGTATCTATCTCGGCGAGATGCACCATGGCGGCAAGTGGTTCAAAGGGGAGCATGAAGCGATCCTCGACCACCAGACCTTTCAGCGCGTGCAGGACCTCCTCAAATCCAAGGAGATCAAACGCCGGATCAAGCGCTCAGAAAGTGGCGCCCTGTTGCGGGGCAAGCTATTCGACGATAAGGGCAACCGAATGAGCCCGAGCTTCTCCAGCAAGAACGGCGTCCGCTACCGCTTCTACGTCAGCACCGCCTTGAATGGGCGGAAACATAGAGCTGGCTCGGTCACGCGGATTTCAGCGCCCGAACTCGAACGTCTCGTCGAGGGTGCGCTAAGCGAGCAGATTCAGGCACCGAGAGAGGAAATGTTCGATCGCGTCGAAAGGGTCATGGTAACGACGAGCCGGATCGGGCTGACGTTCAAATGTCCCGAGGCAGAACGAGTTTCGATCGAAATTCCGTGGTCGCCAAGGCCGAAGGCAACAGCTCAAGTTCAGACAGTTGATTTAGAGGCGCCACTCGACCAAAAGCTTCTGAAGTCGATTGTCCGCGCTCATGCCTGGCTCAACGATCTATCTAGTGGACGGCATTCTTCCATCGAGAATCTTGCGGCGGCAGCGGACCTCCATCCGAAAGTGATCCGGCAGGGACTGCGGCTGGCATTCCTTGCACCCGACCTGACGAGGACCGCGCTCGACGGCAGACCGTTTGTTAAGTTGAACCAGGTCCCCAAGCTACTGCCCTTATCCTGGAGCGGGCAGCACCGATCGCTTGGTTGAATTCGGGTATGAGATGTTATGAAACAATTGGGCCAACGGCCGACTCCAGGGTACTTCGTTGACCAATGCATCGACCAATAGGTCGACGAGACCTGAGAGACCTGCATCCTTAGTAGTTGAGACAGCAGCCTAAGCTTCCCATTAGATTGAGCCTATTGGATCCTAAACGCACCATACAACATTGGGTGAATCCGAATTGGCAAGTCATCACCATCAGGAATTTGCGTAACTGGAAGCAAAGGGTGATCGATGTGTGAAAATTGATATCTAGTGCCTGCCTGCAATTTTACTCCAATCGCGCCCACCCAGTATAAGATGCTAACTATAATTTTAGCAAAGGCAATCGACGCCCCGTCGTCACAGTGAGCTTTTGCTACCTCATATAAGGGGTCGAATCCAATTCGATCCGCCGAATAAATCGCCATAGCTAACTCATCGATATCAGAGGAGCCACACAACTCACCAATCGTTAGAAGTGACCTTTTCTTACTCTCAAGTAAGTTCATCAGGTGCTTAATTGAAGGATAGGCGCTCTGCCACTCTTGTTCGATAGAATCTTTTCGTTTAGTCGAAAAGAGAACTTCAGCACGCTTTATGACCTTTGCTGTTTCGCGCGCGCGCATCAATGTTCGATCAATCATGTAATCGAACGGAGGCAAATTACCAACGTTATAGGGGAATACGTGGTCAAAGCCGATAGAACCTTGGGTATATTGCTTCCGGAACAAGCCTTGTATGCGTAACTCGATGAGCTGTCGTAGAAGGACCTTGGTCCATTTGATATGGACGAAATAATCGTCCAATTTCTCACGCTGAAAAGTCAAGTCTCTTGTTTCTTGAACAACACGTTCAAGCACGTCAGATCGAATTGCTACAAGAATTTTCAGATTTCGGATTTCGCGAAATGCCTTTAGGGATTCGACCAAGCCCCTGATTAGCTTGAACCGAAGAGAAACATCGACCCAATTTTCATCGAGCCTATCGATGAGAATATAAAAGGTCTTCTGCTGCTCTTGTTGCTCGATAGTTGCAAGCACATCAATTACGTTCGCCAACTCTGTGAGTTGCTCTGCATTGATAACCTTGCGAACTCGAGCAACTAGTTCTGACTTTTTGTCGACGCTCAAGCGCTTGTCATATTGACCACCAGCCTTAAACTTTTCGACCTCACCTCCCATCTCAATCTTTAGTGCGTTCTCGACTTTCTCTGTTAACTCTTTGACATTCTGGTCCATCGTGATCCAGAACTTGCCTTCCCATCCTCTTAAGTACGCGATGGCTTTTTGTTTTCGAGCATCGCGGCTAAATCTATCTGCAATCCACCCGAACGCTCCCCTAGATGACGCCTCGCTGTCTACCGCAAATCTCATTCTGATAAATTCGATGCACAGCACATGACGCCACAGAATCTGAAACATCAAATCTAGGTCAGCGCCAATGGCGTGTAGAAAATTGAGAACGTCTGAGTTGGAGACATAACTCAGCGACATGTTGAACGGATCGATCTCCGAGGAATGCTCCGTCGTCGAAGCAATATATTTGAGGATGGCGGTTTTTCCCGACAGCACACCGAGCGCTGGACATAGCTTTCGAAAGGGGTCTGGACGCCGGGTTGGCTACGCTGCGACCACGCCAATGGCACCGCCGAACGCCGAGCGAGTGGGATGGTCATCAGTTATTTTCGACATCAGGCAACTTCTGATAGCTTTTCAACTTAGCAGTCTGCTGAAAAAGCTCTCGCAAAGGCCCACGGTTGATGATTCTCAGCGGCAAGAAAGCGGGCCATGTTCAGCCAATCTTCCGAGCTATTTATCGTTGTCTGAGCCTGCCAAGGATCCGAAGGCAAGCTTTCTCCACACTGGAAAGTTCTGCCCTGACCGCAGCCGCAACGCCTGGAAGAGTGGCGAGCTGATAAGGCTGGTTTTCGACTTCATACTCAATCTGATCGCCTATAAAGGGGCAAAAGACCCGAAGAATGACTTGGTCGGAGTGGCAGGATTTGAGCCTGCGACCCCTGCGTCCCGAACGCAATGAATATCCTCTAAGTTGTTGATTTTTCTTGCTGTGACGGGCTGTTCCATCACGTTTTGTTCACGGTCGTTTCACCCAAATCGTTGCGATTTCGTTGCGGCGTTCTCGCGTCGCGGCCTTCCTTAAGATGCAGTGACTATAAAAAGGTCTTGGTCGAACGACATTACTATGAATGATTTACCGGACGGCAATGTGAGACTTCTCGTCGTCGCCGGTGAAAGGCCGGCCTCGACAGCGCGGCTTTCACCTCTTGCGCGTCCCGCAGCCGCATCGCCGGCGTGAGCCGTTGCAGGCTTCGATATGGCGATGGCGATACCGCCTTCACCCATCAGCGCCAAATCGCATTGGCCGCTTTGACGATCAACGCCAGCTTCGCCCGTTCGTCGGCCTCGGTAAGCGGATTGCCGGCGACCGTGCTGGCGAAACCGCATTGTGGACTGATCGCAAGGCGATCGAGATCGACATAGCGCGTCGCTTCCTGCGTACGCTGCTTCAACACGTCCATGCTTTCCAGCACCGGCGTCTTAGAGCTAATCAGACCCAGCACGACGCCCCTGCTCTTCGGCACAAAGCGCAGCGGCGCGAAATCGCCGGCGCGCGGCGTGTCGTATTCGAGCAGGAAGTGATTGACCTTGGTGTTGGCGAAAAAGCGCTCGGCCACTGACTCGTAGCCGCCGGCGCCGAGGTAATGGCCCTTGAAGTTGCCGCGGCACATGTGCACGCCGATCACGACCTCCGCAGGGCAACCGGCTACGGCCTGATTGATGCTGTCGATGTACAGGTCGACGAGCATGTCCGGTTTCATACCAGAGTGCGCGATCACGTCGCGGATGCCGGGATCGCATAACAGCGCCACAGCGACCTCGTCGAGCTGGATGTAGCGGCAGCCGGCCTTCGCTATCTCGGCGATCTCCTGTTTGAAGATTGCAACCAAGTCGGTGAAGAACGTATCGAGGTCTTTGTAGACCGCCTCATCGGCGAAATAATTACAGCGGTAGAAATGCATGGTCGAGGGCGCCGGCAGCGTAATCTTGCCGGTGACCTTGGTCACGCCATGTAGGAATTGATATTCGTCGAGCGCGAGCGGCCGCTTGCGCACGATCTTGCCCTTGGCATAAGGCGCGGTAAACTCAACCTCTTGACCCTGGTCGTTGCGGAACTTGAATGACGCCGGCTTGATCTCGAATCCCTCGGTGCGCTCGACGAAGCGACCCCAATAAGAGCCGCGGCGGAATTCACCGTCGGTCACCACCTGCAAGCCAACATCTTCCTGCAACGCCACCGCGTCGCGGATGCACTGGTCCATGAGCTTGGCGAATTCGGCGTCGCCGATCTCCTTGGCGGCAACCCGGCGGAAAGCCTGCTTGAGGGCCGGCGGCCGCAACAGGCTGCCGACGTGATCGGCGCGGAACGGCGGGCGGCCTTTTGCCAGCGCGGCCATGATATCCTCCCTTGGAATTTTTCTATAGATCAATAGATGGAATTTAGATCAGCTGCATGGCAAAATACAATGGCTTCGGATGGCGCGCCCGCTCAAACCGTCCGGTGGCTACCCAGGAGCGAGCGGCCGGATGACCGTCGTCAGCCTTTCTTCCCTCCGCCGAGGGGCCAATCAGCGTCGCCGAGCGCCTCAGATCATCGAAGCGGCCGCCCGCGTCTTCGCCGAGCGCGGCTTCCACGGCGCAACCACTCAGGATATCGCCGACGCGCTCGGAATCCGGCAGGCGAGCCTGTATTACTATTTCTCGTCCAAGGAGTTAGCGCTCGAACTGGTATGTCTGAAGGGCGTCGAGGGCTTCCTCGAGGCCGGCAAGGCGATTGCCGCCGGATTGGGTAGTGCGCGGGAACGGCTCATTTTATTGATCAATTCACATCTGTCGCCGCTCATCGACCGGCGCGACTTCGTCAAAGTATTTCTGAACGAACGTCAACACTTGCCTGCCGAAAGTCGTCGCCGCATCGGCCGCTGGTCTCGCGGGCTCGAGCGCATTTTCGAGGATGTTATCAAGGAAGGCATGGCCAAGGGCGAATTCCGCGCCGATCTCGATCCGCGCATGGCAACGCTCGCCATTCTCGGCATGTGCAATGCGGCATCAAGTTGGTATCGCAAGGAAAACGCGCCAATCCCGTACATCGCCGGAGAGTTCGTGCGGCTCGTCATCGACGGCCTTGGCAAGCCTGCGGCCAAACGCGGTCCCCGGCGCCGCTAGCGCATCGCCGCGCTGGACTCGTAATTCGATTGAATTATAGAATTTAGCCAGAGGAAACGCGCGACAACGAGTGCCGAATGACGGCGTCAATGACGGTCGATCGAGAAGGCCTGCGCCGGAGCACCGCACCGCATCTGTTGTGCGAGCGAGCGCGCACTCTGCCGGATGCGGTGGCCTTCCGCTCCAAGCATTTCGGCATCTATCGCGAGCGGCGCTGGCCCGACTACGCGGCGCTGGTGGCGCACGCTGCCCGGGCTTTGCAGACGCTCGGCATCAAAAGAGGCGAGCGCGTCGCCATCATGGGCGACGTTTGCGAAGAGTGGATGATCTGCGATCTCGCAGCGCAGTCGCTGGGCGCGATCGTTTTCGGCATCTATCCAACCGCTTCGGCGGCGGAAGTCGAGTATCAGATGCGCGATGGCGGCGCCTCAATCTTTATCGCCGAAGACCAGGAATATGTCGACCGCATCCTGCCGATCGCAGCCAGCCTCGCGGATCTGCGCGCCATCGTCGTGATCGACGATTCCGCCATGTTCGGCTACGCGCACGAAAAGCTCTATCGCTTTGGCGCAATGCTGGAAGCGACAACGCAACCCAACATCGGTTGGTTGGAAGCGCAGATTGCGGATCTAAAGCCCGAGGACCCCGCCTTTATCGTCTACACATCCGGCACCACCGGCCACCCGAAGGGCGCGCTGGTCACGCACGGCAAGCACTTGGCCGCCACCGACACCGTGGTGACGCATTACCCGACCTTACGTGAAAAGCCGCACCGCACCGTGGTCTACCTGCCGATGTGTCACGTGCTCGGCCGCGACGTGGCGATCACGTTGCCGCTGATCTCACAACTGGTGCCGCATTTCGGGGAGGACCCGGAGGAGCTGGCGGCCACCTTATTCGAGGTAGCGCCTACGGCCTTGTTTACGGTGCCGCGATATTTGCAGAAATTCGCCTCGCATGTGCTGGTCGCCATACTCAATTCCAGCAAGGTAAAGCGCGTCACCTATGATTTGGCGATGCGCTTCGCGCGCGAGCACGCCAAACGTCATTGGAGCGGCAACGCAACGACGGTGCAGGAGGTGCTATATCGCGGTTTGCAAGTCGCCGTTTTCAAGCCAATCCTCAACAAACTCGGCTTCGACCAATTGGAGCTGGTGGTGAGCGGCGGCGCCTCGCTGCCGGCCGAGACCATGGCGCTTTGGCACATGTACGGTGTCAATGTCGTCGAGATGTACGGACAGACAGAGGAAGCCGGTGGCATCATCGCCGGCCAGCGCGGGCCTTATCCCCGCCCCGGCAGCGTCGGGACCGTCGTCGAAGGCATCGAGGTTCTGCTCGGTGCGGATGGGGAAGTGCTGGTGAAAAGCCCCGACCTTTTCGAAGGGTATTGGGGCAACGACGCCGCGACGGCCGAGGTCAAAGGCCCCAACGGCTGGCTGCATACCGGCGACGTCGGCGAATGGCGCGACGGATCCTTAAGATTGATCGACCGCGCCCGTGACTTCATCGTCACCGCCGGTGGCAAGACCATCTCCCCTTCCTTCATCGAAAACGTGCTGCGGGCGAGCCCTTATATCGCCGAGGCGGTCGTGTTTGGCCATGGCCGCAAATATCTTTGCGCCATCGTCGAGATCGATTTTGACACCGTAGCGGACTGGGCGCGCGCCAATGACGTCGGTTACACGGGGTTCACCAGCCTGACCGCGCACCGCCAAGTCGAGCAGTTGATCAAGGCCGAGATCGACAAGGCCAATAGTGAACTGGCGCGGGTCGAGCAGATCAAGGCTTTTCGCATTCTGCCCAAGGCGCTCGACCCCGAAGAAGAAGGCGAGCCGATAACACCGACGCGCAAGGTGAAGCGCAAGCTGATGTACGAGCACTTTCAGGCGCTGATCGAGAGCATGTACGACGACAGCGAGGAGCGCCTGATCGCGGCGACCGCCGGGAACGCGTTGGCAAGCTGAATGAACGAGTTCAAAAAGGACAGGAAAGAAGGAGGGACAACGTGCTCAGGAGGATTTTGCTCAGTGTGTTAGCCGCGGGCGCGTTGACTCTGCCGGCGACGGCGCAGGACGCCTACGTGGTAGGCTTGACCGGGGCGCTCACCGGTCCGCCATCAAGCACCTATGCCCCCGCGGTCGACGCGCTGCGCATCTATATTGACCGCGTCAATGCCGCCGGCGGCGTCAACGGCAAGCAGATCCAGCTCATTTTGGAAGATGACGGCGCGCAGCCATCCAAGGCCGCTGCCAACGCCAAGAAGCTGATCACCCAGGACAAGGCGGTGCTGATGCTCAACGCCAGCCTGTCGTCGACCTACGCCCCGGTGATCGCCGAGAGCAAGGCAGCGGGCGTGCCGCTGCTGTTCGCGAGCTCGGTATGCCCACAGAGCGTTTATCCTCCGGCCGACCCGCTGCAGTTCTGCACCACCGGTTTTGCCGCCAACTACGACAGCCAAGCCACCTTAGACTTCGTGAAGGAGACGGCGAAAGGGACGGTGAAGATCGGCTTCTCCGCAATGGCTATCCCGCTGTCGCGCGGCGAGATCGATCAGGCCGAAGAGCTGTCGAAGAAGATGGGCATGACGCCGGTCGACAAGGAAGTGATCCCGCCGTCGACCGCCGACTACACGTCCTTCGCCACCAAGCTGAAAGATGCCGGACCAAACTGGGTCTACTCGTGGGCGCCGTGGGTGACGCAGGTCCGCACGCTGGAAGCGCTGCGCAAGCTTGGCTGGCGAGACGATTACATTGCCTGGGGCCACCTTGAAACCGAAAGCGAGCTGGCGCGGCTGAAGGACGGCAAGTTCTTCACCGTAAACTCGAACGCGCTGTTCCAGGAAGGTCTGCCGATCCAGAAGGAGATCGAAGACGCCGCCAAGAAGGCCGCTTCGAAATATCCCGCGGCCACAATGGCGGAAGGCTGGATCGCCGGCATGGCGATCGAGGCCGCGCTGAAAGGCGCCGGCTGGCCGGCCGACGCAGCCAAGCTGCGCACGGCGATGGAGAACCTGAGAATCGACACTAAGGGCTTGCGCGGCGGCCCGATCGAGTGGACCAAGGACAACCACTTCCGCACCAAGCTCTATTACCGGGTCTACAAATGGGAAGGCGACAAGATCGCCCGTGTGCAAGACTGGAACACTTATGACGTGAAGTGAGGGCGCATATCTCGCGCGCACACATTCCGGGCGCGAGCGACGCTCGCGAACTCGGAATCCAGGACCACCATCGGGACCATGGCCGGGCTCGGTGTTTTGCGCCGGGCCGGAATGACGCTCCACTCTACTGAACCCCAGCGGACATCTTTCGCCTTGCAACTCTTCGTCAACATTTTTGTCCTTGCCTCGATCTACGCGCTGATCGCCTGCGGCTATGTGCTGATCTACCGCGTCAGCCGCGTGCTCAATCTAGCGCATGGCGAGTTGATGATGCTCGGCGCCTATGGGGTGCTGGCGACGGCCTCCTTGTTCTCCGGCCACCCCGCGATGGCGCTAGCCGCGGCGGTTGTCTTGAGCCTCGTCGTCGGCGTGCTGGTTTATGTCTTCCTGATGCGCAAGATGACCGGCGAGATGGCGCTGGCCGCCATTCTCACTACCGTCGCACTCGGCATTCTGATCCGCGGCGTGGTGTTGCTGGTGTGGTCGGCGCAGCAGCAATATCCAGCGCAGGTGCTGGCGCTGCCCAATCCGTCGTTGATGTTGCCGGGCGGCGCGTATATCTCGCTGTGGTCTGCTGCGCTGGTCGGCACCAATCTTGCCGTCTACGGCGCGCTGTTCGGCTTTTTGCGCTTCGGCCGTTGGGGTATGCGCATGCGCGCCGCCGGGCAGAACCCGCTGCTCGCGGCCCAGCGCGGCATCAACCTGCACGGGGTTTACGCGTTGGCCTGGAGCCTCTCGACGCTCACCGGCGCGCTGGCCGGTATCCTGATGGCCCTTGATTCGGGACTGACCGCTACCATGCCGGTAATCGGGCTGAAGGCTTTCCCCGCCGCGCTGGTCGGGGGCCTCGACAGTCTCGTCGGCGCACTCTTCGGCGCGCTGATCGTCGCCGCCGCGGAAGTGTTGCTCATCTATTACGTCGATCCGCTCTTGTCGGATGTGGTGCCGTTCCTGGTGCTGATCGCGATGCTGGTCGTGCGCCCGTGGGGACTGTTCGGCACGCGCGAGGAACTCGACCGTGTTTAGGCCCCTGCCCCGCGCCAGCGGCTATTTCCGGATCGACTACGCCGACGAGATCGCCCTGATCCAGACGCGCGGCGAGCGCGTGACCCTTATCATCCTCGCGCTAGCCTTGGTCGCCTTGCCCTTCACCGCTTCGCCCTTCCTGCTCGACTTGGCATGCCAAGTGCTGCTCGCCTCCATCGGCGCATTGTCGCTCATGCTGCTCACCGGCTACGCCGGACAGATCTCGCTCGGCCACGCCGGGCTGATCGCTGCCGGCGCCTTCACCACCGGTATCCTGTCGCGCGAGATCAACGCCCCATTCTGGGTGACGTTGCCCGCTTCGGCGCTCACCGGCATCGTCCTCGGCCTGATCTTCGGCCTCCCATCATTGCGGCTGCGCGGGCTCTATCTCGCGGTCAGCACCCTGGCGCTGCACTTCATCGTCATCTATCTCGGCGGCGAATACGAGACCAAACGCGGCTTCTCGACGGGCATCGCGGTGGAGAAACCGCGGATCGCCGGTATCGTCCTGAGCGATGACCGAATCTGGTACTTTATTCTGCTCGCCTTCGCCGTGGGCAGCCTACTCATCTGCATCAACCTCCTGCGCAGCCGCAGCGGCCGCGCTTGGCGCGCCATCCATGCCAAGGAAACGGTGGCCGAAGCCCTCGGCATCGGCGTGGCCGCCTACAAGCTCCTCGCCTTTGTGATCTCGTCCGCTATGACCAGCGTGGCAGGTTGCCTGTTCGCCTATTACCGCGGCTTTGTCTCAATCGAAGCTTTCGATCTGTTCCTGTCGATCCAATATGTCGCCATGATCATCATCGGCGGTATGGGTTCGCTGCTCGGCGCGCTGTTGGGTGCGGCCTTCGTCACCGTTTTTCCCTACGCAATCGAAAGCCTGCTCAAATTGTTGCCGAACGCGAAAAGCCTCGCCGGCGATATCTTCGCGGTCAACTACGCCTCCTTCGGCGTAGTGATGATCTTGTTTTTAATATTGGAGCCGCTCGGGCTGGTCGGCATCTGGCGGCGGATGCAGAATTACTTCTTGCTCTGGCCGTTCAGGAAGGAGCCGCTAGCAGGAGTCCGTAAGTGAACGCCCCGCTGTTGCAGGTCGACAAGATCGAGGTCGTCTACACGCGCGTCATCACCGCCGTGCAGGGCGTGACGCTGACCGTTCCCGACAAGCAGATCGTCGCGCTGCTTGGCACCAATGGCGCCGGCAAGACCACAACCCTGCGCGCCATTTCCGGCTTTCTCGGCATCGACGACGCCCGCGTCACCGAAGGCAGTATCGCTTTCCAGGGCGCCCAGCTTAAGAACCGGCCACCACACGAGATCGCTGGCCGCGGCGTGGTGTTGGTCCCTGAGCGGGAGAAGGTATTCCCCAACCTCACCGTAGCCGAGAACCTGATCGCACCCGTGCCGCGCGCGGCCCGTGCCTCGGAACACAGGCGGCAGGAGGAGATCGTCTTCCACTTCTTTCCGCGCCTCGCCGACCTGCGGGCGCGCATCGGCGGGCTGCTCTCGGGCGGCGAACGGCAGATGCTGGCAATCGCCGGCGCGCTGATGTGCCGGCCGCAACTGCTGTTGATCGATGAACTGTCGCTCGGCCTGGCACCGGTCGTGGTCGGCGAACTGACCCAGCGCCTAACCGCTATTCGCAACGAGCTAGGTATCGCCATCCTGCTGGTCGAGCAGAGCGCGGCCACGGCGCTTGAGATTGCCGACTACGCCTATGTAATGGAGAACGGTCGCATCGTGCTCGACGGCGACCGGGCGCGCCTCAAGGGCCATCAGGACGTGCAGGAATTCTATCTCGGCCAGAGCGGCGGGACCGGCGGCGAACGCCGCTCCTACCGGGATGTTAAGCAGTATCGCCGGTCGCGGAGGTGGTATGGCTGATCTCACTGTCGAGCATTTGAGCCTTCGTTTCGGCGGCCTGACCGTGCTGGATAACGTGTCCTTCGCGGTCGAGCCCGGCGATCTCATGGCGCTAATCGGTCCCAACGGCGCCGGCAAGACTAGCGTCTTCAACTGCATTAGCGGCATCTATCATGCGAGCGGCGCTATCCGGTTTCGTGACATCGATCTCATCGGACGTTCGCCGCACGAGATAGCGCGCCTCGGCGTCGCCCGCACATTCCAACACGGTGAGCTTTTCGCGGGGATGAGCGTGCTGGAAAACCTGCTGACCGGCCGTCACGCTCGCATCGCCACCCATCCGCTCGCCGAAATGCTGTTCCTGCCCAGTGTGCGGCGCTCCGAGGTGACGCATCGCAAAGCGGTCGAGCGCATCATCGACGTGGTCGAACTGGAGCGATACCGGCATGTACCCGTCGGCGACCTGTCGTTCGGCGTGCAGAAGCTGGTCGGCTTCGCCCGCGCTCTGGCCTTGGAGCCGGCGGTCATTCTCATGGATGAGCCGTCGGCCGGCCTGAACCGCGAGGAGCGCGAGGACTTGGCGCGCTTTATTCTGCGCATCAAGCACGAACTAACGATGACGATCGTCTGGATCGAACACGATATGCAGATGATCGGCGATTTGGCGGACCGTATTCACGTCCTCGACTATGGCCGGACAATCGCTGAGGGCGAGCCGCAAGGCGTGCTCAATGACCCAAAGGTCTTGGCTGCATATCTTGGGACGACGTCGCTCTAGACTGGCAACCGGCAACTCTAAGGATGCCACTTCTCGGGCGCAAAATTCTTGATGCGGGAGATGGCGCGCGACTACGCCAACATGCAGGTCGAGGACCTGTCCGGCCGCGACATGGAGCGGGAAGCCGCCGGCGCCACCAAATAGAAAATCACGAAACAATATCCTGCGATAAGTTCAGCCGTCCCGCAGCATCTCGCGGAGCCTGAACTTCTGGATTTTTCCCGACGGCGTCGCCGGCATGGCGTCGCGCACGATAAGTCGCTCGGGAATGTATTGCGTGGCGAGCTTCTGCAGTTTCAGAAATTCCGTCATGGCGGCAAAGTCGATCGTGTGGCCCGCTTTCGGCACAATGACGGCACATGCCCGCTCGCCCAACCTTTCATCCGGGTAAGCGACGATGGCGACCTGGGCGACGGCGGGATGCCTGTACAACAGAGCCTCGATCTCGACGACGGGTATGTTCTCGCCGCCTCTGATGATGACGTCCTTGCTGCGACCGCTTATGCGGATATAGCCGTCGGCGTCCATGCGCGCGAGATCGCCGGTTTCGAGCCAGCCGTCGGCATCGGTCCCGTTCCATTGCGGACGCTTCAAATAGCCGCCGAAGTTCGAGCAGGTGCGAACGACAAGCCTGCCGATCTCCCCCGACGGCACAGTCTTGCCTTCGGCGTCGATGACCCTGACCTCTGCACCGGGCAGCGCGCAGCCGTCGGTCGTGAAGGCAAGGATATCATCGTCCTCAGGCTTGATCAGGGTGACCGCGCCGTTCTCTGTCATTCCCCAGGCCGAAACGATCTTGGCACCGAGCGTGCCGCGGGCCTGTTCGACCAGCGGACCCGGAATCGGCGCGCCGGCGCATAAAAAGATCTTGAGGCTCGGCACGCCCCCGGTCTCCGATACCGCGCGCGTGAGATCCGTCAGAAAGGGGGTGGACGCCATCGTGAAGGTTACGCCCTGCTGGCGTATGAGTTCGGCCGCCTTTGCCGGATCCCAGATGTCTTGCAGCACGACGCTTGCCCGCAGCATGATCGGCATCAACAGGCCGTACATGAAACCAGTCTGATGGGCCATCGGCGAAGCCATCAGAACGATATCGTCCTTTCCGAGCTTGAGACGTTCCGCATAGGGAATGATGTTCGCCATTAGCGTGTTGGCCGAATGCATCACGCCCTTCGGCTCGCCGGTCGTGCCGGAGGTGTAGATCAGCTGGGTGATATCGTCGGGGCCGGGCCGGTTCGCTGTCAGTATCCTTTGCGCATCCGGCTGCTTTTCCCATTCCGGCTGCGTCAATAGCGCATCGAAGTCGTCTGCACCTCCACCGTCAACGACGACAACGCGTTTCAGCGATGGCAGCTGCGGTTGAAGGCTTCTCGCCATCACTTCATGATCGAAATTCCGGAATTGCCTGGGAACGACAAGTACCTTTGCCTCGCCATGCTTCAGCATGAAGCTGAGCTCCCGCTCTCGAAAGATCGGCATCAGCGGATTGAGGACCGCACCTAACCGCGAGCAGGCGAGGTACAACAGGCTGAACTGCCACCAGTTCGGCAATTGCATGGCGACAACATCGTTGCGCCCCACGCCAAAGCGGGACAATCCGACCGCAATTCGATTGCTGAGGGTCGCAAGCTGCCGGTAGGTGAACCGGCGGACCTCGCTGGTGTCCTGGCGAACCGCAGTCAAAGCGAGCTTGTCCGGGCAAGCGACAAGGCAAGCGTCGAGGTCGTCGTTGATCGTGCGGTCGTGCCAATATCCGCGGACAACGCTCTCCGCGCGGCGCGGGGGCAGAAGAACGGCATCGAATTCCATGGGGCGTCTCCTGTAACGGTTGAGCAACGTACGTTTTTCGGACCGGAACCGCCGCGCGGCCTGTGCGACTACGGGCGATGATGGCCTTCATGATCTGGATCGTGCCGTCGCCGCGCAACCAGATCCTCGTTGAGATACGGGTTCACTTGCTGCGTCCGTCCCTCGAATATGACCGCTGGGCCGCCTGATGGCGGTCTTAAGTGTGGCTCACTACTTGGAGAACTTGCGGAAGTCGGGTTTGCGCTTCTCCTGCAGCGCCTTGACGCCTTCGCGGGATTCCTCGGTGTCGTAGTAGAGCTTGAGCGCATACATGCCCATTCCGGCGATGCCGGCCTGATGGGCAGTATCCATGTTGAAGCTGCGTTTGGCGATCGCGATCGCGGTCGGGCTGCGCTCGCACAATTCCTCGCCCCACTTCTGGACCTCGGCGTCCAGCTGATCATGCGGCACGCAGACATTGGCAAGCCCCATCGCAGCCGCTTCCTGACCGGTGTAGCGGCGGCACATGTACCATATCTCGCGGGCCTTCTTTTCGCCGACGACCCGCGCCAGAAACGCGGTACCGTAACCGGGATCGACCGAGCCCATCTTGGGGCCGACCTGACCGAAAACGGCCTTCTCCGAACAGATCGTCAGGTCGCATATCGTGCACAGCACGTTGCCGCCACCGATGGCATAGCCTTGTACGCGCGCGATCACTGGCTTTGGCACGTCGCGTATGGCCGCATGCAACTCTTCCATGGGCAAGCCGACCGTGCCTCGGCCGTCGTACTTGCCATCATGAGCCGACTGGTCACCGCCGGTGCAGAAGGCGCGATCTCCCGCGCCCGCGAGCACGATGGCGCCGATGTCCTTGTCGTAGCCGGCCTTGTACAGGGCCTTGATAAGTTCGTCGCAGGTCTTGCCACGAAACGCATTCATCTTCTCCGGCCGGTTGATAATGATCCAGGCCACGCCGTTGCGGATCTCGTAGATGATGTCTTCGTACTCCATAATGTTTCCTCCCAAGTAAGTCGGCTGGATTGAGATCGGTCAAGCTCTCAGGATAGCGTTGGCGGTTGTAGCATTCGATGTGTCCTGGTGTAGCGGAGCGCTAACATAATGTTTGTCAAGACTGTCCTTGGTCCGAAAGGTGGGTCCGCGAAGCACGGCTACAACGCTGGCCAAATACCACCCGACACGGCGAGGATTTCACCCGTGATGTAAGAAGCCTCGTCACTCGCAAGAAACAGGCTGGCGTTGGCGACGTCGGCCGGTTCGCCAAGGCGCTTCAACAGCGGCTTCGTCGCGTAGAAGGCAAGCTCGTCCGCCGACATTCGTCGCAGCACCGACGTTCGAATAGTGCCGGGCGCAATGCAGTTGACGTTGATGTGAGGCGCGAACTCGATGGCCATGGTTCGCGTCAGCGAGGCCACCGCCGCCTTGGCGGCGCCGTAGTCGGCGTTGCCCATTTCGCCCGCGAAATTGATCGACGAAATGTTGACGATCTTGCCATATCGGCGCTCGAGCATGAGCGGCGCCAATAGTTTGGTCAGGTGCAGGATACCCTTGGTGTTGAGCGCGAATGTTGCGTCCCAGCGTTCCTCCGTCATCGTCACCATCGGTTCAAATAACACTTTGGCCTTGATGCCGCCGACAATATTGACAACGATGTCGACGTGACCGACGGCGGCGCGCGCGGCCGCGACCATCGCCGCCGCCTCCCCCGCCTGTGTGATATCGGCGCGCTGGGCAGTTAGCTTGGAGTTGGTCCTCAGTAGCGGCGTGATCACGGCGACGGACTCCGTGAGCCGATTTCCCGAAATGTCGGTGAGGACGAGCGAGGCTCCCTCGCGGGCGAAGCGCTCGGCCACCGCTCGCCCCATCGGTCCACCAGCACCAGAGACCAGAGCTGTCCGTCCTTGCAACTGCATCATTCGGGTCCCCCACTCCGCCTCAACTCCGTGGCGCCGCCACCACTTTTCGTAATTCCTCGACCGCCTCGGGATTGACGAGGGCCGAGAGATCACCGGCTTCTTCGGCGAGGAGTACGGCTCGGATCACGCGGCGCATAGTCTTCAGATTGCGGGTACGCGGCAGATCGCCCACGAACAGCACCTGCTTTGGCCGAAACGAACTGCCGAGACCTGTGACCACTGCGTCGGAAAGCGCGGATGCGAGTTCCAAACCGGGCAACTCGTTCGGTCCGGCCACGACAGCGCAGACGACCGCCGAGCCTTTGACGGGATCGGGGACCGCGACTGCCGCGGCATCGCTGATGCGGTGGGTAGCAAGCAACAGCGCCTCGATCTCGGCCGGGCCGGTACGCTTGCCGGCGATCTTGATCGTGTCGTCGGAGCGTCCGTGGATGAACCATGAGCCATCGACATCGCGCGAGGCCCAGTCACCATGCACCCACATCCCCGGAATCCGGCTCCAATAATTTTCAATGTAGCGCTCAGGGTCGCGCCACAATCCGCGGGTGGTGCCGATGCAAGCTTGGCGCATCACGAGCTCCCCAACTTCGCCGGGACCCACGCTACGGCCGCCTTGGTCTACGATGTCCGCGCCGGTCCCCGGTATCGGACCAAAGAAACTTGCCGGCTTGATCGGATAGAGCACGTTAGTAGCGAGCAGGCCGCCGAGTTCGGTACCCCCCGAATAGTTCATCAAGGGGCCGCGTCGGCGGAGAGCATTCTCGTAAATCCACATCCAGGAATCCCGATCCCACGGCTCGCCGGTCGAGGCCGCGACGCGCAACGAAGACAGGTCATATTTCGAAATGTCGGCCGTTCCGTAACGCATCATCATGCGGGCGAGCGTGGGACCGCAGCCGAGAAAGCTGACTTTGTGGTCCTGCACCAGCCGCCACAGGCGGCCGGTCTCCGGGTAGTCCGGCGTACCCTCGGCCAGCACGCAGGTTGCGCCGGCGAGCAGCGCCGCCGTCACCTGAAGGGGGCCGACCAGCCAGCCGAAATCGGTTATCCAAATCAACCGGTCGTCCGGCTTCAGGTCAAAGCACAGGAGGAAATCTTCGCCGGTCTTGACGGTGGCGCCGCAATGGGTGTGTACGGTGCCCTTCGGCCGTCCCGTGGTGCCGGACGTATAGGCGATCATCAAGGGATGCTCGGCGGGCAGTTCCACGGCCGCAAAATCGTCGCAGCCGCATGCCGCCACATCACTCCACCACGCGTCGCGGCCGACCTGCATCGGCACATCGTTGCCTAGCCGCCGGGCGACCACCACGTGACGGATTGTTGGCACGCCTTTGATCGCCTCATCGAGCACGCTCTTCATCTCGACCGGCTTGCCGCGACGCAGCGAACCGTCGACCGTGACCACCGCAACCGCCCCGGCGTCGTTGAGCCGCACCGTGATGGCGGCGGCACCAAAGCCTGAGAACAGCGGCAAAATGATGCAGCCGAGGCGCGCGAGGGCGAGATAGGCGACAGCAACCTCCGGCACCATTGGCAGATAGATGCCGACAGCGTCGCCGCTTTTGAACCCGAGCGCCGCAAGGCCGGAGGCAAAGCGACTCACCTCCTTCGCGAGTTGCTGGTAGGTGAGGCAGCCGTGGCTTCCGTCCTCGCCTTCCCAGACAATTGCGTCGTGGCTGCCGCGGCCGCGCGCCAGATGACTATCGAGCAGCGACAGAGTCATGTTGCCGGTCGCGCCGATGCACCATTGTGGCCATTCGATTCCCTTCGACTGGTCCAGCACGCGGGAGTAGGGCTTCACGAACCGCACGCCGAGAAAGCGGATCAGGGCGTCCCAGAACCATTCGGGGTCCAGCGCCGCCTTGCGCTCCAGCATCGGATAGTTAGCAAGGTTCTCGGCTGCGATGAAAGCTGCCCAGTTGCTTTCATTCCTGAAGGCTTCGCTTGGGTACCAGACGAAGCCGCCGGCCGTGTCGTGGCTTCCGGTCATTTCAACGGTCCCCCCGTTGCGCCGAAATCGCAGACGACGATACCGGCGATATGCGGCATCATGAATGCCTTCATCTCCTGGTGCACGGGCGATATCTGATAGCGGTCGTGGTCGGCGGAATTCTCGAACGTGCCGATCACCGTCCAGTCATAGCCCTTTGCACGATGGGCGACGTTGCGGCCAAATTGGTAGTCCCGCACGTAGGCGAGTTCGTGGCGGATCCGCTCTCCAAAGTCGCTCAGCCGTGCAAGGAAGGCGTCGTCGGCATCGGTCAGCCGCATCAGAACGACGTGATAGAATATGACTGTCATTCTTCCCTTGTCGCACGCCACTGTCCCGCATCGTTCTGACAAACCCGCCAAACGAACGGGGTGACTTGAGGTCCCGCTATTGACACTCAAGACTGAATGAACGATCATTCTACCGAAAGAAGGGTGTAACCGCAACCATCTCGAAAAAGGGGAACGGTCGGTTGGAGATGCCAGCGAAGCAGAGGGCACGAACAGGCCTTGTGTTGGTGTCGCAGTTGCGGTGGGCGCCCCCGGGAACGCTGTCTTCAACAGCCGCCACGGACGGATGAGGATCGCCGATGCTAGTGCAGATCCTCAATGGTTTGGTCTACGGCGGGCTCCTCTACATCGTGTCGGTCGGGCTGGTGCTGATCTTCGGCCTACGCCGCATCGTCAACTTCGCTCACGGCAGTCTGTTCATGCTCGGCGCCTATGTGGGCTTCAGCGTCGCCGTGATGGGCGGTTTTTGGGGTGCCATACTAGCCGCGGCGATTGTGCTGGCGCTGGTCGGCGCGCTGCTCGACATCACGATCCTGCAGCCGCTGCAGCGCGAGGACCCGATCGTTACCGTGCTGGTGACCTTCGGTCTCTTGTTGATCCTTGAGGATTTCGCCCAGTTCGTCTGGGGCAAGGACTTCTTGAAAATGCCAGTGCCTTCGATGTTTTCAGGCTCAGTGTTGATCTTTGGCGAGAGCTTCCCGGTCTACCGACTGGTGGTCATCGCGGTCGCGGCGTTGGTCGCAATCGGCCTGTCGGTGTGGCTGCGCGTCAGCAAGATTGGCCTGTACGTGCGCGCCTCCAGTGCCGACCCGCTGACCACCGCGATGCAGGGTGTCAACACCGACCGGGTCAGCGCGATCGTCGTGGCGCTCGGGGCGGCACTCGCCGGCATTTCCGGCACTATCTCCGCGCCGCTCCTGGCGCTATCGCCTTCGATGGGCAGCTACATCCTGATCGAATCCTTCATCGTCGTCGTGGTCGGAGGCCTCGGCAGCTTCGCTGGCGCCTTCATCGCCGCGATCGCGATCGGCCAAGTGCACAATCTTGGCCTGGTCTACGTGCCGTGGGCTGCGACGATGATCCCGTTCTTGCTGATGGTTGCCGTACTGATCTGGCGCCCGACCGGCATCGCTGGGAGCCACATCTGACGATGACCGACATCCTGGCCAGCAAACCCACCGTCACCCGCCCTCCCCCGCCGCGTCCTGCACTGGCGCTTGCCTCCGCAATCGGCGCGTTCGCAATCGGCACGCTGATTGCAGCAACAGTCCAGTCTAACCTCGTGATGACGCTGCTCACCCAAGCGATCATCTCCGGCATTCTCGCCACCGGCGTCGGGTTTCTGATGCGCCAGAACGGCGCCGTCTCTTTCGGGCACGCGGCGTTCTACGGCATCGCCTGCTACGCGATCGCGCTAGCCATGAAGTTTGGCGCGATGCGGGTGGAAGTTGCCATAATGCTGGCGCTGGTATTGCCAACGGCGCTTGCCTTCCTGCTCGGCCTCGTGATCGTCCGGATTCCCGGCGTCGCCTTCTCGATGCTGACTCTCGCCGTCGGCCAGGCATTCTACGAATTCGCAATGAAGGCCCGGCAGGTCACCGGTGGCGAGGACGGTTTCTCGGTTAGCCTGTCATCGACCGTCTTCGGCATTCCGACGGCGATATTCCAGGACCCGCACAGCATGTTCGTGCTGAGCTGGAGCGTGCTGGTCTTGATCATTTTCGGCCTGGCCCTGACCGCGGCGAGTCCGTTCGGTCGCTTGACCGTTGCGATCCGCGAGAACGAGGAGCGCGCGCGCTTTATCGGCTACGAGACAACGCTCCCACGGGTTTTGGTGCTGACGCTGTCGGCCTTCGTCACAGCGGTCGCCGGTGTGTTATTCACGCTCTACAACAGCTTCGTGTCGCCCGATGTGCTGCACTGGAGCTTGTCGGGTTCAGCCCTTATCATGGCGATCATCGGCGGCCCGCGCCTGATCTGGGGCCCGGCCCTTGGCGCCATCATTTTCTTCTTCGCCAAGGACATTGCCGGCGATTTTACCGAGCACTGGCAGGGGATCATCGGCGTCATCCTGATCGTCGTCATGCTGATGCTCCCGGTTGGCCTGGGTGGCGTCCTCGCAAGGCTATGGCAAAGGAGGTTGGGCCATGGCTGAGACCTGCGCGATCGAAGGCGGCCAACTAACCCGGCAGTTTGGCGGGTTCCGCGCCCTCAAGGGCGTCGACCTTGCGGTGCCGCGAGGGGAAATCCGCGGCTTGATCGGCCCGAACGGCGCCGGCAAGTCGACCCTGATCGACGTGCTGTCGGGCCGCGCGCCACGCTGGTCTGGCACCGTCAAAGTGTTTGGTGCCGACATCAGCGCCATGACGGTGCAGCAGCGCCGCCGCGCGGGTCTCGCGCGCTCGTTCCAGCGCACCAACATCTTTCCGGATCTGACCGTGATCGACCAGCTCGAGCTCGCGGCGCGGGCAGCCGATACGCCTAATATCGACGAGATCATGGCCGAATTGAACCTGGCGGCTCTCGCCTTCAGACGTGCCGCCGACATCTCATATGGCGACCAGCGCCGGCTTGACCTCGCGCTCGCATTGATTGGCCGGCCGAAGATCCTCCTGCTCGACGAGCCGGCAGCCGGCCTGTCGATCAAGGAATCGCTCGAACTCGCCCATGGCCTCAAGGATCTGGCGGCCCGTTGGGGCGTCACCGTTCTATTGGTCGAGCATGACATGGAGGTCGTCTTCTCGATCTGCGACCGCATCACCGTACTTCACCTCGGCGCCATCCTCGCCGAAGGGACGCCAGCGGAGATACGCGGCGTTCCGGAGGTGGTCACAGCCTATCTTGGAAGTTCCGTATGAGCGAACTGCTCGCCTTCAGCAACGTCGTGTCTGGCTACGGGGACGCCCGCATCCTGCATGACGTCGATCTGACGATCGGCGATGGCGAGCGCGTCGCAGTCCTCGGCCGCAACGGCGTCGGCAAGACGACGATCGTCAACACCTTCCTCGGCGTCGCCCGATTGTTGAGCGGCGAAGTTCGACTTGCCGGAGAGCGCTATTCGCCTATCCGCCATTTCATGGCTGCGCGGCGCGGCATCGCCGTGGTACCGCAGGGCCGCCGCATCATCCCGACGTTGACGGTGCGGGAGAACCTGGTGATCGGCGGCGCCACCGGCCGCGACAAGCCCTGGACCCTCGACCGCGTGTTCGACTTGTTTCCCATCCTGCGCGAGCGGGCAAACACGCCAGGTACCGCCTTGTCGGGCGGCCAGCAGCAGATGCTTGCGATCGGGCGCGCCCTCATGTCGAACCCCTCTCTGCTCGTTCTCGATGAACCGAGCGAGGGTCTCGCACCCGTGATCATTGACGAACTCGCGGTCGTCCTGCGCCAGCTCGCAGACGCGGGCGCCGCACTGCTGCTAATCGAGCAACACTTCGGTCTCGTTCACAGGGTCGCGGAGCGATACTACGTGCTCTCGAAGGGCACGATTGTGGAGGAAGGCCATCTCGCGGGTATCTCGATGGAGAGTTTGAAGAGGCACGTTGCAGTCTGAGGTCAACGCCAGGAGAGAAGGAATATAAACATGCGAAAGAAAGAAAACATGCCCAGGTTAAAATTGCTCGCATTCGGCCTGCTCGGAGCCGCGGCCGGGCTCATCGCCCCACCCGGCTCAGCGCTGGCCCAGGAGACTCTGAAGATCGGTGTGCCAACCGCCCTCACCGGCACTTATGCCGGCCTCGGAGCCGAGGCGGTGCGAGCCATCGAGTTCGCGGCGGCGGAGGCCAATGCTAAAGGCGGCGTCGCCGGCCACAAGGTCGAGATCAAGGTACTCGATAGCGAAGCCAAGCCGGAGGTCGCCCGCAAGCAGGCGGAGAAGCTGGCGCTTGATGGTTACAAGATCCTGACCGGCACCATCGCGTCGGGCGAAGGTCTCGCTATGGCCCCGCTGCTGGCGCGCTGGGATGCAATCTATGTCTCGACCATCAACAAGAGCGACAAGCTGACCGGCGACTCCTGCGTGCCGCGGATGTTCCGCGCCAATCACCAGGACGCACAGGACGCGGCCGTGGTCCGGCCGTGGCTCAGCAGCCGCAAGGAGACCAAATGGGCAATCCTCGCCGCGGACATCGCCTGGGGCCGTGACTCCGGCAAGAGCTTCGTCGACGCCGCCAAGGTCAACAAGAAGGACATCGTCGCCGAGATCTACTCGCCGTTCGGTTCCAACGACTACGCACCGTTCATACAGCAGATCAAGTCTTCCGGCGCCGAGGGTCTGTGGGTCGCGCTCGCCGGACGCGACGCCATCAACTTCGCCACCCAAGCCAAGGAGTTCGGCGTCCTCGACAAGGTGTTCGTCGCCGGTGTCAGCTTCGTCACCGACAACAATGTCAAGACGCTGGGAGCGACATCCAAGGGCATCTGGGGCATCATCAACTATTCCTCGACGCTCGACACGCCGGCGAACAAGGCATTCGTCGAAGCGTGGAAGAAGAAATATAACGGCGATGAACCAGCGAGTTTCGAGGGCGAGACCTATCTCGGCATGCAGGTGATCTTCCAGGCGGTCGAGAAGGCAAACAGCGTGAAACCTCTCGATGTCGCCAAGGCGCTGCGCGGCGGCACGTTCGACACCATCCTCGGCAAAGTCACGTTGCGCGCCGAGGACAATCAAATGATCCTTCCCAACTACTTCGGCTACATCGGTGAGCAGGGCGGCAAGCTGCGCCCAATCATAACGGAGACGATTGCGGCGAACGTGGCCACCACGCCGCCAACCGGAACTTGCAATATGGGCTCATTGTAAGCAAGACAACTGATCGGCGACTGTGTTCTGCGGCCGCCGATCACAACGAAACTTCAGCGACGAAAAGGGTGAACATGAGCCTGACGGTCAAGAGCAAGGTGGAGGTACCCGAACTCATCGAGAAGCGGCGCGGACAAATTATCGCGGCGGCGATCGAGCTGTTTGCCAAGAACGGCTACCACGTGACCACAATACGCGACATCGCTAAGCGGGCCGACGTCAGCATCGGCACCATTTACCAGTACGTCTCCGACAAGGAAGACGTACTGTTCCTGGCCCTGATCGAGGTGCTCGACGCCTACCAGCGCCACGTGCCGGCCGCGATCGCAAATATGAGCGAGCCGCTGGCGCGCTTCCACGCGGCGGTCAAGGCCTACTGCGCCGTCATCGACGCCAATATCGGAGCGACAGTGCTCGCTTATCGGGAGACCAAGTCGCTGCCCCAGATGCGGCGCAAGCTGATCCAGGAGAAAGAACTTGCCACCAATCGCCTCATCGCTGCGTGCATCAACGACTGCATCGCTGGAGGTCTGTTCGAAGACGTCGACGTCGAGCTCTTCACCTATCAGATCATAATGTTCGCGCACGCCTGGGCGCTAAAGGCTTGGCACTTCCGCCCGATGATGACCCTCGACGACTATGTATCGCGAGGCACCGGCCTCATGCTCAACCCGAAGCTGACGCCGCGCGGCAAGAAAGCGTTCAGCAAGCTCAACGACTAATCAGGCTGGACGACTTCGCCATGCGATGCACATCCCGGATCAATTGCCCTGGAACACCGGCTTCTGCTTGGCCACGAACGCCTCGTAGGCACGCTCGTAGTCCTTGGTCTGCATGCAGATCGCCTGGGCCTGGGCCTCGGCCTCGATCGCCTCGTCGATGCCCATGTTCCATTCCTGGTGGATACACTTTTTGGTCATGGCGTTCGCGAACGTTGGACCATCGGCGAGCGTCTTTGCCATCGCTTGCGCGTCAGCCAGCACCGTGTCGGATTCTGATAGTTTGTTGTAGAAGCCCCAGCGCTCGGCCTCGGCGCCGTCCATTGTCCGGCCCGTATACAGGAGTTCGGCAGCGCGGCCCGAACCGATGATGCGGGGGAGCATGTTGCAGGCACCCATGTCTGCGCCGGCAAGGCCGACGCGCACGAACAGGAACGCTACTTTGCTGCGCGGGGTGCCGAAGCGCAGATCCGATGCCATCGCCAGGATCGCGCCGGCGCCAGCGCAGATTCCGTCGATCGCGGTGATAATCGGCTGCGGGCAGGCACGCATAGCCTTGACCAGATCGCCGGTCATGCGGGTGAAGGCGAGCAGGCCAGCCATATCGTCTTTGCGCTGCATTTCGACCAGCGGGCCAATGATCTCGTGCACATCGCCGCCCGAGCAGAAGTTACCGCCGGCGCCGGTGATCACGATATTGGTGATATCGCTGCAGTAGACCAGATCGCAGAAGGTATCGCGCAGCTCGGCGTAAGATTCCAACGTCAGCGGATTCTTGCGCTCCGGCCGATCGAGCGTGATCGTCGCCACCTTCCCTTCGCGTTGCCATTTGAAATGGTGCGGCTTGAGATTCGAGAAATCGACTCGGGTCGGGTTAAAGCGGATGGCTGTTGAGGTCATGCGAAGCATCCTTGTTTGATGGACTGAAAGCGCTTATCCGTTCGGCTGGAAGAGATTCTTGCCTCGCTCAGCCCGAGAAAGTGAGACCACCGCTGACGCTCAGTATTTGAGCCGTGACATAGCTCGATTTCGGCCCGGCGAAAAAAACGATGGCGTCGGCAATTTCCTGTGGCTTGCCGAGCCGGCGGAAGGCGATCGCCCTGATGAATGCCTCCTTGAGCTTGTCGGAACGGGTGTCCAGCAGTGGCGTATCGGTGGGCCCCGGGCACACACAGTTGACACAAATGCCCTGACGCGCGACCTCGCGGGCAAGCGATTTTGTGAAAGCGATCATCCCGCCCTTGGCCGCCGCGTAGCCGGTCTCGCCGGTCGAGCCGACGCGGCCCGCGTCGCTCGCGACATTGACGATCCGGCCGTTGCCAGCGGCGATCATCGACGGCAACAGCGCCTGCGTCAGATGGAGCGATCCGGTCAGATTGCCGGCGATGACCTTGTCCAGGTATTCGGGCGGCGTTTCGAGAAATGGATAGAAGAGGCTGAACCCGGCGGCATTCACAAGGATGTCGATCTTGGGATGGCGCGCCGTGACGGACGCGGCGCAACGGCGCACCGAGGCGCTATCGGTCAGGTCGATGAAGTCATACTCGACGTCAAGTTTGGACCGGCGCGCTTCCTCGACCAGCGCCTTTCCCGTCGTTTCGTTGATATCCGCGCAAACCACCCGCGCGCCGCTGCGTGCCAGTTCCATGACTGTTGCCTTGCCGATCCCGGACCCTCCGCCGGTTACCACTGCGATCTTGCCCGCGAAATCCATGTCGTTCTCCCTGTGTCTTGCCGATGGTCAGCTCCGCGCTTCGGCGATGAAAGCGCTGATGCGCTCCCGCGTCTCGGCGTTAGTCTGAAGGTTGCGCGTCAATTCCAGTTCGTCGCCATAACCGCCGCGGCCCGGCGTGGCTGCGGAGGTCATGCATTGCTTGGCTGCCGCGAGCGCGACTGCCGGCAGGGCGGCGATGCTCGTTGCGATCTCGCTCGCGCGATCGGCGAGTTCCGCGCGCGGACAGACCCATTGCACCAAGCCGAGGCGCGCGGCCGAGGCGCCGTCGACGACTTCGGCGCCAAGGATCAGCCGATTAGAAAGACCGCGGCCGACGAGCCGCGTCAGCCGCTGCGTCCCACCCGCGCCGGGAATGAGGCCAAGCTTAACCTCCGGTAGTCCAAGTTTAGCTTCGGTGGCAGCGATGCGCAGATCGCAGGCGAGCGCGAGCTCGAAGCCGCCACCGAGCGCGGCGCCACCGATTTCCGCGAGCGTCACCTGTGGTAGCGATTCGATGCGGGAGTAAAGCCGCTGAATCGAGGCGACATAGGCGTAGGTCCGGTCGGGGCCATCGGCAGCGTCGAAGCGGACGCGCATTTCCTTGACGTCGGCGCCGGCACAGAACACCTTTTGGTCAGAACGCAGATGCAGCACCTTCCAGTCGCTTCGCGCTTCTAATCCGCCGATCTCGCGCGAAAATCCTGAGAGCCAAGCCTCGCTGAGTGCATTGACGGGCGGCGAACTCATGGTCAGCGTTGCAATCCGGCCGGCGATAGAGGTCTGGAACATGATAGATCCTATCTGCGAGCAGTGTCGGGCGATGGAGCGAGGCGACCGGCATAGCGCTCGGTCAGCAACACGATTTTGCCGCGCACCCGCCGGTCGGCGATCCGGCGCAGCGCCAGCGCCGCATCATCGAGGCGCAGCGCCTCAGTCACCGGCGAAGCAAGCAGTCCCTGGCGCCACAGCGCAAAAATCTCTTGTTGGGCGCCGCGGACGCGCTCGGGCGTGCGGTCGCGATAATCGCTCCAATGCAGCCCGACGGCGGCAATGTTCTTGATCAGCAAATAGTTGGAACGCAGCGTCGCCGGAGCTCCAGCGGCGAAACCGACCACCACGATGCGGCCGCACCAGGCCAGCGAGCGTAGGCAGGCGTCGAACACGGGCCCACCGAGATTGTCGACCACGACGTCCGCTCCGCGGCCGCCGGTCAGCGCCGCGATCTCGGCTTTGAGTCTCTGATCGAGGTCGGGGCCATCGAGCATGACGATGTGGTCCGCGCCGTGGTCGCGCGCGAAACCTGCCTTCGACGCCGTCATGCAGCCGGCAACGACCACGGCACCGCAGGCTTTGGCGAGTTGAACGGTCGCGATTCCGACGCCACCGGTTGCACCGGTGACCAACACGATCTCGCCCGGGTTCATCTGGCCGCGGGCGAACAGGGCGAAATGCGCGGTTTGGAATGCGAGGCCGAGACCAATGGCGTCGGCGGCATCGAGTCCGTCCGGCATCGGATGGCACAGGGAGGATCGCACGGTGATCTGCTCGACATAACCACCGTTCTCGACAAATGCGAGCACTTGGTCGCCCACTTGGAATTCGGTGGCGCGCGCTCCAACGGCGCTGACGATGCCGGCGACTTCCTTGCCGGGACTGAAGGGTAGCGGCGCGAGGTTCTGGTATGTGCCGCGCACGACCAGGAGATCGGGAAAATTGACGCCCGCCGCATGCACATCGATCGTGATCTCGCCTACCCCCGGCGCCGGCGTCCGTACCTCGGCGAGAGCGAGTTCCTCCGGTTCCCCATGGCGGACGATCTGGAGGGCGCGAGTCATTCAGCCCCCGATCCGACGAGGCCGCTGTCGGCGCCGAGGCGTGGGGCGGACTTGTTGACGACGGAATCGCGCAGAGCCGGATCAATCGGTACCGGCAGCGCCGGGATTGTCTCGGCACCAGCGCTCGCTTGACGATCGAATATCTTGCGGGCGACCACATGAGGATCGCGCACCGCCTCCGCGAGATTGGCAACAATGGCGCAGCATGCGTCCTGTCCCTCGAACACCTGCCGCCAATGCGCCGTCGGATATGCCGCTATGCACGCGGCGACTCCGGCCCGCGCGGCAACAGGGTCCTTGGCGTCGTCGCGCAGCGCCTCGTCGAGTTCGATCAACCGGCAAAACACATCCCAGAACCGCTGCTCGATCGGCCCCGCCGAAAGGTAGCCGCCATCTGCTGTTCGGTAGATCTGATAGCGTGGCGACGCGCCGGTCGTCAGCGCGCTCCCCGCGGTCGGCCAGGCACCGGCTGCAAAGCCGTTGGCGAGCCCCCAATAGGCGAGCACGAACAAATTATCGGTCATCGAAATATCCAGATGGCAACCCTGGCCGGTACGCTGGCGCTGCAGCAAAGCAAGCAGCACATTGATCAGTGCCGGATAGGTGCCAGCGGCGATGTCGGCAATCGGCACGTGCGGCATGCCCGGCGCGCCCTCGCGGTCGCCTGTCAGCGACAGCAAACCGGCAAGCGCCAGATAGTTGAGATCGTGCGCCGCCATGTCGCGACGCGGACCGGTCTGGCCGAACCCGGTGATGCTGCTATAGATGAGCCGAGGGTTGATCTTGCTCAGCGCCGCGTAACCAAGTCCGAGCCGCTCCATTACGCCAGGACGGAACTGCTCGATCAGCACGTCGGTGCGCTCTATCAGCGGCGTCAATTGCGCGACGGCATCCGGCGCCTTGAGGTCGATTGCGATCGAACGTTTGCCGCGATTGAGAAGGACGAAATTGGCGCTGTCTTCGCCGAGGCGCGGCGTGTAGGTCCGCATTTCGTCGCCTGTCCCGGGACGTTCGATCTTGATTACCTCTGCGCCAGCCTCAACTAGAAACAGTCCTGCCATTGGCCCGGGAAGCAGGGTGCTGAAATCGAGGACGCGGATTCCGGCAAGCGGCAGCATGGCGATCTCCGTCAACCTCCGAACGAACGGCTGATCACCAGCCGCTGGATGTCGTTGCTGCCTTCGTAGATTTTGGCGACGCGCACCGCGCGATAAATCCGCTCGACGTCGTAATCCTCCATGTAGCCGTTGCCGCCGAAAGTCTGGATCGCGTCGGAACACACCTGCTCCGCCATCTCGGAGGCGAACAACTTGGCCATTGAGGCTTCGACCAGGCACGAGCGGCCCGCGCTGCGCAATGCCGCGGCATGCAGCACGAGTTGACGCGATGCCTCGATCTTGGTCGCCATCTCGGCCAGTCTAAATGCGACCGCCTGATGCCCGATGATTGGCTTACCGAAGGCTTCCCGCTCTTTCGCATAGGCCAGGGCGAGTTCGTAGGCCGCGCGTGCCATACCCACTGACTGCGCCGCGATGCCGATACGACCGCCTTCCAGATTGGCGAGCGCAATGCGGTATCCCTCGCCCTCCCCACCGAGCATGTTCTCGGCTGGAATCTCGAGATTCTCGAGACGGATCTCGCAAGTGTCCGAGGCGTTCTGCCCCATCTTGCGCTCAATCCGGCCGACCCGGTAGCCCGGCCAGGCCGTCTCGACAATGAAGGCCGAGATACCCCGCTTGCCGCCACCCTTCTCAGTAAGGGCAAAGACCAACGCGACGTCCGCATTTTTCCCGGTGGTGATGAATTGCTTGGTTCCGTTTAGCACATAGCGACCGTCGCGTAGTTCCGCCTTGCTCTTCAGCGCGGAAGCGTCCGACCCGCTGTGCGGCTCGGTCAGGCAGAACGCGCACAGCTTTTCGCCGGATGCGAGGGGTCGCAGGTAGCGCTCCTTCTGCGCGTCAGTACCGTAATTGAGGATCGGCATGCAGCCGACCGAGTTGTGCCCGCTCATAACGGTGGAGGACGCGCCGTCGCCAGCGGCAATCTCCTCCAGCGCGAGGGCGTAGGCGACATAGTCCGCGCCCGCCCCACCCCATTCCGGCGGCACCGTCATGCCCATGAAGCCAAGCTTGCCCATTTCGCGCAGCGCCTGACGCGGGAAGGTCGCGGTGCGCTCCCACTCTGCGGCGTGGGGGGCAAGCTGCGCCTTGGCAAAATCACGTGCCGTCGCACGTATCATCTCTTGTTCGTCCGTCAGTATCATGGCTATTCCGCCTGAATGAACGATCATTCGGTCTAAAGATCGTCATTTCCGAAGGGGCTGTCAAGCGTCATGCGCGCCCGGCGTACTACCCCGGCAGGTGCCCGACGTGCGCCAGCAAATCTATGAGAAGCAAGGAGGACGGAAGAATTTCAATCCAATCGCCTGAGGCGCGTTCGGGCGATTGGGCACAGTATGCTGCATCACGCCGGCGCACGACAAGACGGCGATCGTCGACCTCAACTCGTCGTCACAGCCGCTCATCACTGCCCGAAGGGGCCCCCGGAAGCGTAACATCTGCACTGGAGGCGCTACGAATGGTCGAGAAGCTCGACCCTCATCGCGAGACCGCACGGATCGCTCTCGAACCGTGGCTCGTCGAGGCCGCAAAGTTCCGCTGATCAGCGGATCGTCGTCAAGGCCACTCGTACACCTCGCAAGGTCAGATAGCCCGAATGGTGGAGCGAGAATCAATAATCCAAAATGGCTATTGAGCAAGTCGAGACATTCAAAACGATAAAAGGTCTGAGAACGATCTATTGGATACGTGTGATTACGGGATCGCAATCGCGCTCAGAAACAGCGAAGGATTTTGAAGGACGCCGGTCTGATCATAGATGATAGAGGCGCTCTAGTTCATCGTATTTCGGCTTCGCGACGGCCTGCTGTCGGACTGCGAAGCCCGCCAAGCTGTCCGAGACAGAGGCAAGCGAGCCCTCGCGCTTCAGCGCCGCCAGTACGTCATGAGAGGCCTTGAGCGCCGCCTGTAACGCCCGAATATTCGCGGTCCTAGCCGGAGACTTTCGGCGATTTGCAAGGTCAATAGGGTCAGATGGGAAGGTGGAGACTGACGGCGAGTTCGCGAAAGCCCGCTATTGGCGGGCCTTTTTCGCTCTCTGAGGGAAACCTGCACGAAACCTGAACTGGCTGGCTGACCTGGGAGGATTCGAACTTGCACATTCCTGATTGGAAAAAGCCCTTTGAAATCTCGCCAGAATTTCCGCATATTTCCGCAGAATTCGGGTTCGGAGACTTTTGCAGCCGCAAGCTGCGTTGCCACGGAACCCAACTGTCTCAGGCAAGCGCTCTCCTCCAGCAACCGATGGGCCGACGGGGCTTGATAGCTGGCCTTTCGCGGCGGCACTGCGCGTGTCTGACCCATCACGCAGTGGCGATCGAACCCAAGTCTCCGATGAAAGCCTATCCGGTTGCGGGGAAATCGGTGAATTGGATGGCACGCCCGAAATTTCCAGCACTTGTCTACGCTTTAGCTTTCTGGTGATCACTGACAAAACGGCTTATGGCGTGGGTAGCGCTATTCGATCGTATAGCCGAGCGCGCGATATCCTGCCCGTCGCTTGGCTGCCATCCGGGCGAGCAGCGGAACCGCTTCATCAACGTAGTCAACGACTAGAACTTCGGTTTTCCCTTGGTGCTGGCGGTGCAGCCGACCTACATATTGGGCCAGAGTCCCCTTCCAAGATATTGGCATGGTTAGGAAGAGCGTATCGAGCCTCTGGTCATCGAAGCCCTCTCCGATGTAACGTCCCGTCGCTAAGATCAGGCGCTCCCTGTCGCTAGGCACCCTAAGAGCGGCGTCTGACGCTTTGCGTTCGGCGGCAGACATGCCGCCCTTCAGCACAACGAGATTGCGCGCAAAGTGCGAGAAACGACCCTGAAGAAGGTCGAGATGATCTTTCCGCTCGGTGAGGACAACCGGCGACCGTCCGGCTTCGAGTGCTTTTAATACATCGTCAAAGATCAGATCGTTGCGCGTCGCATCTTGGGCGAGTGCCGCGTAAACTGCCGGCATCGATGGCCGATCAAGGCAACTTAGATGCTCGGGCAACCGAAAATGGGTGGGGCGATGCCTGACGCGATGTCTCAGCCCATGATCAGCCGCCTGCGCGCGAGCATCGACGCGGTGCCGTACTGGACCGCACTGCATGAAGATAATGGGATGGTGCCCGTCCTTGCGGGCACTGTCGCCGACAAGCCGAGGACGTAGCGTGCTTTCGCCCGCCGCGCCACCAATTCGAAACTCGTCGCGGAAAGATGGTGGCATTCATCGACGATCAAATGGCCGTAGTCCGCAACAAGGTCCGAGACCTCGCCGTGACGCGCGAGGCTTTGAATCAGAGCGATATCAATGACACCGGTCGGTTTGCGCTTGCCGCCACCGATGATGCCGATGGCCTTTGGATCGATGTTGAGGAAAGTCTTGAGCCGTTCAGCCCATTGGGCGGCCAATTCCCGGCGATGAACGAGAATAAGCGCATTGCGTGCCCTTTGAGCGATAAGCGCGGCAGCGACAACCGTTTTGCCGAAAGCCGTCGTCGCCGCCAAGACACCGTTGTCGTGCGGGGTCAGCGCTTCGAACGCCTTGATCTGTGGGCCGTGCAGAACACCCAAGAACCGTGTATCAGGCGGCAGCGGATTGCCGGCCGTCCGAAGGTCTCTGATTTCGGCCTCCGTGCCGAGTGCTTTGATAAGCTCCAGGACTTCATCAAGGCAACCGCGCGGTAGCCCCACCTGGCGCGGGTGAAGTTCAGCGCAGGAGATGATCCTCGGCTTGCCGAATGTCGGCAATCGCATCGCTTGGGCGCGGTAGAATTCGGGGTTCTGGAAAGCGGCCAGCCGGATCAACCGGGCGATGATCGCGGGAGACAATCCAGCCCGATCGAAATAGAGCTGGTCCGCGAGTACGAGGTTGATCTTGTCGGGTGGGGGTGTGTCGATGGGCGCCCATTCCTTGCGACGGGAGGGTGTCATGCGCCACGGTTCGTCAGCGGCCTCATCCTCGACGGGCATTCGGACACCCAGAATCCGGCCACGGCTCTCCGCATCGGCAACGATATCTGACACAGCCTCAGCGGATAGCCGCGACCGAGAGGATAGAAAGGCCCACTGATCTTCGTGGGGGCGGCCATCCTTGTCTATGAATACACTATTGCCACGTTCGCGCGCCTTACGCTGCAAAGGCAGCGCGATCAAATTGCCGAAGCCGCCGAGCGGCATAGTGTCTTGGCTAGGAAAGAAGCGATCATAGGACGCAAAACCGACGTCCGGTCGACGCTCCAGAGTCTCCGTCAGGAGTGCTGAGCCGAGCTGGCGGGCCATCCGCGCTGGAACCGGCTCAGAGAAGAACATCCAGACGTGGCCGCCGTTGCCAGATCGGGATCGTTCCAGCGCGGCGGGTACGCCCTTGGCGTGACAAGTATCGACCATGGCCACAGCGTCGGCCATCCAATCGTCCTTGTCGAAATCGGCCGCCAAGAACCAGCAAGTTTCATCCAGTAGCAGTGGGTAGACGCCAGCAACAAAGTCGGAATCGGCGTGCACTCCCCGATCACCACCGCGAAGATGTTTCTCGATCACATCATCGGATACAGGAATGAACGCCTGGTGCGGGCATTCCCCGCACTTTACTCGGGGCTTTCCGCAAATTCCCTTGGCCCATTCGTTGGCGCAAGCCAAGGCATAGCCAGATCTACCCGCTTTCCGATTTTCCCACCGAACGGGGAAGATGTCGGGACGGCCAGCGAACAATCGTCGGAAAAGCGCCACCTTTTCTGCTGTCGAAGAAGAAGTCGTTATTGTAGGCGGATTGTCCGCTTGTGTAGGAGGGTGATCGACGCGGATCAGCGTCTTACATCGGCGTTCATACGCCGCGAGACGTTCCTCAAGCTCCGCTCGTTCGGCATTCAGCGAAGCAAGCCGGGCTCGAATACGGGTGACTTCGTTTTTTTCAGCATCGCTCATAAGTCTTGGTGGCTAAGTTCTGTGTTGTCTGGATTTTTTCAGAAATTTAAGGTCTCCGCCGCCCGCAGTGGCCGACTAGATTTCATTGAACGTAACGCAATATTCTGCCTGAGGCAGCCCTGAGTGAGTATCAGCGTTACAAATTCCAGGCGCCCGACCCACCATTCGGCGGAGCCGATGCCCGGACTCCGGGCGCCATCACTGTCGACAGACAAACGCATCTTTGCTGCGAGCTTGACAGCTGTGTTGCGAATGGTCATTCCATTATCCGCTGTTTCGATTTTGATCCAACATGGCTAGTAAACTTTGGCCGACGATTGGAGGGCTGGTTAAAGATCGGTAAAATTTGGAGGAACCTAGTGGACTAATCGCGGCCACCCACACCGTTTTCAGCTCATGTCACTTTGACTAGCCAGCGCCGTTTTTTCATCGTGTCGCCTGACGATCTCTGTCATCAGATAAAACCGATAGATCAGATGAAATCCCACAAAAACCCAAAATGTTCCACCGATCATTGACCAAAATGAAAACACTCCGACGACGCCTTCAAACATAGTGTACAGCCCGAGAACGCCAATGATGTATAGCGAATAGAAATATGGAAGAAATCCGAGCAGAACTAAGAGATTTTTCCAGCTCCTTTTGTGCCTCACCGATACAATAAAAAAATAAGTAAAAAGACCTACTGAGGCAGCGACGCCGCCCAGAACCGGTGCGTAAGTGTAAAAGTAGTGATTTAGGGACCAACCCAATCGGATGAATTCGACAATACCGTAAATCATTACAACAAGAATGGGCACTTCGATTTTGGCAGCGATGATATCGCCTTTCGTACCCCTCAGCTCGGGTGCAACAGTAAAGGAATCCATTTTTTGAATCCCCTTCTTTCGTCAATTTAGATACTCAAGTGCTTTTTAATCCTAAGCCGGTTCATAGGTTTCAGAAACCCAGTAATTTCGCTATTGACTTATAGAGCGGTGACACACTTCGTCTGTGAGTCAGTCCGCCTCAAACAGCCGCAAAATCGATTTGAAGCCAACGCGTTGCTTGCCGACGAGCGCCACAGCATCGATTTCAGCGCCATCATCGCGGTAGGTTCCCATAAATCCCAAGGTGACGATCTTTCCCGCCCACGGATGCTTCCCTCCACTTTCCACCAGAGCAAGTGTACCTTCCAACGGTATAAAAGAATGGACCGCCACCGTGCAGCCTGCCATCCTGCAATATCATGACTTGGACATTGGTGATGCCTGCGCCATCCAAAAATTCAGTGCTGATTTTGTAAAGCCCGTTTTTAATCATGTTGCCGCGCCAGTGCTGGGCGAGAAATCATGGGACGGATGGCAACGTCACAACACACTTAAATCATCCGGCACGTCGCCGAACTTTCGCAAGACGGTCGCGTCACTGAAATCACCGGTCGCTGGATCGCCAGTGCGGCTAAACGCGACCGCACCTGTGTGACCCAACACTTTCCAAAGACCTTGCGCCCGCTCTATCGCGGCTGCGGGGCTTGGGCATTCTATAGGTTCACCAACAACGACGCTGCCGTCAGCAACATCAAACGGCAATGCCACGAAATATGTAATTCCGGCCATGGCCTACCCTACTCAATCATACCAATCCCGGCGAATCGCGCGCCGGCGAAATCGATACGATCTACGGATTTTGAAGCCTAATACTGTGCGCTGCAATGGATCAGGGAGAAATCGCAAAGCGGCGACGTTCAAGCATATTTTGGATGAGCGGTCGCTTCTGACGCCGCATTGACCCAAATCAAAGACACCGCAGCGGATTAAAGTTATCCTGATAACGTTGAGGAAGCTCTCTCTCAGAGAAAAAAAGAACTTTTCTCAATGCAAAAAACGGACGCCTTTGAGACTATGGCTCAGGAGCGTCCGTTTGCGTTTGTCAGGAATTGAAAGCCAATTTTTAGTTCGCTGAAGCCGCTGCTGCAGCAGCGCCGAAACTCTCGCCGCTCACTTAATCTCAACACGAGTTGCGTCCGAAAGTGCTTTTTTGGTTGTATCAGAAAAATCCTTCGATTTCTCAGTCAACGCTTTTAGTTGCGTTTGAAAGAACTCTGTCTGGATACGCACGACATCCTGGAAATCTTTTGCTCGTAGCAGCTTGTCCGAAAGCCCAAAACTCGCGGCTACACTCTGCTCCACATAGTTTCTGAAGGTCTTGGTCTGATCTGTCGCACCCAACGGCGAAGTTGATATGCTTTTTTCGACCAACCTAAAATAGTTAGCAATCGCCTCGTGAGCTTGGTCGAGATTTTTGGTCATCATTGAACGTGCTAGATCAGCGGGTGTCTTATTCTCAGCCATCATCGTCTCCTATGGAGAGACCCACGATACACCTCTCTGCTTGAGATTTCACGCGAAGTGTTTCCCGTCACCCATGGAGGCTTTACGGTGCAACCATATTTGACGTCGTCTCGAATTGAGAGCGTGTGATCTTGGAAAGAGTGGGATTACTTTTCATTGTTTAAGTCCGCTATCCATACGCCACGCCAATGGGTTGGACGAACTTCAGTACATTCGTCGTTGAACCGTTTCGTTCTGCTTTTTCGGCATGGAAACCTTAAGAGAATGGATACTGTCGTTGTCGATTACCCCGACCGTCCATCAAGATGTTGGACCACTGACAAGCGACAGCGACATTGACCCGATAATCGGATCTCGTTTCAGGCTACCAACAGCGGGGGGAACATTGCCTCCCAATCTTTTTCACTCATTTTTGGCGCGGCATCGGCAGGCATACACGCCACGGTTTCGAAGCGATCACCGCATTTTGTGCAGGACCAAAGATTAATCACCAAACGCTCGCTAACGAATTCGGACCACTCGGGAGCAATAAGCGCCTCGCCACATTGGGCACATGTCGCCGTCATGGCGTCCCTCCTTTGGCTTCTTCTTGTTTCCGCGAATAGTTACAGTGGAGCTACCGAACGTGGCAAATCGCCTTGATCTGGATCAAACCGAAAAAATTCTTTGAACAATCAAGCGTTTTGCGCTGCGGTCTCTCTGAGACCAAAAGAATTTTTTCTCAACGGAAGACGCGGATGCTTTTGGGTTGTTACGCCACACCTGATGGCGTCCGCTTTTTTTGATTCAGCTCAAAGAGCCGTTCGCCGTTTAGCGCTTATATGCTGATGCTTGCGTGTCGGAGACGATCATGGCGCAAACAACCGTTGATTATTTGGAACGGCGATTCGCGGTTCTTGAAAAGGAAATAGAAGAGGCTTCGCATCAAAGCCCGATGGACGATTTCGCGATTGCTGATCTTAAGTCCCGCAAGTTAGTCATCGCCGATGAGATTCAACACAACCGTCGTTTGGTCGAGCGGTTCAGAAAGCTCGTTGCTCACTAAACCGGCAGCAGGTTGCATGCGCGCGCCGGTTGAGACATTTGAAACGAAAGCGCACTGCCACGTCTACCACGCAGTGGTTTTATTCTTCGGTCTCCGGGGCGAGTCTCCGGAAAACGGGAGTTTTCTTGAATTCGACTGGAGACTTTCGGGAATACTCGGCCCAAAAAGTGCGAACGTCAGTCTCCAGAGACTATTGGCGATGAGAAAAGCCCGCATTTGGCGGGCCTTTCTCATCTAGAAAAGAATATTCTCTAAAATCAAGAATCTCTGGCTGGGGCGGGAGGATTCGAACCTCCGTATGGTGGAATCAAAATCCACTGCCTTACCACTTGGCGACGCCCCAACAGGCGGAAAGCGGCAAAGCAGCCATTTCCGCGAAATCCATCTGGCCACGCCGGTCTATATAGAGAGTTAAGCCATTTCAACAGGCTGCAGGCTGAATTCGGGTCGAAACCGGCCTGCTCTTTCTCTCGCGGCGGCCGGGCAATTTCCGCAAGGCTGTTTCGGCCGCCCGGGGCCGAAAACCCGACCGTTGACGGGGCAATTCCGGCCGTCGGGGAGTTGAGAGCCGCCCCGTTTCGTGGGATGACGACAGGCGGTTGCCAATCCTGCCAATCCAAAGCGAGATCGTTGTCATGACTTATCGCGCGCCGATCAACGACATGCTGCTGGCCCTCAATCATGGTGCGGGCCTCATCGCCGCCGTGAAAGCCGGCCATTACGGCGATTTCGATCAGGATATCGCTGCCGCGGTGCTGGAGGAGGCAGGGCGGTTTGCCTCCGACGTGCTGGCGCCGCTCAACCGCGTCGGCGACGAACACGGCATCAAGCTCGACAGTGGCAACGTGACCACCGCCCCGGGCTGGCCCGATGCGTACCGGCGCTGGACCGAAGCCGGGTGGAACGCGGTGTCGGGGCCGGAAGCCTTCGGCGGCCAGGGCCTTCCGCTTGCGATCAACGCGGTCTGCACCGAAATCTGGAGCGCCTCCAACATTGCCTTCGGTCTCTGCCCGCTTCTGACGCTGAGCGCGATCGAGGCGCTCGACGCCCATGGCAGCGATGAACTGAAGAAGATCTATCTCGACAAGCTCGTGTCCGGCCAATGGCCCGGCACCATGCAGCTCACCGAACCACAGGCCGGCTCCGACGTCGGTGCGCTGCGCACCCGCGCCGAGCGCGCGAGCGACGGCACCTACCGCATCAAGGGCACGAAAATCTTCATCACCTATGGCGATCACGACATGAGCGACAACATCGTGCATTTTGTGCTCGCGCGATTGCCCGATGCGCCGGCAGGCACAAGGGGCATTTCGCTGTTTTTGATTCCGAAATTCCTCGTCAATGCCGACGGCTCGCTCGGCGCGCGCAACGATATTTATGCCAGCGGCATCGAGCACAAGCTCGGCATGCATGCCGCGCCCACCTGCACGATGACGATGGGCGACAAGGGCGGCGCCATCGGATACCTGATCGGCGAGGAAAATCGCGGCATGCATTGCATGTTCACGATGATGAATCAGGCGCGGCTCGGCGTCGGCCTTGAGGGCGTCGGCATCGCCGACCGCGCCTATCAGCAGGCGCTGGCCTTTGCGCAGGAACGCCGCCAGGGCCGCGCCGTCGGCAAGACAAATGGCGATGCCGATCCCATCATCGTGCATCCCGACGTCAAGCGGATGCTGATGCAGATGCGCGCGCTCACCGCGGCCGCCCGCACCATCTGCTACGCCACCGCCGTTGCGCTCGATGTTGCCGTGCGCGCCACCGACGCCAAGACGCGCGCGGCCGCGGCGGCCCGCGGCGCGTTGCTGACGCCGATCGCAAAGGCCTTTTCCACCGACATCGGCAACGAAGTCACTTCGCTCGGCGTGCAAATTCACGGCGGCATGGGTTTCATCGAGGAAACCGGCGCCGCGCAGCATTATCGCGATGCGCGCATTACCCCGATCTATGAAGGCACCAACGGTATTCAGTCGATCGACCTCGTGACGCGCAAGCTTGCCTCCAATGGCGGGGAATCGGTCTGGGCCCTGCTCGAGGAACTCACCGGCATTGTCAAAGAGGTCGAGGCCTCGAATGATCCGGCGTTCGGCACCACCGGCGCCAAATTGCGCGACGCGTTGGCCTCGCTCGAACGCACCAGCCGCTGGCTGTTGGAGCGCGTCACCTCGGCGCCGAACGAAGCGCTCGCCGGCGCCACGCCTTATCTTAGGCAATTCGGATCGACGCTCGGCGGCTGCATGCTGGCAGCCGAAGCGCTCGCCGCGCGCAATTTGAGTGAAGGCGACCCGCAACGCTACGTCACGCTGGCGCGGTTCTTTGCCGAGAACGTCTCGGTGCAGGCGGGAGCGCTGGAGCGAACCGTGATGGACAGCGCGGAAGCCGTGAACGGCGCGGACGCGGTGTTGCTGGGGTAAGGCAATTTCACACGCGGTCGTCATACCCCGCGCATGCGGGTATCCATTACGCCGCGGCCTCTTCGCATCATCACCGGCGTCTCGGAATACTGGATCGCCCGCCTTCGCGGGCGATGACGGCCTGGATTCGAATTTCAAACAGCCGGACTCAAACAACACGTCATTGCGAGCCAACGGGTCGCGCGAACGCGCGCCCGATGGCTCGCAATGACGAAAGGATACGACTTCGCGATCTCGCCGCTTGTTTCGCGCGAGGCTTGGCCTGCTCGTCCCACCCTCTTCAATCCGAGGGCGCAGGGAATGCCGGGCGCGCGATGCGCCCGCAGCCTCGCATGCAAAATAAAATGAGCATACGAGTGTAGTCACCACGGTCACACCGGGAATCACCCGGCATTCCCCGCGCGATGGTTTTAACGGTTTCCTCCGCGCTCTCCCTGGTGACCGGGCTCTTTTGCCACCATCGCCCGCAAGATCATCGGCTCACGAGCTTGACATCAGCGTCGGGATGTCAGGACCACACGGCTTCGCCGTCCGCCTTATGCGCCATTCGTCAAAAGCGCCAAAGCGTCCACCGCATCCCGCCCTACGTCTTTGACGATCGCGAAACGCCCCTCGAGAAGGACGGGACCGCGACTCAATATTACTGTTTCTACCCCGCCGTCAAGAACAATTTCGGAAAATCGGAAAATCGCTAATCAGTTAATTGTCACTTGGCGCCAGCTTCAGGCTTCTGCAGCTTCGTAATCGTCTTTGTCTTGCCCGTTTCCGTGGCCGTAAAGCTGACCCTGTCGCCCGCGTGCCAATCGTCGAGCGACACGCCGCTTTGCACCTTGAACTCTTCGGCAGCGTCGCCCGCACTCGCGCCGACGGTGCCGTTCTGTATTTGGCGAATCGCGATGGTGTTATTGAGCCGGTTGATCCCGGTAATTAGACCGTTACGCGCTTGTTGGGCCAAAGCTGCCGCGGTGAAGATGGTGAGGGCGACAGCACCGGTCGAAATGATCGTTGCGATCTTCATGGCGGTCTCCCGGTGTTCGAGGTGTACGAACCAAGCCACTCGCAGCCCGATTGGTTCCTGCGAAAGGGAACCATACCACAGCAAGTTCACCGTACCACGCAGACTCTGCGCTACTGCACCGGCATCGGCGGGCGCGGCACCGAGCCGAACCCCGGTTCAGGCGGAAGCTGAGGCGGGGCGGGCGGCGGCAAGGGCTCAACCTGACGTGGCGCATAAGGTTGCGGGTAGGGTTGGGCAGCTTGCGGCGCGCCAGACGCCCCCACGGTCGGCGTCGCCGCATAGGGCGACGCCGTCGGCCTGTAGGCGGGCGCCGATGCGGTTGGCGCCGGCGAATAGACCGGCTGCGGCTTGCGCGCCGCAGGCGGATGCGGCGCGGCGGCAGTGAGCTTGGCGCGCGCGATCGGCTCCGATGCCTTTTCCGATGCCTTGGCGAGGTCTCGCGCCATTTGCTGCTGGCTCGCCTTCAATTCCGCGATGCCAGCCTTGAGCGCTTCGACCTCCTGGCTGACGCTCGCAAGATCGCGCGCCATCGACGCAAGCGATTGCGAAGAGTCCGCAGGAGGCGCGGCGGGGATTGCGGCAGCGCCTTCGGGTCCTGCTTGCTCGGGCGAAGCGGATTGCGCGGGCGGCGCATCCGCCACCTCAGACTCGTTGGCGGGGCTTGCGGATTCCGCGCCGAGGCCGAGCTTGTCGAGCGACAGCGAACTGGTCAAAGCGAATTGCGGTATCCATTTGGCGACCAGCTTTTTCGCGGCATAGCCTGAGGCCTGCCAGGCCATCGCGGCAGCACCGACGCAGGCCGCGATCAGCACGGCTGCGAGCGCGCGCATCAGGCGCCTTCCGGTCGACCGGCCGCGCAAGGGGGCGGCGTCGGCCGTGGGCCTGAACGTCGCGTCGGCCGGCAAGACCGACAACTCGGCCATAGGGTCGACGTTGCGGACCTGGCCGTCGGAACGTTGCCGCGCGGCGGCGCGCAACAGATCGGAAATCTCGTCATCCGACGGCGCAACCCGAACGGCGTCGGGCGGGACCACCACGAAATCGTGCGGATCGTCCGCTTGCTTCGGTTTCAGCGAGGAATCCATTGGCTCTCCGTAGCTGTGCCATATCCCCGGGGCATGCCAACCGCCGGCGGATTTGCGGATACCAGTCGCCCCAGACTTCACCCCGGTTTGACCAAACCAAGGCGGTACGGTGGAGAGGTTGAGGCCTCTTGGGACGGGGGTGATTGGGAACCTGTGCGTCTCAAATTCGTGATGCCCGGCCAAAGAAGCGTAGATGGGGTAACGGGCGCCGGTCTGCCCTCCAAGCAAGCCGCGCTAGCTACGGCGCTGTTTGGTGCGCGCGTCGCGCGGCTTGCTTGGAAGTTGGGCGGTCGTCCCTCACACTGATGGTGTGACGGAGTCGAGGATGG
>DATGGY010000037.1:0-11662 GCA_035308285.1 Bradyrhizobium sp. | reverse complement strand
CTTCACGCTCTCGCAGATGCTCTGCAGCGCCTTCTGCTCGCTCCAGAATCATTCTGGACCCGATTTGCGCAACAAATCGTCGCCGCCCGGCGCCAGCCCGTTTTGCTCGGTTAACGGCAGCATTCTTGCCCAGCCTCGTCGCCCAAATCACCGCGCCGATGCCCGCAGCCCGCAGATTGAAATGCGCGAGCGGTTCGACGAGGCATGGGGGGTCGGGCAGCACCGCGCGGGCGGCCGGCTCTTCGGGCATTTCCAGGCCGTGACGTAGGACGTGGGCATCGGCCTTGTCGAGAAAGAAGGCATAGGAGCCATCCCCATACGCCAGCCTTTTGGCGAGGTCCGGCGCTAGGTCCACTTCGTCATCGTGCACCGCCAATATCCGGCCCAACAACGTGACGCCCTCAGCGGCGAAACGTCGGAAATCGATGGTGTTGCCGCCAAAGGCGCCAGTGATGAGTGGCTTTGATCGACCCGGCCCGTGCACCGAGGTTTGATCGAAGCCCATGGCGTTCAGCCACCAGACCAGATCCTTGCCGCGGTATCGACGCGGCAAACGCGTGTGCCTTCCTATCGAGAGGTAGACACGGCGGCCCGAGCGCAGCAGTTCTTCGCAGATTTGTGCGCCCGATGCGCCCGAGCCGACCACGAGCACCGCGCCTGAGGGAAGTTGGTCAGGGTTTCGGTACCGGCCGGAATGCACCTGAAAGATACGGGCGTTATCGGCGAAAAGAGACGGGATGACCGGGCGCTGGTAAGGGCCGGTGGCGACGACGACATTTTCGGCTTCGATCTGGCCATCCGGGGTTTGCGCAATGAAGCCGGACTCGCCGGTGCGACGTATCGCCATTACCGAGACACCGCAGCGGATTGGGGCTGCGATGAAGGCGGCATAGCCCATGATGAAATCCACGATCTCGCTGGAGGTTGCAAAGCCGTCCGGATCGGCGTGCGGCAGCGGGAAATTCGGCAGCCGGACCGACCAGTTGGGAAACTGGAATCGGAGGCCGTCCCAGCGTTCCGTCCGCCAACGTTCGGCGATCCGAGATCGCTCAAGCACGAGATGCGGTCGGCCGCGCTGGGTCAGCATGTGGCTCATCGCCAATCCGGCGTGACCACCGCCCACGACAAGTGTCTCTATGCGTTCAGCGGACATCGATTCTTTCGGAGAAGCGAATGCGTCCTCGATACCAGTTTACATGCACTGAGCCGATATTTCGCCAGGCTTTCTGTCCGTCTCGCCGCTTGCTCAGGTTTCCTGCGCTGCGTCCCGGCCTTTCCACTGTTGCCCGATGCCGAGTGGCCTCATCTGCTTGCCAACCCTCCGCCGTTCACCCACACTTCGCGGGTTAGGAATCGGGGATTTCATGTTCGCCATTGCCGTCAGGCTCAGGGGAGCGCACTTCAGTCTGCTCTTGGCGGCGGCGTTCTCAATTTGGCTCTGGCCTAAGGCGAGTCGGGCCTACACCGCCGAGGAGCAGGCTGCCTGCACCGACGATGCATTCCGGCTGTGCAGCGCGGAGATTCCGGATGTCGATCGCGTCACGGCCTGCATGGCCAGGCAGCAATCCGAGCTCAGTCCCGGCTGCAGGGTCTACTTCAGGCCCGATCCCCCTGACCCGCCTGCGGCGAGTGGAAATCCCCTCAGCATCAAGCCGGTGCAGTTGCATAAACCGCACAAGCCGAGGAAGCACAGCCCCAAGAAGTAGGCTTGAGAAGCCCGCGCTGACGGAGCGGCCGCGGATTCATATGATTGTCTTACCCCGGACTCGGTTTGTTCGCGCGGCTGGCGATAGTTTCCCACATCCCCAGCCCGCGATTTCCCTTGGAACCGACCTTTGATTCAACCTCGGGTCCGCCCGAGCCGCCCAGTGTGACTCAAAATCAACCTGACTGACAAATCAGTGGCTTCGCCTCAATTGGCCACATATTTTTCTTCCACGAATCAGCGCGCTGATTCATTTTCGCCATCTGGGGTCAATCTGGAGGCGAAAGGTATGAACGTCATTGTTTTCGCATCGAGGAAGGGCGGCTCGGGAAAAAGTACCTTGGCCGCCCATCTCGCTGCGCATGTCCACAAGGCTACGAAGCCAACCCTGCTTGTCGATGCCGACCCACAGGGATCGCTCACGCTGTGGCACAAGTTGCGGGGCACCAACGAACCGCCGATCAAGACCGCGGTTAATTCCGTCAGCGGGATCCTCGCAGCGGCCAAGCGTGACGGTTTCGAGTGGGTATTCATCGACACGCCGCCGAATCTTTCGGCCGTGGTGGACGATGCCATCAGGAACGCCACCATGGTGGTCATTCCGGCGCGGCCGGGGGTGTTCGACGTCAACGCCGTGCAGGAAACGATACAAATCTGCCGAGCTGCGCGTAAACCCTATGCGGTCGTGCTCAACGGCGCGCCGGCGCGGCGGGACGAGGTGGAAAGTCGCATCGTGACCATTGCGCGGGAAGCACTGGCCAAGTTCCGCGCTCCCGTTTGGGGCGGGCAGATCACCAACCGCGCCGATCTCCTGATGGCGCTCGGCAAGGGTGAGGGCGCCCGCGAATATTTCGCCGAGGGGCGCGCGGCGGCGGAAATCGGCCGGTTGTGGGCTGCGATCGAGCGTTCGGTGAAAGCGATCCGCGGCACGGCGTCGGCGTCCGGCGCGATGCACAAGCAGGCGGCATAGTCTGCCGCACGGGCGGAGGGAAGAAGAACGCGCGGGTCCCGCGCGTTGCTCACCTTCGGCAAGACGTCATCCCGGGTGAGCTATCCGCTCACCCGGGATGACGTTGCACGTTCCGTGAAGAGCGCGCCGCTCAATTCACCATCAGCACATAGAACAAAACGACCGGCGACATGCTCAGGATGACCGACCAGATGCCGACCGCCCAAAGAATGTCCTGGATGCAGAAGCCCAACGGTCTGGGGTCTGCATTGACCTTGGTGTTCATAACGCCCCCGCGTTTCTTGGTTTTTATGGCGGGTATTGATACGCGATGATTTTTAAAAAGCCGGCCGCGAACCCGCTCGCATTTTGAACAAAGCCACTACCGCGGATTAACCACCGACAAAGCGTTTCCAAGCGTGGCACCGGACCGTGAACCGGGCCGGGCATGGGGTGCGCGAAAAGCGCTTCGAACAATGCAAGCGTTTGCGGCGAAGCGAAGAGGCTTTCGCCTCAGCTTCCCATCAACAGGTGCAGGGCCACTACCGGCGTCAGGCCGAGCACGGCAGCCCATAGCCCGAACGAGGACACCAGAAGAAAATCCCGCTTCCTCTCGGCCCATTCGCAATAGGGTGTGTGGATGATCTGAGTGGTCATTGATTCCCCCGCCCTTTGTTTGTCGGGAATTGAATAGGCGCCAACCCCTAAGATACGGACCGGCGGAGGGTTCGGATTTGAGACGGCGCTTTTACCGCGCGTTAACCACGGGAGATTTCCGCTACTGGTATCCCGGACGCGGTGCAGCGCTTTTTAAGCGGTGCGCCGCAGAGCCGGAACCCACAATCGCGGAGAGCAGTTGGACCCCGGATCAGCAGCACATCACGCCGCGAGCCATAGCGCGTCGAAGACGCGCGTGAACGCGCTGGTGGCACTGCGCAGCATCCGGGGAACGAAAGGCGGCTATCGGTCGGCGCGGCCGACCAGATCCATCAGCTCGGCAATCTTGCGACGCGGCCATCGCGGGTTACCGGTCGCAACAGAGCGCGGCTTGCAATCCCACCGACGCCGCTCGATCTCCGCATCCAGCCGCGCCGCAAGCTCCGAACTCACCTCCACCATCGGCAGGCGGACCTCCGCGCTGTCGATCATCCCGGTGCGCGAGAGCCAATACTTGGCCGGCGCCGGGCTTGGTTCGGCGAACAGCAATCTGGTCAGCTCGGATACGACGTCCCAGTGCGCCAGCGCGGCGTCGCGGTTGCCTTCCTTCCAGAGCGTGCGAATGGCCGCAAACGTTTCCGTCTCGACATGGGCCGAGAGCAGGATCGCGCCGTCGGCGCCATCCGTCAGCGCGTCATAATATTGTGCGTCCTCGCCGGTCAGAATCCGAAAGCCTGGTGGCCGCCGCCGCAACAGATCGATCGAATGGGCGCGGTCGGCGCCGCAATCCTTCAGGCCGACGATGTTTTGATGCTGTGCGAGTTCAAGCAGCGTCGCGTTGTCGAGATTGACGGAGGTGCGATAGGGGATGTTGTAGAGCACGATCGGCCAGGAGGCGTGATCGGCGAGAGCGGTGAAATGCTGGAGCATGCCGCGCTGGGAAGGTCGCGAGTAATAGGGGCTTGCGATCAAATAGCCGTCGATTCCCCAGGCCGCGGTCTCGTCCAGCGTGTCGCACATCTTTCTGGTATGGCTGCCAGATAGCCCGAGACAGATCGGCATGTAACGCGCGCGTCCGGCGATTTCCTCTCGCGTTACGGCCACGATCCATTCCAGCTCCGCCATGCCAAGCGTCAGGCCTTCGCCCGAGGTGGCGGCGAGAATCAGCCCGTCGACGGGTAAGCCTGCGTAATGGCGCACCAGCCGCCGCAGCGAGGTCTCATCGACGACACCGTCGCGAAACGGCGTGATGAGCGGCAGCCAAAGGCCGTGCAGCAAAGATCGAAGGCCGGAAGTTCGAAGGGCATTCATGGTCCATCTCCTTGAACGATTGAGCCGGAGACGGGACAAGAAAAAACCCCGCACTCGCGGCGGGGTTTTTTCGGATCGGGCTGAAGCGAGAAGTCTATCGCGCGCGCCGATTCGAAGCCCCCGGAACGGAGGCTTTTTTCGACAGCGCGGCGATGCACGGAATCGTGATCATTTGACGATGATGATGCGGGCGCGTTCCGCTGTCAACGGAGGCGCGCGTACGGAGCTTGGAATGGGCCACGAAAAAAAGCCGGGCTCGTGAGAGCCCGGCTTTGAGTATTGGCCACGTGGGGCCGACACAATCACCTTCCAAGAGGGATAACTGAAACGCCCGCGCCACTGGAGGAGGGGGACATATTTGCAACGCGGAAGCTCAGTGTGACACGAGTATTGTCTGCGTTGCCGCCCTGCAGCAACCGCCCGCGCCGCATGTCAGTCATGCGGAGAGTAGGGGCTTATCGAGCGATAATTAAGACGGCCAGCGCTGCGCCTTGCTGACCACGAAGTCACGGAATACCTGCACCCGGGCCACCGTCTTCAATTCCTCGGGATAAACGAAGTAGGTATCTAGCTGAATAGAATCCGATTCTCCGAAAAGCTGGACCAGGCGATTGTTTTCCTCGACCAGGTAATCGGGGAGTGCAGCGATTCCCAAGCCCTGCTGGCACGCACGCACCAGGCCGAGGATGTTGTTGACCCTGAAATAGGCCTCGCGCGGACCCGAACCATTGCGGCCGGCCTCGATCAGCCAGTTGCGGTTCTGCAGATGCGGCGCAACCTGTGTGTCGCTCAGCGTGATGATGCGGTGCGCGTCGAGTTCGTCGAGCGTGCGCGGTGTGCCGAAGCGCTTGATGTATTCCGGCGAGCAATAGGCGTGGAAACCCATCGCGAACAGCTTGCGCTGGATCAGGTCGGGCTGCGTCGGCTTGCGGGTACGGATCGCGACATCGGCCTCGCGCATCGAGAGGTCGAGTTCCTCGTCGGTAACGATCAGGGCAATCCGGATCTCCGGATAAAGCGCGGTGAATTCCCCGAGCCGCGGGATCAGCCAGTTGATGCCGACGCCCTGGGTGGTGTTGATCTTGAGGTCGCCGCTCGGCCGCTCGCGGCTGTCGGTGAGTTTGGCGCGCGCGGCCTGCAACTGCATGAACACGTCATGCGCGGTGCGAAACAGCAGGTCGCCCTGCTCGGTCAGAATCAGACCGCGGGCATGGCGATGAAACAGCGAAACCGAGAGCTCCTGCTCCAGCGCGCTCACCTGCCGTGAAACGGCCGATTGCGAAAGGCCGAGCTGCTCGCCGGCATGCGTGAAGCTCCCCGCTTCCGCCGCTGCGTGAAACACCTTCAGCTTATCCCAGTCCATATCCGAAAATCCGTCGCGGGTTCGAGGCATGATTCATTCCGCCGCCGCGCGGTCGCTGGCGCGCAGCGCGATAAAGCGTTCGGCTTCAAGGGCGGCCATGCAGCCGAGGCCTGCGGCCGTGACTGCCTGCCGCCAGGTTTCGTCGGCGACGTCGCCGGCGGCAAATAGGCCGGGCACCGAGGTCGCGGTCGAGTTCGGCGCCACCTCGACATAGCCCGACGGTTTCAGCTTGACCTGGCCGACCACAAGTTCGGTCGCCGGCGCATGACCGATCGCGATAAAGACGCCATCGGCCGGCACTTCGCTTAAGTTCCCGGTCTTGACGTTCTTCAGCCGGACATGGGTGACCTTGCCTGGGCTGTCGGTGCCGCGGATTTCGTCGATCGCGCAGTCCCACACCACCTTGATCTTGGGATTCTTGAACAGGCGGTCCTGCAGGATGCGCTCGGCGCGGAAATGGTCGCGGCGGTGCACGATCGTCACCTGCGAGGCGAAGTTGGTCAAAAACAGCGCTTCCTCGACCGCGGTGTTGCCGCCGCCGACCACGACGACTTCCTTAGCACGGTAGAAAAATCCGTCGCAGGTCGCACAGGCCGAGACGCCAAAGCCCTTGAATTTCTCCTCCGACGGCAGGCCAAGCCAGCGCGCCTGCGCGCCGGTAGCGAGGATGACGGTCTCGGCGAGATAGATGTCGCCAGAGTCGCAGGTCAGGCGGAACGGCCTTTGCGCCAGCTCGAGCTTGGTGACGAGATCGGTGACGATCCTGGTCCCGACATGGGCCGCCTGTTTTTCCATCTGCTCCATCAGCCACGGACCCTGGATCACGTCGGCAAAGCCCGGATAGTTCTCGACATCCGTAGTGATGGTGAGCTGTCCGCCTGGCTGAATGCCCTGAATCAGCACCGGCTCGAGCATGGCGCGCGCAGCGTAGATCGCGGCGGTATACCCGGCCGGGCCGGAACCAATGATGACGACCTTCGCATGAATTGGGGCAGACATAGACAGGGTCTCGCTCAAAGGGAATTTGGCGGGCGCTCGGGCCGAATTCGCCCAAGAAGGCACCGCAACGGCGCCAAAAGCGTCAAATCCAACTCTAAGACATCTGGCGAGCCATGCAAGAATTGCAATCCAAATAAGCAAAATTTCCCGTGAGCAGGGGGATATGGCGCATCGCACGCGCAATAAAATTGCGCAGCCAAGGCGAGCTGGGTTAAGAGTGTTGCGACTACAACCCGCAAGCCGTTTTCGGGCTTTAAGGACCGGGACCCGCGTGTCGAAGAATATTGACGCGATCGACCTCAAAATCCTCAGCGAGATCCAGGCCGACGGCCGAATCACCAACGTCGAACTGGCCAAACGCGTCGGCATTTCTCCGCCGCCTTGCTTGCGCCGGGTGCGAACGCTGGAAGAGGCCGGCTACATCCAGGGCTATCGCGGGCTATTGGATCCGCGAAAGCTCGGCTTCGACGTAACGGTGTTTGCGTCCGTGCATTTGTCCAGCCAGGCGGAAGCCGATTTGCGCGCGTTCGAGGATTTCGTGCGCGGTGAGCCTTTGGTGCGGGAATGCTGGATGCTGTCGGGCGAGGTCGACTTCATCCTGAAATGCGTAGCCCCCGACATGGCGACGTTCCAGGATTTCGTCACGCATCTGACCGCGGCGCCGCACGTGCGCAACGTGCGGACGTCGCTGGTGCTGCATAACTCGAAATACGAAGCCGCGGTGCCGCTCGATCTGAAGGCGTCGGGTTGAGTCTTTTCGTCATTCCGGGATGGTGCGTTAGCACCAGACCCGGAATGACGACTTCGGCCCTCAGCTCTTCCTGCCCATCGCCGCGTCGAGGCTGTACGGCCCGCCGCCGGCGGTCGCCAGATACAGACACGCAAAGCAGAACAGGATCGCCGCGGTGCCGTTGTTGAAGACCGGGAAAAACACCGGCGAGCCGGTCTTGAACATATGGCCGAGGAAATAGGCAAACGCCATTTCACCCGAAAGGACGAAGGCTGCGATCCGCGTGAACAGGCCGACGATCAACAGCGCGCCGAGCACCAGTTCGAGCGTGCCGGCCGCGCCGATCAACGAAAACAATTCGACTTTTGCAAACGGGTTGCCGGGTGGAAATTTCAGGATCTTGGCGGCGCCGTACTGAAACAGCAGAAGGCCGGTGATAAAGCGAAACAGGCTAAGAGCCGCCGGCTGAAATCTGGAAAACGTTTGGTCCATGTCATATTCCCTGTTTGACACGCTGTTTTTGGCGCTGCGGTGCGCGCCGCGATCCTGCAATGGAACACTCCTGCCTGAAAAATATTCCGGCGGAAAACAGCGCAGATCGCGGCGGAACAACAAAGCCGCGCGAACCGGCGCGGCTTTGTTCAATGGCGTATCGTTATCCCGGCTGTGCGGAAATCAGCGCCACTCGACCTTGGTGATCTCGTAGGCCTTGGGCCCGCCGGGAGCCATGACTTCCACGGACGCGCCCTTCTTCTTGCCGATCAGCGCGCGTGCGAGCGGCGAGGTGATGGAGATGCGGCCCTTCTTGGCGTCGGCCTCCGGTTCGCCGACGATCTGCCACACCGCCTTCTTGTCGGTGTCCTCGTCGACCAGCGTCACGGTGGCGCCGAACTTGATGGTGTCGCCGGACAGCTTGGAGATGTCGATAACGTCGGCGCGCGCCAGCTTGTCCTCAAGCTCGGCGATACGGCCTTCATTATGCGACTGTTCTTCCTTCGCGGCGTGATATTCCGCGTTCTCCGAAAGGTCGCCATGCGAGCGCGCTTCGGCGATATGCTCGATGATGCGCGGGCGCTCCACCGACTGGCGCTGCTTCAACTCGTCCTCGAGCGCGGCATAGCCGAGCGAGGTCATCGGAACCTTTTCCATCATCTTCTTTATCCTTCAATCGCGCGGGCTGCCCGTAAGGCGCACGCGCGAAGCGTCTTTCAGGTCAGGCTATTGCGGCCGGAAACACAACCCGTCAGCGTATTAAATTTCGGCCCCGCAAAGGGCTGATTCAACATCGATTCGGGCGGAGTGGTCCCAGCCAGCCGGCTTTACTGCCAATCATTAAGCGGGCGCTTTATGGCCCGCTGATGATCGGTTCTCGGAAAAATAACTCTGCAACGTGCGGACCTCAAGGTCCCCGCCGAGATAGGCGCGGATGCCTTGAGCAGCCGCCACGGCGCCCGAAAGAGTGGTGTAATATGGCACTTTATGCAAGAGGGCGGCGCGGCGCAACGAGCGGCTGTCGGCCAGCGCCTGGGGGCCCTCGGTGGTATTAAAAACGAGCTGAATGTCGCCATTTGTGATGGCGTCAACGATATGCGGCCGGCCCTCCAGCACCTTGTTAACCTTTTCGGTCGGCACCCCGCTGTCGGCAAGGAAACGCTGGGTGCCTGAGGTCGCCATCACCTTGAAGCCGAGCGAGTATAATAGCCGCACCGCGTCAACGATGCGGGTCTTGTCGATCTCGCGCACCGAGACGAACACCGTGCCCCTGCGGGGCACGCGGGTGCCGCCGCCGAGCTGGCTCTTGGCAAAGGCGATCTCGAACGTGCGGTCGATGCCCATCACCTCGCCGGTCGATCGCATCTCCGGGCCGAGCACGGTGTCGACGCCAGGGAAGCGCGCGAACGGAAATACCGATTCCTTGACGCCGACATGGCCGGGCTTGCGTTTCTTCAGGTCGAAATCTGCAAGCTTCTCGCCGGCCATCAGCCTGGCGGCAATCTTCGCCACCGGCATTCCGATCACCTTGGCGACGAACGGCACGGTGCGCGAGGCGCGCGGGTTGACTTCGAGCACGTAGATCTCGCCGTCCTTGATGGCGTACTGCACGTTCATCAGGCCGACCACGTCGAGCCCGAGCGCAAGCTCGCGGGTTTGCCGCTCGAGCTCGGCGATGGTTTCGCCGTTGAGCGAATGCGGCGGCAGCGAACAGGCGCTGTCGCCGGAGTGAATACCGGCCTCCTCGATGTGTTCCATGATGCCGACGATGAAAGTGTCCTTGCCGTCGCACAGGCAGTCGACGTCGATCTCGGTGGCATCCGACAGATAGCGGTCGAACAACAGCGGATTGGTGCCGAGCACGGTGTTGATCTGGCCGGTCTTGTCGTTCGGATAGCGCGCCTTGACGTCGCCCGGCACCAGCTCCGGCAGGGTGCCGAGCAGGTAGTCGCCGAGCTGGCTTTCCTCGCGGATGATCTGCATCGCGCGGCCGCCGAGCACGTAGGACGGGCGCACCACCAGCGGCAGCCCGAGGTCGGCGGCGACGAGGCGCGCCTGCTCGACCGAGTAGGCGATGCCGTTCTTCGGCTGCTTCAGCCGCATCTTGTCGAGCACGCGCTTGAAGCGGTCGCGGTCTTCGGCAAGATCGATGGCATCGGGCGAGGTGCCGAGGATCGGCACGTTGGCGGCCTGGAGTGGATGCGCGAGCTTGAGCGGGGTCTGCCCGCCGAATTGCACGATCACGCCATGCAGATGGCCGTTCTGCTTTTCGGTTTCGATGATCTCGAGCACGTCCTCGGCCGTCAGGGGCTCGAAATACAAGCGGTCGGCGGTGTCGTAGTCGGTCGATACCGTCTCCGGATTGCAGTTGATCATGATGGATTCGAAGCCCGCGTCGTGCAAAGCGAAACAGGCGTGGCAGCAGCAATAGTCGAACTCGATGCCCTGGCCGATCCGGTTGGGACCGCCGCCGAGAATAATGACCTTGTTCTTGTTCGAAGGTGCGCACTCGTCCGCGGCTCGGCCTGCGAAAGGCGCCTCATAGGTCGAATACATGTAGGCGGTGGGAGAAGCGAATTCGGCCGCGCAGGTATCGATGCGCTTGAAAACGGGGCGAACGGCGAGCGCATGGCGGCGCGCCTTCACCTCGGCTTCGGTCGTTTCAGTGAGCACGGCAAGCCGCGCGTCGGAAAAGCCCATCGCTTTGAGCGTGCGCATGCCGAAGGCATTCTCCGGCAGGCCGCTCTTCCGTACCCTTTCCTCCATCTCGACGATGCCGCGCATCTCGCCAAGGAACCACGGATCGATCTTGCAGGAGGTGAAGATCTCTTCATTGCTCCAGCCAAGCCGCATCGCCTGCGCCACCTGCAACAGCCGGTTCGGCGTCGGCGTGCCGAGCGCGGCGCGGATCGCGTTCTTGTCGTCGCCGCGGCCGAGCCCCTCGATCTCGATCTCGTCAAGCCCGGTGAGCCCGGTCTCCAGCCCGCGCAGCGCCTTTTGCAGGCTCTCCTGGAAGGTGCGGCCGATCGCCATGACTTCGCCGACCGATTTCATCGAGGTGGTCAGCGTGGTCGAGGCGCCGGGAAATTTTTCGAACGCAAAGCGCGGCAACTTGGTGACGACGTAATCGATGGTCGGCTCGAACGAGGCCGGCGTCGCGCCGCCGGTGATATCGTTGGCGATCTCGTCCAGCGTGTAGCCGACGGCGAGTTTCGCGGCGACCTTGGCGATCGGAAAGCCGGTGGCTTTCGAGGCCAGCGCCGAAGAGCGCGACACCCGCGGGTTCATCTCGATCACGACCATGCGCCCGTCGGCCGGATTGACGCCGAACTGCACGTTGGAGCCGCCGGTCTCCACCCCGATCTCGCGCAGCACCGCGATCGCGGCATCGCGCATGATCTGGTATTCCTTGTCGGTGAGCGTGAGCGCCGGCGCGACCGTGATGGAATCGCCGGT
>DATGGY010000036.1:0-6040 GCA_035308285.1 Bradyrhizobium sp. | reverse complement strand
GGCCGTCTTCCTTGTCGCCCATGCCGGTCTCGAGCGAACCCAATACGCCAAGCTCGCCTTCCACCGAGATGCCGCCGAGATGGGCCATATCGGTGACCTTCCTGGTGACGCCGATATTATAATCCCAGTCCGCGGCGGTCTTGCCGTCGGCCTTCAGCGAACCGTCCATCATCACCGAGGTGAAGCCGGCCTGGATCGCGGTCATGCAGGTAGCGGGCTCGTTGCCGTGATCGAGATGCACGCAGACCGGAATCTGCGGATAGATTTCGGTGACCGCATCCATCATGTGCTTGAGCATCACGTCGTTGGCGTAGGAGCGCGCGCCGCGCGAGGCCTGGATGATGACCGGCGCGTCCACGCTGGAAGCGGCCTCCATGATGGCGAGCGCCTGTTCCATGTTGTTGATGTTGAAGGCCGGCACGCCGTAGTCGTGCTCCGCCGCGTGGTCAAGCAATTGACGCAACGTGATCCGAGCCATGAGTCCTTGTTCTCCGCGTTTGGGCCAAGAATGCCCGATCCGGTGATCCATATCCCTTAATTAGCGTATTCTTAGAACCTCGACACCGGGCAACGGTTTCCCTTCCATCCATTCAAGAAACGCGCCGCCGGCGGTCGAAACATAGGTGAAATCGCCGGCCACGCCGGCCTGATTCAGCGCCGCCACCGTATCGCCGCCGCCGGCGACCGAGACCAGCTTCCCGGCTTTGGTGCGTTCGGCCGCGTGCCTCGCCGCGACCATGGTGCCGCGGTCGAACGGCGTCATCTCGAACGCGCCGAGCGGCCCGTTCCAGACCAGCGTTGCCGCATCGTCGATCGCCGAACGAATTCGCGCGACCGACTGCGGCCCGACGTCGAGGATCGTGCCGTCGGCGGGAATGGCATCGAGGCCGTAGGCATGGGACGGCGAATTGGCCGCGAAGTGGAATGCCACCACGGCATCCACGGGCAGGATGATGGCGCAATTGGCGGCCTTGGCCTTTTCCAGGATCCGCAGCGCGGTCGCGGCGAGGTCCTTTTCGGCGAGCGACTTGCCGATGCCCACCCCTTGCGCATGCAGGAAGGTGTTCGCCATGCCGCCGCCGATCACCAGCGCATCGACCTTGCTGACGAGATTTTCCAACAGATCGATCTTGGTGGAAACTTTGGCGCCGCCGATGATCGCGATCACCGGCCTCTTCGGCGCCTCCAGCGCCTTGTTCAGCGCGTCGAGTTCGGCCTGCATGGTGCGCCCGGCATAGGCGGGAAGCTTGTGGCCGAGGCCCTCGGTCGAGGCGTGCGCGCGATGCGCCGCCGAGAAGGCGTCGTTGACCCAGATGTCGCCGAGTTTTGCCAGCTCCGCGACAAAGGTGGGATCGTTCTTTTCTTCTTCCTTGTGGAAGCGGGTGTTCTCCAGACAAAGAATGTCGCCGTCCTTCATCGCGGCGATCGCCTTGCTTGCGACCTCGCCGATGCAGTCGTCGGCGAACGCGACGGGCTTTTTGATCACCAGCGAAAGCGCTGCGGCGACCGGCTTGAGCGATTCCTTGGGATCGGGTCCCTTCGGCCGGCCGAGATGCGCGAGCAGAATGACCTTGCTGCCCTTGGTGGAAATCTCAAGGATGGTCGGCGCGACGCGCTCGAGCCGCGTGGCGTCGGTGACGCGGCCTTGTTCCATCGGGACATTGAGATCGACGCGCAACAGCACGCGCTTGCCCTTTACGTCGACGTGATCGAGGGTGCGGAATGATTTGGTCATTTCTTGCTCTTGTCCCGGGCGCAACGCGACGCGCTGCGCTGCAGAACCGGGACCCATGTTCGTCCCAGCCTTTACGGGTCCCGGCTCAGCGGTGCAGCGCAACGGCGCTGCACCGCGTCCGGGACACGAGACTTACAGCAGTTTCCCCATCGCTACGGCGGTGTCGGCCATGCGGTTGGAGAAGCCCCATTCATTGTCGTACCACGACATCACCCGCACCAGCGTGCCGTTCACCACCTTGGTCTGGTCCATGTGGAAGGTGGAGGAATGCGGGTCGTGGTTGAAGTCGATCGAGACGTTGGGCTGTGTGGTGTAGCCGAGAATGCCCTTGAGCTGCTGCTCGGAGGCGCGCTTCATCGCCTCGTTGATCTCCTTGGCGTCCGTCTTGCGCGAAGCCACGATCTTCAAATCGATCACTGAGACGTTGGGGGTCGGCACGCGGATCGCGACGCCGTCGAGCTTGCCGTTCAGTTCCGGCAGCACGAGACCAATCGCCTTGGCAGCCCCCGTCGAGGTCGGGATCATCGACATCGCCGCCGCGCGGCCGCGATAGAGATCCTTGTGCAAGGTGTCGAGCGTCGGCTGGTCGCCGGTATAGGCGTGGATCGTGGTCATGAAGCCGGTCTCGATGCCGACGGTGTCGTTGAGCACCTTTGCGACCGGCGCCAGGCAATTCGTCGTGCAGGAGCCGTTGGAGACGATGAGATGCTCCTTGGTCAGCTTGTCGTGGTTGACGCCGTAGACGATGGTCGCATCGGCGTTTTCGGCCGGCGCGGAAATCAGCACGCGCTTGGCGCCGGCGGCAAGATGTAAGGAAGCCTTGTCCTTGGCGGTGAAGATGCCCGTGCATTCGAGCGCGATGTCGACGCCGAGTGACTTCCAGGGAAGCTTCGACGGATCGCGCTCGGCGCTGACCTTGATCCTGCCGTTGCCGAGGCTGATCGAATCGCCCTCGACCGTCACGGTGCCGGGAAAACGGCCGTGCACGGAATCGAAGCGCAACAGATGCGCGTTGGTCTCGACCGGACCGAGATCGTTGATCCCGACCACCTCGATATCCTTGCGGCCGGCCTCGGCGATCGCCCGCAGCACGTTGCGGCCGATGCGGCCAAATCCGTTGATTGCGACGCGCACTGCCATGCTCGTTTCTCCTCTAAAGCTGATGCCGTTCCCGCGAGGCGACGACGCCTCGCGGAGATTTGGACGGCAAATCGCCCGGTTCGGCCGGACGGGTACGGACTAGATCGGGCTTAGCTAGTCCTTTTTTCCGCCAAGCTCAACCGTTCCGAACCTTCATGCCAAGCGCCGCCGATTTGAAATTCCTGCCCCGATTGTCGCAAGCTTGTTAAGGAATTTCAAATTGAAGGCGGCTCTCCCAAGAATTTTCTGGTCTAGTGCCCCATCGTTTCCGAAGTTCGTATCGGTGGGGCCGCAATCGCTTACGAACTTCGGAAACGGGCACTAGACTTGCTTCAGAACTGCGTTAACTGCAGCCTCCGCGGTAATGCCGAAATGCTTGAAGAGGTCCTTGGCCGGCCCGCTCTCGCCGAAACCGTGCATGCCGACGAATTCGCCATCCTGCCCGATCACGGCGTCCCAGCCCCAGCGCACCGCGGCTTCGATCGCGACCTTGACCGGAGCCTGGCCGATGATGGCCTTGCGCTTCTCGGGCGGTTGCGCCAGCAGCAATTCGAGCGAGGGCACCGAGACCACCCGCGTCGGAATGTCGCGCTCGGTCAGTTGCTTCTGCGCGTTAACCGCGATCTCGACCTCGGAACCCGAGGCGAACAGCGACACCCGGGCCTCGCCCTGGGCTGCGACCAGTTCGTAGGCGCCATGGCCGCACGGGTTGTCGGAAGGCGCGGTGGTGCGAAGCTGGGGAACGTTCTGGCGGGTCAGCGCCAGCACCGTCGGCCCATCGGTGCGGTTGAGCGCGAGCTCCCAGCACTCGGCGACTTCGACCGCGTCGCAGGGACGGAACACACGCATATTGGGAATGGCGCGCAGCGCGGCGAGATGTTCGACCGGCTGATGCGTCGGGCCGTCCTCGCCGAGCCCGATCGAATCATGGGTCATCACATAGACCACGCCCGTGCCCATCAGCGCGGCGAGCCGTATTGCGGGGCGCGCATAATCGGTGAACACGAGGAAGGTGGCGCCGTTCGGCGCAAACCCGCCGTGCAGGAAGATGCCGTTGAGCGCCGCACACATGCCGTGCTCGCGGATGCCGAAATGGATGAACCGGCCTTTCGGGCTCTTGGCGGAAAACGCCACCGCCGATTTCGGCTTGTTGTTATTGGAGCCGGTGAGATCGGCCGAGCCCGCCAGAAATTCCATCGGCATTGCGGCGGCGATCGCCTCGATCGCGGATTCCGACGATTTGCGGGTCGCGACATTCTGCGGGGTCTCGACCAGCGCCTTCTTGTGGGCCTTGAGCGCCTTTGCCAGCGAAGCCGGCCGCTCATGCCGCAGGCGCCGCTCGAACTCGGCGCGCTTGCGGTTGCCGAGTTCGGCAAAGCGCGCCTCCCATTCCTTGCGCGCCAAAGCCCCCCGGCTGCCGACCTCGCGCCAGGCCTTCAATACGTCGTCCGGCACCGAGAACGGCTCGAGCGAGATGCCCAATCTTTCCTTGGCGCCCTTGAGTTCATCGGCGCCGAGCGCCTCGCCATGGGCTTTCGCGGTGCCGGCCTTGGTCGGCGCGCCATATCCGATGGTGGTCTTGCAGGCGATCAGCGAGGGCTTGTTGGATTTCTGCGCGCGGGCAATCGCGGCCGCGATCGCCCTGGGGTCCTGGCCGTCGATCAGTTCGGCCGCCCAGCCGGCCGACTTGAACCGCTTCACCTGGTCGACCGAATCGGCGAGCGAGATCGGGCCGTCGATCGAAATCCCGTTGTCGTCGTAGAGCACGATCAGCTTGTTGAGCCGCCAGTGCCCGGCCATGGCGATCGCCTCCTGCGACACGCCCTCCATCAGGTCGCCGTCGGAAGCGAGCACATAGGTGTGATGATTGACGATCTTCTTGCCGAATTCGGCGGCGAGCATCCGTTCCGCAACCGCCATCCCGACCGAGGTCGCGATGCCCTGGCCGAGCGGCCCGGTGGTGGTCTCCACGCCCTTGGTGCGGAAGTTTTCCGGATGGCCGGGGGTGAGCGAATCCACCTGGCGGAAACGCTTGATCTGGTCGAGCGTCATCTCTGCGTTGCCGGTGAGATACAACAGCGCATAGAGCAGCATCGAGCCGTGGCCGGCCGACAGCACGAAGCGGTCGCGGTCCGGCCACGCCGGATCGGCGGCGTCGAATTTCAAAAATTGTGTGAACAGCACGGTGGCGACGTCGGCGGCGCCCATCGGCAATCCAGGATGGCCGGATTTCGCCTTCTCGACCGCGTCCATTGCGAGCCCCCGGATCGCATTGGCCATCCGCGAGTGATCGATATGCGTCATGATGAAAATCCGCCTGAAATGAGATGCTTGGTGGCGATCCGCCGGGAAGCGAATTGCCTCGGATGTGGCCTGCCGACGATGGCAGTCGAAGGGGTGGATAGCACCTCGTTTCCGGAAGTCCAAGGCAATGGAACGCCTCGCATCGGGGAAAAGTTGCCTGGCCCATGATCCGGACCCGAAGGACCGCGTCAGCGAAAAGTGGAAACCGGTTTTCGGCGGGACAAACGCAAGACGTTTGCCCGGAGATCATGCTCGGACTAAAGATATCTGCGGTGCATAGTTTCGAAGCGGCGTTGCGCTCGCCTCGCTTGCCACGTAAATTTCCGCTCCTAAACGCTTGCCGAACCGCCGATTTTGTTGCGTCCGGCTACGGAGGTGCGCGCCGCCTGTCATGAGCGATCAACCTGTCAACGGTTCGGGCCCTGCCGAACCAGCGGTCGATATCGATGCCGCGACGCGTCGGCTGATGGCGGCGCTCGACGCGCTGGAGCGCGCCGTTGAGCGGCGGCGCGAAGCCGACCGCGACGAGGATGAGCTGGCGTCCCGGATCCAGGCGCTGGGGATCGATCGATCGCGGCTTGCCGACGAACTCGACGGCTCGCTGGTGAAGTCGCGCCGCCTCGAACGCGCCAATCGCGAGATCGCCGAACGGCTTGACGCGGCGATCGGCACCATCCGCTCGGTGCTCGATGCGGGAGAGACCGAATGAGCCATATCAATGTCACCATCAACGGCCGGCAATACCGCATGGCCTGCGAGGAAGGGCAGGAGGTGCGGCTGCTCAAGCTCGCCGAGAGTCTCGAGGCGCGGATCGACAGCCTGCGCGGCAAGTTCGGCGAGATCGGCGACGCCCGCCTGACC
>DATGGY010000035.1:0-26354 GCA_035308285.1 Bradyrhizobium sp. | reverse complement strand
GATCAGGGTATTGCCAAAGCTGAATTCCTTGACCGGGATCCCGAAAGCGATGGTCAGGAGGCCCGCCAACAGGCAGGCAATCCCAGCGACCAACATGACAACCATCATCAAAGCTACCCCTGGGCCGCGCTCGCAATACTCGCAAGCCCCAATTGCCACGATACCGTCATATTGCGCGCCTTGCCACCCGGCAACCGCCGGAGGGGTTGCAGCCGGGCCGGGCTGTCAACCCAGGCAGGGAACCAACCGTCCATTGCTGCGTTGCATTACGGAAATTACGTCACAATTGCCAATTACTTGATAATGGAACTGCGCTATATGGATGCCGGGGATGAGGCCCAAAAGGCGTCGACTGGGCCAAAGGGTACACCGGGTTACCAATAGCCATGTCATCGATCACCACCTCGGCTATCGACACGCCGTCGCGGCGCGCGATAGAGCGAACCTGCGACGATCTGGCGATCGTGGTGCTGGTTGTGGTCGGATTGGTCGCGAGCCTCACCTTCCGCGACTATGGGCTGGGCTGGGACGACTACACCCACGCCGAATATGCCGATCTGTTGCTGCGGATGTATGGCTCCGGCTTCAAGGACACCGGCGCGCTGTCGTTCGCTAATCTCTACATGTATGGCGGCGGCTTCGACATGGCCGCGGCGTTGCTGCACAAGGTCATTCCGCTCGAGCTGTTTGAAACGCGCCGTTTGCTCGGTGCGGTCGTCGGCGTCATCGGCCTTGCGGTGACCTGGCGTCTTGGCCGTCGCGTTGGCGGCCCGCTCGCCGGGCTGGTGGCCCTGCTGCTGCTGGTACTGTGCCCGACTTTCTACGGCCACATGTTCATGAATCCGAAGGATGCGCCGTTCGCCGTGGCGATGGCGATTCTGATGCTCGGCCTCGTCCGGTTGGCGGAGGAATATCCGCAGCCTTCGCCGCGAACGATCCTCATCGTCGGCCTCGGCGCCGGACTTTCGATCGGTTCGCGCATCCTCGGCGGGTTTGCCTTGATCTACGCGCTGATCGGCTTTGTCCCGATGTTGATCGAGGAGGCGCGTACGCAGGGCGCGCGCGAGGCTATCCGGCGGTTCGTCCACACGATCTATGTATTGCTGCCCGGATTGATCCTCGGCTACCTCGTCATGGGGTTGATATGGCCCTGGTCGATCATGGAGCCCGGCAATCCGTTCCAGGCGGCAACTTATTTTTCGCACTTCTTCGAGAAGCCATGGAAGGAAATGTTCGACGGCGCGCCGGTGTTGGTGCCGGACATGCCGTGGTCCTATCTGCCGACCCTGTTTGCCCTGCAACTCCCCGAAGTATTGCTTGGCCTGTCGATCGCTGCGGCCGTCGGAACTTTCGTAGCGATGCCCCGCGCCGATGTATCGTGCCGGCGCAAGACGATCCTCTTGATGCTGACACTGGCGGCCGTGCTGCCGATCGCGGTTGCGATCGTCAAGCGGCCGGCGCTCTATAACGGCATTCGCCACTTCATCTTTGTCATTCCGCCGATGACGGTGCTCGCGGGCACCGCTTTTGCCTGGGGGATGAATTGGCTGAAGGAAAACCGCCGCAGCTGGCAGCCGGTTGCGCTTGCCGTGTTCTCATTCGGTCTGCTCTTGCCGCTCGGCGAGATGATCCGGCTGCACCCCTATCAATACACCCACTTCAATCATATCGCAGGCACGGTGCGCGGCGCCGATTATCGCTTCATGCTCGACTATTGGGGCCTCGCGCTGAAGCAGGCTTCCGACAGCCTGCGCGAAGAACTCGACGATCGGCATGAAGCCCCGCCACGCGGGCGCAAATGGAAGGTCGCGGTATGCGGACCGCAGCGTCCTGCCCAGGTCGCGCTCGGCCCCGACTTCACCATCGGATGGGACAGCCACGCCGCCGACTTCGCGATGACACTCGGTGAGTTCTACTGCAAGGGCCTGACCGCGCCGGTGATGGTGGAGATCAAGCGCGACGACGTGGTGTTCGCGCGCGTCTACGACATCCGCGGACGCAGCATCTCCAGCCTGCTGGCGATCCCGCCCCCTTAAGTCAGAACCGCCGTTCCAGCCGCGTCGGCGCGGCGACTTGCTCTCGGAACTGCGGCGGGAATAGGCTTGAAATTAACGCTCAAACTCAATGGGAGAAACCGGTCATGTCGCCAGCGGAAGCGCGCCTGAAGGAAGTACCGTCGGGAATAACCGAGGCCGAGTGGGACCAGCGCGTCAACCTTGCCGCCTGCTATCGCCTCATCGCCTATTACGGCTGGGACGATCTGGTCGATACGCATATTTCCGCGCGGGTTCCGGGCGCGGAGCATCATTTCCTGATCAACCCCTACGGACTGATGTTCGACGAAATCACCGCATCGAGCCTCGTCAAGGTAGACCTCAACGGCAACCAGCTCACCAAAAGCACCTACAGCATCAACCCGGCGGGCTTCACCATCCATTCGGCGATCCACGAGATGCGAGAAGACGCCGGCTGCGTGATTCATTTGCACACGCCCGACGGCACCGCGGTTGCAAGCTGCATGGAAGGTCTGTTGCCACTGAACCAGACCGCGCAACTTGTGACCTTCGATCTTGCCTATCACGACTACGAAGGCATCGCGCTCGATCATGATGAGCGCCCGCGCCTGCAGAAAGATCTCGGCAACAAGAACCACATGCTTTTGCGCAATCACGGAACGCTGACGGTCGGCCGTTCGGTTGCCTCCGCCTTCGAACGCATGTTCCATCTGGAGCGGGCCTGCACCATGCAGGTGCGTACCCGCATGTTGGGACCCGTGGCGCATCCCGTCGATCCGGCAGTAGTGGACAAGAACACCGGTCTGCTCGCCAATCCCGACCGGCAGGAACTGCGCTCGACCACGCTGGTCTGGCCGGCGCTGCTGCGCAAACTCGATCGCCTCGACCCCAGTTACAAGAATTGAAAAATCCAAAAATCCGGTGTAGGGTTTGCTTCATCTACCTCTGCACACCGAATCAAAACGCCGCCTAATCCCGGGCGGCGTTTTTTTTGCTTATGGCGGGGCGATGGCCGCGGCGCTAACCGACCTTAAATCGTATCTGCGCGCCATCCGGCAGGTCACGAATTTGCCGGGCAAGATTCCCAAGATTCTTCATCATTTGAAGCGAATCCGTCGATGCAAAGTTTGTTGCTGAATATTCCCCGCCCAGCACAAAGGGCTGTCTTGCCATGAGCCGGTGACGCTGATGTAACGGACCGTGGTCGAGCTGCCATTCGTGTCCAAGACTATAACCTGTCATGTAGTTGCAATCTTGGAGTATCTTCGAGGCCCATTGTTCAAGGGAAGATGCCACGAATTCAACGTTTCCCGTTTCCGGCTCGAAAGCTCCGATCTTTCCTTCGAAGACGACAAATTGCCGCCCAAATAAATCTTCGGCAAAGCAAAAGATATCATCCGCAAGACCATCGTAGTCGGCCTTCCAGAGATCATGCTTGTTCCAATCGGTGACGCCCCACGAAGATCTCGATGTTTCCGAAGGGAAAAATCGCAGAGCAGATTCGAAGCAAAAGAATCCGTTTTTTTGGCGCAGAACGCTGCTGATCGAGGCTCCAATCTCGGCGAACCGATCCAGCACGACGAGCGGGGCATCTGGTCCCTCGGGTCCCTCGGGCAAAAAAGGCGCTCCTCCGACTTCCAGTAGCTTCTGCAACGCGGGTCCCATGGGCTTTCCTCCTTCGCTCACGCAATAGCGCAGGCAAAGACCTGCGCCTCACTCGTAACACGGGTTAGCGTGATCTACCGAAGGTAGCCGATGAAATCGGTTAATGATCGGTGGACGCTGCGTACCGAATCCACCCGTTCTTGATCAGCGCGGCGCTTCCGCGAGCGCCGCCAGAATTCGCGCCCACGAGCGAATGCCCTTGTGGAAACTCCGCAAGTCGTATTTCTCGTTCGGCGAATGGATGTTGTCGTCGTCGAGCCCGAAGCCCACTAGCACCGAGTCGAGTCCAAGCGTGCGCTTGAAATCGGCGACGATCGGGATGGAGGCGCCCGACCCCATCAGCACGGCCTCCTTGCCCCATTCCTCCGTCAAGGCACGCCTTGCGGCGGCGAGCGGCTTCATGTTCCAGTCGAGCGCGACCGCCGGCGCATTGGAATGATCGGTGAATTCCGCCCGGCAATCTCCGGGCAGCCGTGCAGCGACATATTCGCGAAACGCGCTGCGGATCCTGTCGGGGTCCTGTCCTTCCACCAACCGGAATGAGACCTTCGCCGAGGCTTCCGCCGGGATCACGGTCTTCGAACCTTCGCCGGTATAGCCGCCGATGATCCCATTGACGTCGCAGGTCGGACGCGAAGAGACCTGTTCGATCAGCAAACGGCCCTTCTCGCCGGCCGGAATCGACAACCCGATCGGCTTGAGGAAGGTCTCCGGCGTCATGTTCAGTTTCTTCCATTGCGCGAGAACGTCGGCAGGGACGTCCTTCACGCCATCATAGAAGCCCGGGATGGCGATGCGGCCGTCATCATCGAAAATGCCGCCGAGGATGCGCGTCAGTACCCGGATCGGATTTTGCGCGCCACCGCCGAAGATGCCGGAGTGCAGATCGCGATTGGCCGCCTTGATCTTCACCTCCTCATAGACCAGTCCGCGTAGCGAGGTGGTGATCGCCGGCGTGTCCGGGTCCCACATGCCGGTGTCGCAGACGAGCGCGAAATCCGCTCTTAGCTCATCCTTGTTCTTCTCGAGAAACGGAACGAAATTCTTGGAGCCGATCTCCTCTTCGCCTTCGATGACGATGGTCACGTCGATCGGCAGCGAACCCGTCACCGTCTTCCAAGCGCGGCATGCCTCGACAAAGGTCATCAACTGGCCCTTGTCGTCCTCCGCACCGCGGGCCACGATGATCTTCCGCCCGTCGGCGTGGTCAATGACAACCGGCTCGAACGGCGGCCGACGCCAAAAACTAAGCGGATCGACGGGCTGCACATCGTAATGACCATAGAACAGCACATGCGGCCGCGTGCCGCCCGGCTTGCTCGTCTTGCCGTTGCTTTTGGCGACGATGGCCGGATGACCCGCGGTCGGCCTTACCTCGCTGGCAAAGCCGAGTGTCGCGATATCCCTGGAAAGATGATCGGCCGCCGCCTTGCACTCAGCGGCAAAGGCCGGGTCGGCCGAGATCGACTTGATCCGCAGCAGCGCAAACAGCCGCCGAAGGCTGTTGTCGAAATCGGCATCGATGCGATCGAGGACCTCTTGAAGTTGCGGCGCGGCGGACATTTTACGATCTTCCTTGGGTTAGCCGTCGTTGTTTTTCGTCCCGGTCTGCAGCGCGCCGCCGGAAGGAGACAAGAAACTCGTCTTGCCTTCAGGAGGCGGATGCAGGATATGCCAGACCAGTCCGCCCGCAATCAGGGCGGTGGCCAAGAGGTTGTTCCCGAAAGCCTGCAGATCATTCGGAAAAACCCGAAGCGACAAGCCAACCAGAACGCCTGCGAAGGCAAGCACGGTCCAGGTACCCTTGCGTACGGCTGCCCGGGGATCATAGGCCGCCCGGTGCATCAGGACGGTCAGCGGGAAAAGCAGCCACATAAAATAATACTGCCGCGCGAGCGGCGACGCCACCGTCATCAGGCAGAACAGGATACCGAGTTCCTCGGCATCGGAGCGGAGCGTCCGGCGCGAAGCCGACGGCATAACGGCGATAAATCCAAAACCGATCGCGATCGAGACCCCGATCACTACCCAGTTGGCCGTTTTGAAATCGAGATCGACCAGATTCATGTAGGCGGGCGCCTTGGCCGGATTGTCCTGGTTGTAATTGACCGGCCGCGTCAGCCGATGCGTCACGGCGATGATCGATTGATTGACCCACGACCAGTTCTGTTCGCCGCGCTTGCCAAAACCCTGCTCCGAACTCGAGCTAACCATTCCCCGATACCAGGTCGTCAGCTCGGCCAGGTTATGCTGGAAGCCGCGCACCGGAGCCGGAACGACGAACAGAAAAATCCCGAGGAACACGACCATGCTCGCCGACGCTATCCACCGTCTCCGCCAAAGCAGGTAGGGCAACACGGCGACAGGAAAAACCTTGATCGCGGTCGCGAGCGCAAACAAACTTCCCGAGGCCCACCGGCGATCGTGCTGTAACAGCCAGAATCCCGACAACATCATGGCAAGCAGAATGAGATTGGGCTGGCCGAGATCGAACATGTCGAAGACAAAGGATATGGTGACAATCGCCGGCAGCGCCGCCAACCACGGCTGCGGAATCCTTCCCGAGCCGGCCATCGCGTTCGAAAGCTGTACCGTGATCCACCAAGCGACCGCGTTGAGAAGAGACAAACAGATATAGAGCGGTATTTTGCCGAAATAGCTGGGGATCGCGAGCAAGATCGCCGACAACGGGGGATAGAGAAAATCGAAATAGGCGTTCGGATCGCTGGGATAGAGATCCCCGCCCTTCAGGACTTGCTGCCCGGCCCAGAACCACAGCGGATAGTCTTTGGTCTTGCCGTTTCCAAAAATTTCCGGACCGAGAACGTCGGCGGTCAGCACGAGGCAGCAGACCAGGAAAAGAATATCGAGCGGCGCTCGCAACGACGGATATCTCAGCACACGTCACTTCCAGAAAAATTACGGGGACATCGCGCCGCCCGCAATGAGCAGACTTCCTATCGTCACAAAGCTGCCGAGCCCGTTGGCACGGCCGACCGAACTCCCGATCGATCCGCCACCACTTTCCGAGATCGGCGGTGGCACGGCCGCCAAGTACCCGACTTATCCAAGTACCCTACTTATAATGTATCTTTCCGGCCGATTGAAACCGTCGACGCCCCCGAGCAGATCGAATATCCGCTTCGCGGGATGCGAATTCGACCGGTTTTCTCATTCGGCACCGCCGAAGTTGGAACGAAATTCACCCAACATGGCGGGATTCCGCACCCTGCTCTTGCATTGCTGCAACACTCGTCACGCGAATGAGGGTGAATCGCTTGCAGGAGTGCGGTGATCGCTTGTAATTCGTTTCGCGGAAGATCAAGATAAAATTGAATACAAGGACCCGGCAGACGAACCGGCTGAGGGCGGGGCACTATGGACGAACTGATTGGGCGGCTAGCCACGATGGCTGGCATTGATGATGCTGTGGCCGAAAAAACCATCGGCATCATTCTGGGTTTCCTTCGCAATGAGGGACCCTCCGACAAGGTTCAGGCCTTGATTGACAACATCCCAGGCGCAGAGGCGGCGATCTCAGCTTCCGGCAACGGCGGCGGTCTCGGAAGGCTGATGGGCGGTGGCCTGATGGCCGTCGGCACCCGGCTGATGGGACTTGGTTTGGGAATGGCCGAGATCCAGAACGTCGCGCGTGAACTTTTCCGGTTCGGCCGAGACAAAATCGGAGCTGATCAAATGGGCGAGATCATCGCAGGGACCCCGGGCCTCAGCCAGTTCGCCTGAGGGCACCTTTCAAATCGAGCACCATGACCTATCCCATTTCCGAGATTGACGGTTTACCGTCCTTCGCCGCTGCCAAGCTGAAATCGCTGGGCATTCGCACGACGGACAGACTGCTTGAGGCGGCGCGGACCGTAAGAGGCCGCAAAATGCTTGCGGCGAAAACCGGCATCAGCGAGCAGCTTTTGCTCGAATGGGCAAACTTTTCGGACTACATGCGGATTCCCGGCATGGGCAGGGCGAAGGTAGGCCTGGTGCGCGCCGCGGGCGTTCCCACGGTCCGCGAACTTGCCCTTCGCAACCCGGCGCGCCTGGCGCAGAATATGAAAGAAGTGAACGTCAAGCGCAAACTCGTCCGCGTGCTCCCTTCCGAGAAGTCGGTCGAGCAGTTGATCGCCAAGGCGCGAAAGCTTCAGCCCAAGATTACCTATTAACCGTGGTCGGCCGGCGGACCTGAGCAGGTCAGGGCGTGCCGCGCCGGCAGCCTGCGCTTTTCCGCGTCTTGACTCGCCTGCAGGGACCGCGCAAAGCGACCCCATGATCGCGACTTCGTCCAGAGCCGCCCCCGTGGCCGTCTCAGTAAATCGCCGGGCTTGGCCGGCGCTGTTGTCCAGGCCGTATCCGGCCGTGATGGGGGTGCTGAACATCACGCCGGATTCGTTCTCGGACGGCGGGAAGTTCATCATGCCCGAGCGCGCGGTGGCGCAGGCCAGATCGATGATTGCCGGTGGCGCCGACATCATCGACATCGGCGCCGAATCCACCCGCCCCTATGGCGCGGAATCGATCTCTACCGACGAGGAGTTCAAGCGTCTGCGGCCGATCCTGACGGACGTCGTCTCCTTAGGCGTTCCCGTCTCCATCGACAGCATGAAATCGGCGGTCGTCGCCTGGGCGCTTGATACGGGAGCTGCCATCGTCAACGACGTCTGGGGCCTGCAGCGCGACCCGGAGATGGCAAGGCTGGTGGCGGCACGCCGGTGTCCGGTCGTCGTCATGCACAACCGCGACCGCGCCGATCCCGGCATCGACATCATGGCGGATATCTCCGGCTTCTTTGCGCGCTCGCTCGTGATCGCCACCGAGGTCGGCATTTCGCGCGAGAACATCGCGCTCGACCCAGGCATCGGCTTCGGCATGACGCCCGAGCAGAGCATGATGGTGCTCGCCCGGCTGGATCAGCTCGGCACCTTCGGTCTGCCACTGTTGGTAGGGGCTTCGCGCAAGCGGTTTATCTGCACAGTGTCGCCTTGCGAGCCGGACCAGCGGCTCGGCGGCTCGATCGCCGCGCATCTGATCGCAGCGCGCGGCGGCGCGCGGATCATCCGGACCCATGACGTGCCGGAAACCGTGCAAGCATTGCGTGTGGCAAGAGCGATTTGGGACAAAGAATGAGCGATACGATTTTTATTACCGGTGTCGTGATTCATGCCCGCCATGGCGTCATGGATCATGAGACCGAGGTTGGGCAGCGTTTCGTCATCGACCTCGAACTCTCCGCCGACCTGTCGGAATCCTCGCGCACCGATCGTCTGGCCGATACCGTCTCCTATTCCAACATCGTCGCAACCGCGACCGCGGCCTTCAAGAATGCCAACTACAAATTGCTGGAGCGCGCGGCCGGCGCCGTCGCCGATGCGATCCTGGCCGCCTTTCCGAAAATCAGCGCCGTCAAGGTCACCGTGCACAAGCCGCACGCGCCGATCGCGGCGATCTTCGAGGATGTCGGGGTAGTCCTGACCCGCACGCGGAAGCCGTAATGGCTAACGCCGTGATCGCACTTGGCGGCAATGTCGGCGATGTCCGCACCACGTTCCAAAAGGCGATCGCCAATATCTGCGGCATGACGCAGGCCGCTCTTGTGGCGCGGTCATCCGACTATGCCACGCCGCCATGGGGAGACGAGAAGCAGGCGCGCTTCATCAACGCCTGCGTCGAAATCGAAACCAGTCTCGACCCCCATGCGCTCTTGTTCACGCTGCAGAAGATCGAGACAAAATTCGGCCGCGACCGCACGCGTGAACGGCGTTGGGGACCGCGCGCGCTCGATCTCGATCTGATCGCCTATGACGACGTCTCGATGCAAGGGCCGGAACTGACCTTGCCGCACCCGCGTTTGTTCGAACGCGCCTTCGTGCTGGTACCGCTCGTGGAGATCGCGCCCGGCCGCGTGATCGCCGGACGCAAGCTCGCATCCGCGCTGGCGGAGCTCTCCACCGAAGGGATCGAGCGCCTGCCCGACCTCACTTGAACCCGGCGGCCGGCGGATTCTTGCCACCCGTTCGCGACAGGCAGGAACCGTTCACCCTGTGCCTATTGCGCCAAAACAACCGTTTGGCTTCGCGGCCGGCCCGTGGCAATTTCGGTGGGAAATCACCGTGCCCTGGAGCGGCCTTGCGGAATGACACCAACTGATGATCTGTCGTTTGCTGCGGGTTTTGCGCCCGCAACCTATGACGACTGGCGCAAGCTGGTTGACGGCGTGCTCAAGGGCGCGCCGTTTGAAAAGCTGGTCGGCAAGACCCATGACGGCTTGCGGATCGAGCCAATCTACCGGCGCGCCCACGATACCGCCGCGATTGCCGGCCGGCTTGCGGCCGCGCCGTGGCAGATCATGCAGCGCATCGATCATCCCGATCCGGCGGCGGCCAATGTGCAGGCGCTCCACGATCTTGAGAACGGCGCAACTGGCCTGACAGTGGTATTCGCCGGCGCCAATGGCGCCTACGGCCTCGGGCTCGATCCAACCGCGCAAGCGATCGAGAGGGTTCTCGACGGCGTTTCGATCGATGCCGGCATAGGACTAGAACTTCAGGTCGGTCCGCAGTCGCGCATGGCGGCGATCCACCTGGCCGAATATGCACAACGCAAGGGCATCGATCCGGCCGCATGCGACATCCGCTTCGGCCTCGATCCGATCGGTGCTTGCGCGGTCTGGGGCTCCAGCCCCTACGCCTGGGCCGAAATCGAGCCCGCGGTCACCGGCGCCGTCAAGGGCCTCGCGGGAATGGGTTTCAGGGGCCCGTTTGCCGTCGCTGACGGGCGGGTGATCCACGATGCCGGCGGGTCGGAAGCGCAGGAACTGGCGTTCGTGTTGACATGCGCCATCGCCTATCTGCGCGCCATCGAGGGAGCAGGTGTCGCGCTGGAGGCGGCGCGGAACATGGTCTATGCGCGGCTGAGCGCCGACGCCGATCAGTTCCTGACGCTGGCAAAATTCCGCGCGCTGCGTCTGTTATGGGCGCGGGTCGAACAGGCTTGCGGCCTTGAACCGAAACCGCTGCTTATTGCCGCCGACACCGCGTGGCGAATGCTCACCCAGCGCGACCCTTACGTGAACATACTGCGCGCGACGATGGCGACGTTTTCCGCAGGTCTTGCCGGCGCCAACAGCATCAACGTGTTGCCGCACACGCTCGCGCTGGGATTACCCGATCCATTCGCTCGGCGCGTGGCGCGCAACACGCAACTGATCCTGTTGGAAGAATCCAATCTGGCGAAAGTGTCCGATCCCGCCGCCGGCTCCGGCGGCATCGAAGCCCTGACCGAAACGCTTTGCGAAGCTGCATGGCAACTGTTTCAGGAAACCGAAAAAGCCGGCGGCGCATTCGCTTCCCTTGAACAAAATCTGGTCCAGCGCAAAGTCGCAGCGACGCGCGCCGCGCGCGAAGCCGACATCGCCAGGCGCAGGCACGTGCTGACCGGCGCCAGCGAATTTCCGAACCTCCACGAGGAGCAAGTGGCGGTTCTGGACGCGAATCCGATTAGGCTTGCGCCCTATGGCGAGGCCAAATTCAGATTCGACGCATTGCCGCCGATGCGGCTTGCAGCACCATTCGAGCGCTTGCGTGACCGGTCCGATGAAATCCTCAAAATGAGAGGAATACGGCCCAAGGTTTTCCTCGCCAACCTTGGCACGCCCGCCGAGTTCACGGAACGGGCGACGTTCGCAAGGAGCTTCTTTGAGACAGGCGGGATCGAGGCCATCGCGTCAGAAGGATTTACCGATCCCGCGGCGCTTTCCGCGGCCTTCAAGGCTTCCGGCGCAGCGCTTGCCTGCCTTTGCTCCTCCGACAAGGTCTATGCCGAAAAAGCAGCTTCTGCCGCAAAGGCCCTTCAAGCGGCAAATGCGAAGCATATCTATCTGGCAGGGCGAGCGGGCGAGCAGCAGGCCACCCTTCGCGCCGCGGGCGTTAACGACTTCGTCTTTGCCGGCGCCAATGCACTGGGCGTCCTGCAGAAAGCCTTTTCGCTGGCGGAGACACCATGACCACGGCTGCAAAACCCGTTTTGACCGGCGGTTGCCAATGCGGCGCCATTCGCTTTGCGCTCTCCGCGCCGCCCAGGAAAGTGAGTATCTGCCATTGCCGGATGTGCCAGAAAGCCACCGGCGCGCCATTTGCCTCCTTCGCCGACATCGAAAAAAGCGATTTCACCTGGACCCGCGGCAAGCCGGCCGCATTCCGTTCCTCCTCGATCGCCGAGCGCGACTTTTGCAGGGATTGCGGCACGCCGCTCAGCTTCCGCCGGATCGATGGTCCCAGGATCGAGATCATGACCGGCACCTTCGACCGGCCGGACCGGGTGGTGCCGATCCAACAATATGGCAGCGAATCCCGCCTCGGTTGGGTGGTGGCGATCGCCAATCTGCCGAGCCAGACGACCATGCAGAACTACGGTCCCGAGAAGCTTGGGGCCATCGTCAGCCACCAGCATCCGGATCATGATTAGAGGAGATATTAATTGATTAGCCCCGGTCAGGATGAACTAGCGCAGCTGGAAGCCGAACGCGATCAATTACTGTCCATGATAGCCTATCATAAACGCCCGCAGATGCTGTCAAAGTGGCGAGCACCTGCTTGGTTCGTTATGATTGCAATTGCGATCATTTGCAGCATCGGAATTTTGATCTTAGCAGGGATTTCTGCGGGCCAAGTTTCTGCGTCCGGCATCGTTTTCTTGGTAGTGGCGTTGCCTTTGTTCGCGTACATTTCTAGCCGGAAGATGAGGGCGTTTGGCAATACTTTTGGGGTAGGCGAAATCCTCGGCCTGCTTGGAGGTGGTTTCGTCGCGCCGATGGGCCGGCCTGTCGGGGAGACGGAAGCGCTTCAACGTCTTGCTGACTGCGAAGCACGAATTTTGAAATTGAGGGAAGTCCGCCCGTGAGGCGGGATTCGAAAGAATGAGCCGCATACCGAACTTCGCGAATGTCGCCTTTGAAACGACTGCCGGCGCGCAAGCGCCCGGCAACGCCGAGCCGTGGCTCACGCCGGAGGGCATTCTCGTTAAGCCCTGCTATGGCGAAGCGGATCTAGCCGGCATCGATTTCCTCGAAACTTGGCCCGGCATTGCGCCGTACCTACGCGGCCCCTACCCGACCATGTATGTCAACCAACCCTGGACCATCCGGCAATATGCCGGATTTTCCACGGCGGAAGATTCCAACGCATTCTACCGCCGCAACCTCGCCGCCGGGCAAAAGGGCCTTTCGGTCGCCTTCGATCTTGCCACCCACCGCGGCTACGATTCCGATCACCCGCGCGTCACAGGCGACGTCGGCATGGCCGGCGTCGCGATCGATTCGATTTATGACATGCACACGCTGTTTGCCGGCATCCCGCTCGACCAGATGAGCGTGTCGATGACCATGAACGGCGCGGTGCTGCCGATCCTGGCGCTGTTCGTGGCGGCGGCCGAAGAACAAGGCGTGCCGCCGGAAAAACTCTCAGGCACGATTCAGAACGATATTCTCAAAGAGTTCATGGTGCGCAACACCTATATCTATCCGCCCGCGCCCTCGATGCGGATCATCTCCGACATCTTTGCCTACACTTCGCAAAAGATGCCGAAATACAATTCCATTTCCATTTCCGGCTATCACATGCAGGAGGCCGGCGCGACGCAAGACCTCGAACTCGCCTATACGCTCGCCGACGGCGTCGAATATCTGCGCGCCGGACTAAAGGCGGGTCTCGACGTCGACCGCTTTGCGCCTAGGCTGTCGTTCTTCTGGGCGATCGGCATGAACTTCTTCATGGAAGTCGCCAAGATGCGCGCCGCGCGGCTCTTGTGGGCGAAGCTGCTCCGCCCGTTCAATCCGAAAGACGCGCGCTCGCTCCCTTTGCGGACGCATTGCCAGACTTCCGGCTGGTCGCTAACCGCGCAGGATGTGTTCAACAACGTGATGCGTACCACGATCGAGGCGATGGCGGCTACCCAAGGCCACACCCAGTCGCTGCATACCAACGCGCTCGATGAGGCGTTGGCGCTGCCGACGGATTTTTCCGCGCGCATCGCCCGCAACACGCAATTGTTCCTGCAGCAGGAGAGCGGCACCACGCGCATCATCGATCCCTGGGGCGGCTCGTATTATGTCGAGCGGCTCACCCGCGACCTCGCGGCGAAAGCCTGGGGTCATATTCAGGAGGTCGAGGAACTCGGCGGCATGGCCAAAGCCATCGAGGCCGGCATCCCGAAACTTAGAATCGAGGAAGCTTCCGCCAAGACCCAGGCGCGGATCGACGCCGGCAAGCAGGCGGTGATCGGGGTCAACAAGTACAAGCCCGTCAACGAGATGCCGATCGACATCCTTAAAGTCGACAATTCCAACGTCCGCCGGTTGCAGATCGACAAGCTAAGGCGGCTCCGCAAGGAGCGCAACCAGAAGGATGTCGATGACGCGCTGGCCGCGCTGACGCGAAGCGCGGGCGAAGGCAACGGCAACCTTCTGGCGCTGGCGATCGATGCCGCGCGCGCCAAGGCCACCGTGGGCGAAATTTCCGATGCGATGGAAAAAGTGTTCGGGCGGCATCGCGCGGAAATCAAATCCATCACCGGCGTCTACAAGCGGGAGGCGTCCACCATGTCCAACCGGGTCGAAAAGCTGCAGGCGCTGATCGATGCGTTCGAGGAAGCCGAAGGCCGACGCCCGCGCATCCTCGTCGCCAAGATCGGTCAGGACGGCCACGACCGCGGCCAGAAGGTGATTGCTTCCGCCTTTGCCGATGTCGGCTTCGACGTCGATATCGGGCCGTTGTTTGCGACCGCCGAGGAAGCGGCGCGGCAGGCTGTGGAGAACGACGTGCATATTCTGGGCGTGTCATCCTTGGCGGCGGCGCATCTGACCGCCGTGCCGGAATTAAAGGCCGCGCTGAAGAAGCTGGGCCGCGAGGACATCATGATCATCGTCGGCGGCGTGGTGCCGCCGCAGGATTACGACGCGTTATATAAAGCCGGAGCTGAGGCGATTTACCCGCCCGGTACCGTGATTGCGGACGCGGCCGAAGAGCTGATCCACAAGCTCAACGCGAGATTGGGGCACAGTGAGGCGGCGGAGTAGCTACGCATCTCCCGCAAATGTGATAGTATGCGCCCATGAATGACGTTGCAGACATCCCACTCGAAGAAATCGTCGCAAAGCTGCGCGAGATAGCGCCTGCGATTCAAGCCGAGGGCGTGACTCGGCTGTATCTGTTTGGCTCGCGGGCTCGCAGGGACGCACGTCCCGACAGCGATCTTGATGTCTTGGTCGAAACGACCTCCCGAGGGGAGTCGCCGCAATTTGACTATTTCAAAGTCTTGCACTTGATCGAAGATAACATAGGGCTCCAGGTTCAGATATCGATGCGGGATTTGTTGAAGCCTCGTGTTGCCGAGCGAATTGCTGATGATCTGATCGAGGTTTTTTAGATGCCGCCAACTATGAAGGATCGGCTGCAGGACATTCTTGAGGCCATTATCGAAATAGAGGATATCGTAAGGGGTTTGAGCTTCGATCAATTTGCGTCGGACCGTAGGATTCGACTTCTCTGGGAACGGCTTCTCGAAATTGTCTGCGAGGCATCGCGAGCGACCCCCGATGAGATCAAGCAACGTCGGCCGGACATTGACTGGCGTAAGATGGTCGACTTCGGAAATCTGTTGCGTCACGCCTACCACATGACCAAAGCCGAAATCGTGTGGGACGTTATTCAATCCCACCTGCCACCGTTAAAGGCCTTCGTCGAAAATCTCATTCGTTCACCAGGTCGGTAGAGGCCGCACGTGGTCGAAGACGAAGATGACCAGTAATAGAGCCATCGACATTAAAGCCCTCGCCAAGGACCTCCGTGCCGGCCACCGCGCGGCGCTGGCGCGCGCAATCACGCTGATCGAAAGCCGGCGCGCCGATCACCAGGCGGCGGCACGCGATCTGGTGCAGAAGCTGCTGCCGGAGACCGGCAAAGCCATCCGGGTCGGCATCACCGGCTCGCCCGGCGTCGGCAAATCCACCACCATCGATGCGCTCGGCATGTTCCTGATCGGGCGCGGCCACAAGGCGGCGGTGCTTGCGGTCGATCCCTCCTCCGCCCGCACCGGCGGCTCGATCCTGGCCGACAAGACCCGGATGCCGCATCTGGCGGCTTCCGATCATGCCTATATCAGGCCCTCGCCCGCCTCCGGCACGCTCGGCGGTGTGGCCGCGAAGACGCGGGAGGCGATGTTGTTGTGCGAGGCCGCCGGCTTCGACGTGGTGCTGGTCGAAACCGTCGGCATCGGGCAATCCGAAACCGCGGTCTGCGACATGACCGATTTTTTCCTGGCGCTGATGCTGCCGGGCGCCGGGGACGAGCTGCAAGGCATCAAGAAGGGCCTGGTCGAACTCGCCGACATGATCGCGATCAACAAGGCTGACGGCGACAACATCAAGCGCGCCAATCTTGCCGCAGGCGAATACCGTGGCGCGTTGCATATTCTCACCCCCCGCTCCGAGCACTGGCAGCCGCCGGTCCTGACTTACTCGGCCCTGACCGGCACCGGCATCGATGCGCTGTGGCAGAAAATTCTCGACCACCGCAAGGCGATGAACGCATCGGGCGAATTCGCTGCGCGGCGCAGAGAGCAGCAGGTGAAGTGGATGTGGTCGATGCTGGAACAGCGGATGATGGCGCGGCTGCGCGCCGATGCCGCGATCCGCGTCAAGGTCAAAAGGATCGAAGCCGAAGTCGCCGATGGCCGCATCACACCCGCCCTGGCGGCCGAGCAGGTTGCGGAAATGCTGAAGTGAGATCAGCGACCGAGCGCCATTAACGCTACCCCACCAACAATCAATCCTTTCCATTCCTGCGTTCACGCTGCCGCGCCGTATTTTTGCGCTACGTATGAGAGCGCGAATGCGAGGAAGCGCGTTCGCGTGGATCACGCGATCATGGACGTCAATCGCCGCTATCTTCTGGGTATCTCGGTCGCCGGCGCGGCGAGCGCGCTCGCGATGCCGCGCGAAGCCGCGGGGGTCACCCAGCCCGTCTCCTCATTCGGGCGCGACGCCACGCAATATGGCGTGCGTCCCGGCAGCCCGGACGATCAGACCAAGTTCCTGCAGCACGCGATCGACGAAACGGCACGAGCGCATATTCCGCTGTGGCTGCCGCCCGGCGTCTAGCGCATTTCGATGCTTCGCCTGCAAGGCGGCACACAGCTTGTCGGCGTGCGCGGCGCGACCCGGCTCCTCTTCAGCGGCGGGGCTTCGATGCTGTCAGCCGAAGGCGCAAGCAGCATCGGTCTCGCCAACATCATTCTCGACGGAAACGAGATTCCCCTGCCGACGCGGCGCGGCCTCGTGCATTGCCTCGGTGGCCGCGACATCCGCATCACCGATTGCGAGATCGCCGGCAGCGGCGGCAACGGCATCTGGCTCGAGAACGTCTCCGGCGAAGTCAGCGGCAACATCATCGCCAAATCCGCCACGACCGCGATCGTATCGTTCGACGCGCAGGGCTTGCAGGTCACGCGCAATTCGATTCTGGGGACCAACGACAACGGCATCGAAATCCTGCGCAACATTATCGGCGACGACGGCACGCTGGTGGCGGATAACCGCATCGAGGACATCAAGGCCGGTCCCGGCGGCTCGGGCCAGTACGGCAACGCCATCAACGTGTTTCGTGCCGGCAACGTGATCGTGCGCGGCAACCGCATCCGCAACTGCGACTATTCGGCGGTGCGCGGCAATTCGGCTTCCAACATCCAGATCACCGGCAACAGCGTCAGCGACGTACGCGAGGTGGCGCTTTATTCGGAGTTTTCGTTCGAGGGCGCGGTGATCGCCAACAACACCGTCGACGGCGCGGCGCTCGGCGTTTCCGTGTGCAACTTCAACGAGGGCGGTCGCATCGCGGTCGTGCAGGGCAACATCATCCGCAACCTGTTGCCGAAGCGCCCCATTGGCACCGCGCCGGACGACGATGGCGGTATCGGCATCTACGTCGAGGCCGATACGACGGTGTCGGGCAATGTGATCGAGAATGCGCCGTCATTCGGGATCGTTGCCGGCTGGGGCAAATATCTGCGCGATGTCGCGATCTCGGGCAATGTGATCCGCAACGCCTTCGTCGGCATCGGCGTCTCGGTGACGCCTGGTGCAGGCATGGCGCTCGTCAACAACAATGTGATTTCGGAAGCGCCGCGCGGCGCCGTGGTCGGGCTCGATCACGCCCGTCCCATTACGCCTAATCTTGCCGCCGAAGGCGCGCCGCGCTTTGCCCAGGTGCTGGTGGGAACGAATGCGGTGCGGCGCTAGGATATTTACGGCAGGCCGCGGTCCTTGCCGCTATCACAGCGCGTTGCGAAGCAGCGGATAGCGGCCTACGACCGCCGCAAGCTCATGCGCCAATTCTGCTGCACTGTCGCCCGTTGCCTGGGCTGAAAAAGCCGTCCCTGCACAAGCGGGCTTGGCTTCAAGAACGATCGCGTCCTCATGTGGCTGCTCGCCGGGGATTTCCACGGGCTGCGGCAGATTAGGCGGATCGCGCCAGATTTTGTCCCGCGGCCTCGCCGAGGTCGTACGGCCGAGCCAGGACATATTGATGGCCAGATTGTCGCGGGACGCCTCGCGCGATGAAAGATCGCGCCAGGTTTCCACTGCGGTCTTGGCTTCCTGGATATTCTCGAGAAAGGCAGTTTCATTGTGAAAGCGGCGCCAGCGCCCGGTCTCGAACAGTTCCGTGAGATATTCGAGCCGCTGCTCGGCGAGGGCGCACCATCTCGCCACAATATCGCGGCTAGTTGCCGCGCCCGGTTGATGTGCCATTAGTCAGCCCGTTACGAGAAGGACGGACGCAGACGCAACCGGACGAATCAACTCAGACGTGACGGATATATTTTGTGGAAAACCCCAAAAAAGTCTAGCAGGTCCTCACCAGCGGACGCTGCGGCCACCCGGTGGTGCATGGTTTTCAACTCAATCCACAGGCGAGCGAACCGCTTGGGCGAGGTGTCGGATGGTTGCCGTGGCCGAATTCCCCGGGCAAGCACCCCGGATTGACCCAAACGAAAGACCCGTCCGGGGGGACAACCGGACGGGTCAAGCCATATGGGCGCTTTGGGGTGGATGGGCGCTCGCGCCGAATATAGCCTCGATGGGGAGGAATTACCGCTCCCACATCTATTGGTCGCGGCAGACGCGCCGGACGTTCAAAGGCGGTTTGAGATTTTCTTAACTTTTCGAATCCGGCTATCGGGTCCTAATTACTGCCCGGCGGGCTTGTTTTCGCCCGCGGCAGGCTTGACTTCGCCTGACTTGTCGGAGGCCTTGGCTGCGGCCGACGGGAACGCCCTCTCCGTGGGTGCATCAGTCCCCATTTCCTTGGTGGGCTTGTCTGAAACCTCGGCGACCGGCACCGACGGGATTGAGACGGCCGAGACCGCGGCAAAGGCATCCGCTTCGCCGGCGCCAAACTGGTCGTCCGCACCCGGCGGGCCCAGATCGCGCGCGGTCTTTGCCAGAATTGCCCGCAACTGGTCCGGCTTCAATGCGGGATTGCGTTCCAGCATCAAGGCGGCAAGACCGCTGATATAGGCCGCCGAAAACGAAGTCCCCGACGACATCTGATATTTTTCGTCGGGTGCGGGGAGGAAAATCTCCACACCCGGCGCCGCGATCGCGATGTAGCCGCCCCGGTTCGAGGCGGCAAACAGCTTGTCCTGCGCATCGGTCGCGCTGACCGCGATCACGTTCGCATTCGCCGCCGGATAGAGCGGCGGCGACTTCGGACCGGCATTGCCCGCAGCCGCCACCAGCACGATGTTCTTGGCCGCCAATGCCGCGAGAGCGCGTTCGATCAGCGCGTCCTTTGGACCGGCGAAGCTCATATTGACGATCTGGGCGCCATGGGCGGCCGCGTAGTCCAGCCCCTTCAGGATCACGTAAGACGTGCTTTCCGCCCCCTTCGGCGCCGCGCTGAAGGCGCGGATCGCCAGAATCCGAGCCGCGGGCGCGCTGCCCATCAGCCGTGCGTGCGACACGATCGCGCCGGCCACGCCCGTGCCATGGACGTGCGGACCCTCCCTGCTGCCGAGCGCGTCGTAGGCTGCGATCATCGCAGCGGCGAATTCGGGATGTTTGAGGTCGACACCGGAATCGATCACCGCCACGGTGACGTTGGCGCCATGGGCCAGCGTGTGCGCCTGGGGCAGGCGGAGTTTCGCGTTGGCATATTGCGCCGGGTCGCCTTCGGTCAACTCGGTGCTCTGGTCCTGCAGGAGATAACGAAAGTTCGGCTGAAACGTGCGGACACTGTTATCGCTGCGCAGGTCGCGGCTCGCCGCTTCCACCGTCTTGCGGCCGGTGACGCGGAACAGACCGATGGTTGCGCCGACAAGCGGAAACTCCCGCGACTCCAGCAGCGTCAGGCCATGACGCCGCGCCAACGCGTCGGCCGCGCCATCGATCTCGACCACGATTTCATTGGCGACCGCGCGAGAGCCGAGCGAGGCCTGCAGCGCGTTGCGGCGTGCATCGTTGCCGTTACCGCCATTGTTTTTGCCGGATGTCTGGCCCGAACACTCGCCGCTGCTGTCACGATAGGCGGCGTCGCAGGGCTGACGAATCCGCAGGCTGCTATTGTTGCCGGAGCCGGTGACCGCTCGGCCGGCGAGATTGGGATCAATGCGCGGAGCGATGTTCGGCGTGAAGTTCGGAGTCCGCGACGGGACATTGATGCTGGGCGGGCGCAAGAAGCCCTGCGCGTGAGCTGCCGGATTCCCGAAACCGGCAAATGGCAGGCATCCGGCAAATAAGGCCAGTGCCGCGTACCGCATCTTCGTCCGCCGGTCATTGTGAATCATGAAACCTCAAGCATCGTCGCGCGCTCAGCAAACGGCAGGATCTGTGATTTCAGATGCGCAAAGCCATTCATTGAAACATGCAAGCTGCCGCGGCCTATTGCGCGGCAACCGCGAGACTGACGATCTTCTCGCGTTGTAGCCTGCTCAAGATGTCCACGGCTTCATCGTTGGTCATCGCCTTGTTGCCAAACTGCAGTCGAAACACGCCGCCTTTCGCCCCGCCGACGATCGATGCCTGATATTTGTCGAGCAGTGCGGTGATGTCGGCGACCCGCGCGTCCGGGGCAAACCGCACCAGCGCGCGCGGCGGCGCTGCGACACCGAACTCGCGGGTGATGGGTTCATTGCTGCTCAACGACGCCGTCTCGAACGAGGCGGGACGGTTATTCATCAGCACCGCGCCGATGACGCCGGCCTGCAACAACACCAACACGGCGCCCAGGCTCGCCGACCAGGCGAGCGTCCGCGGTGAAAGGCCGGCAAAAAAACCGGTGAACCGCGTCGCGAAATTGAGCGAAGCCTGCGGTTTGCGCGCCGGCTCCGCGTCAATCGCCGCGAACAGCTTCTGCATGGCGCGCGCGGACGGCGCACCGAGGCTCTCGTTGAGATGAATGGTTTCGGCGTATTCCTCCCGGATCGTCGCATATTGCCTGGCGAGCTCAGGATCGCGAGCGAGCGCTTCGTCAACCTTGCGGGAATCGCGTGCATTCAGCGTGCCGGCGGCGTGCCACGGCAACAGCATTTCGATTTCACCGGGCTCTTGCTCCAGTATTTTCTTGCTCGTCGCCATCATGGCCAGCCTCGCTCCACGCCGGCTGTCTTCAGCAGTTCGGCCAGTTTCCTGCGCGCATAGAACAAACGCGTCTTCACGGTATTCTCCGGTATGCCGACGATCTCCGCCACCTCTTCCACTGATTTCTCGTGGTAGTAGACGAGATCGACGATCTCCCGATGCTCGGCACTCAACGCGGTCAGACATTTGCGCAACGCTTCACTGGTATCCTTCTTCTGCACCGCCACTTCAGGATCGTCGGACGAATCCTCAATCGCGTTGGCGGCCTCATCATCCAGTTCGACGTCCTTGCGGCGGCGCAGCGCGGAAAGGGCCTTGAATCGCGTAATCGCCAAGAGCCAGGTTGAAACGGCGGATCGGCCTTCGAACTTGCCGGCCTGGCGCCACACATCGAGGAAAACCTCGCTGATAAGATCTTCCGCGACCTGTTCGTTCCGAACGAGCCGCAACCCGAAGCGGAACACCCTGACATGGTGCCTTCCATACAGCACCTGCATGGCGAGCCGGTCGCCCTGGGCGATCCGAGCGATCAGAACTTCGTCCGAAGCCGCCTGTGTCGCACTCAAGGCCGTCTCGCAGGATTGGTCGGATTGGGGTGAAGGGTGGTTCGATCGGACAGGCAGGATTTTTGAAATTATAGCAAGAGCCGGATCGGAACTGTGATGTACCGCACAGAAGGCTTTCTTGGCTCCGCATTCGATGATCCGTCGGTCAACCAGACCCCTGAATTTGGTACCATAATACAGTCAAGCTTCACAAAGCCCGAGCCAACCTGCCCGTTCCGTCCGCACCGACTTACCAAGCTTGCCGCACAAACCAGCATTTGGATGGCCGATCCGAAATCTGGCGACGGGGTGATGGACCGATCCGTCCAAAATGCCGCGCCAGCCAATTTCCGCGGCCAAACAAGGGCTAAGCCGGCCATCGCTGGACTGCGATTGGGGCGGAAAGATACCAAAACTAAAGGCTTTACCTTTTAGATATTTCCCGCTTGTTCCATCAATGGCGAAATTATGGGCACCACTGCGTCGCCTTTCCTCAATCCTGTTGCGGACGGATCGAAAGACGCGGCTCGAAAGCCGACGGCGGAGACGCTTGCGCGCCGCGCGCAGCAGCGGCGCCAAATCCAGGGCATGGTGGGCATCAGCTATGTCGTCGATGCCTGCATCCTTTTGATCTACGCCCGCGCCGGCACCATCCCGGTGATCATCGGCCCGGCCTTTGCCATATGCGGCTTGCTCACCACAGCCTTCAACATTGCGCTGTCGGAATCAGGCTTCACGGAGCGTTTCAGGGATCACTATTTCGTCACGCCGCAGTCGCTGGTCAGCATGACCATCATGCTCGCCTTCGCCTATATCGCGCCCGCAGTCGGCGTGATGGTTCTGTGCACCCTGTTCATCGTTTTCAATTTCAGTTCGCTGCGTTCAACGCCGATGCAGACGGCGATCGTGTGGACCGCCATGGCGCTCGGTCTGGCCGCGCTGTTTCTTCTGACCGACAAGCCGATCTCCATTCCGCACGAAACCTATCTGGAGCGCTTCGCGACAATGTCGATGTTCACCTTGAGCATCGGCCGATGCATGTTTCTCGGGATCTTCGCCAGTTCGATGCGTGAATCGCTCTACAAGAGCGGCATAGCCCTCAAGGAGGCCTACAAGCGCATCGAAGAGCTTGCCGAGCTCGACGACCTGACCGGTTCGTTGAACCGCCGCTGCATCATGCGGACTCTGGACGAAGAGATCACCCGCGCCCATCGTGCCAGTGCATCGTGTTCGATCGCCCTGATCGATCTCGACTGGTTCAAAGGCATCAACGATACCTATGGCCATCCGACCGGCGACGAGGTCTTGAGGACATTCGCCATCACCGTCTTCGCCAATATCCGCAACATCGACCGGTTCGGCCGCTTCGGCGGCGAGGAATTCCTGCTTGTGCTTCCCGATACGCCGCATGACACCGCCACGCGCGTCCTCGACCGGCTGCGGGAGATCGTTGCCAATCTCGATTGGAGCGCGTTCTCGCCGGGCATGCGGGTGACGGTTTCGGCGGGTGTCGCAACCCTCGCGCCAGACGAAACAGCGGACGCTTTCCTCGCGCGCGCCGACCGTGCGCTCTATGAGGCCAAGGCACGGGGGCGCAACCGCATCGCCAGCGCCTGAACCGATCACCCAATTTTCCGAGGACGAAGAAACCGTCGCCGGCTATTACGCCAGTTACTCCAGGACAGAGTCATGAGTTCGAAATCCACCGCCACTCCAGAAAACCTGCTCGACGAGTTGCAGGCCACGCTCGAGAATGGAACGGTTGCACGCCGGGTCGAAACCCTGCGCCGCGTGACCGACCTCTTCATCAACGGCGCGGTCGACTTTTCGGATGAACAGATCGCGCTGTTCGACGACGTCTTCCAGTGCCTGATGCTTCACATCGAGAATTCGGCCAAGGCGCTGCTGTCCAACCGGCTCGCCCCGGTCGACCGGGCGCCGCCGCTGACGGTCCGTGCGCTGGCGTTCGACGATGTCATCGAGGTTGCGGCACCGGTGCTGTCGCAATCGAAGCGGCTCGACGACGAAACGCTGATCGAGACGGCGCGCAACAAAAGCCAGGCGCATCTGATGGCGATTTCGACGCGCAAGGTGCTCAGCGGCGCGGTCACCGACGTGTTGGTGCTGCGGGGCAATGACGAGGTGATCCACAGCACCGTCAACAATCCAGGCGCCGAGTTCACCGAACGCGGCTTCACGCGGCTGGTCAACCGCGCCGAGGGCGACGACGACCTCGCGACCTGCATCGGCCTGCGCCCGACCATTCCGCGGCATCTCTATCTGAAGCTGATCGCCAAGGCGTCAGCGACGGTGCGGGCGCGGCTTGAGGCCGCCCATCCGCCGTTGGCCAGGGAAGTGTCGACCGCAGTGCGTGAAGCGACGCGGCTGGCAAGTTCCGCGCCAGCGGCCATCAGCGAGGAAACGGCCATTGCGCATGCGCTCGTCAAATCGCTGTACGAGCACGGCAGGCTCGACGAGCATCAGGTGGTGGCGTTCGCCGAAGCCGGGAAATTCGACGAGGCCAATGCCGCCATCGCCGCGCTTGCCAACGTGTCGATATCGATTGCCGAGAACATGATGATTGAAACCCGCGCCGAGGGCGTGATGATTCTTGCCAAGATTTCGGGCATGTCATGGCCGACCGTCAGGGCAATCGTCAACATGCGCGATGAGCTGGCGGGCAAGGAACCGTCCGATCTTGCCGCCTGCAAGGCCACTTACGAACGGCTTCGGCCCTCGACCGCGCAGCAGGTGCTTCGTTTCCATCGTATGCAGCAGATGGCGACACCAGCTCCGGCAGCGTGATATCAGGCGCTGGCCGCAAACAACTCCCATCGACCAGGCAGGCCCTTAAGTTCATACGATCCACGCTCGGAAAACTTCAAGCCCGCGCCGGCCACCAGATCGGTAACGACTCTTGATACCAGGACTTCGCTCGCCTGTGATTGCGCCATCACGCGTGCGGCCGCGTGCACCGCGATGCCGCCGATGTCCCTGCCCCTCATTTCGATCTCGCCAGTGTGAAGACCGGCGCGCAACGGCAAACCGATTTGCTGAGCTGCCGCGCCAAACGCCAACGCGCAGCGGACGGCGCGGCCGGGTCCATCGAATGTTGCTAGAACGCCGTCGCCGGTGTTCTTGACCAAGACGCCGCGATGTTTTTCGATCACCTGCTGCGCGAGATGATCGTGGCTGTCCAGCAACCGCCGCCAGCTCTGGTCGCCCATTGCCGCAGCGCTGCGCGTCGAATCGACGATGTCGGTGAACAAAACCGTCGCCAGAACACGCTCAAATTCAGTCGACGAGCTTTCGCGGTGGCCGGTGACAAATTCCTCGATGTCGCCGAGCAACGCTTCAGTACCGCCAGTCCAGAAGGCGTGATCTCCACCCGGATATTCGATGAATCTGGCATTCGGGATCCGCGCCGCCAGGTCGCGGCCGAATTCGATCGGAACTCGGGCGTCTGAACGACGATGCAGCACAAGCGTCGGAACTTGCACGGTCGGAAGTATAGGTCTGATGTCGATTTGAGCATTTAGGAATGCGATTGCTTTGACCGCGCCGGGACTGGCCGAGAGCCGTTCCAGCTTGGCGAACTGGCTTACCGCGTCCTGGTTTTCGGCCTGGCTCGGGATCACGGTCTTCATCGCTTCGCCCGTGCCCCAGGCCCTCACGATCCGCCCGATCCTTTCTTCGCGATCGTTCGACAGAAACGTTGGAAGAGCAAAGCCACCGAAGAGAATGAGTTGCGCCACTCGCTCAGGATAGGTCGCGGCGAACAATGCGCTCATCGCGGAACCTTCCGAAAAACCCATGATCACGGCCCGCTGCGAACCGATTTCGTCCATGACGGCGCGAACGTCGTCCATGCGCTGCTCGAGCGATGGCGCGCCCGATATCCGATCGGACAATCCCTGGCCTCGCTTGTCAAACGTGACGACGCGGGCAAATGTCGAAAGACGCCGCAAGAATGCCGTATACCCAGCGAGCTCGTGGGTGAACTCGACATGCGAAACGAACCCGGGAACCATGACCATATCCAGGGGTCCCGTGCCCATCACCTGATAGGCGATGTTGACGTCTCCGCTCAGCGCGTAGCGGGTCTCGGGCAGGGTAAAATCACTCATTGGCAGCAGACTCCAAGACTGGAGCGATCTTCTGCCCAGGGGCTAAGCGGGTCAAGAGCGCGAGGACCCGCTTGGGATATTGCAGCCTTAAAACCGCAGCACCCGCGATCCCGCCAGCGCGCCGACGGCGACCACGAGCGCGGTGGCAATCGGGTACCAGGTCGCCACGAACAGCGGGGAATCATCGGTGCAGTGTGAGGCGTACAACGTTGCCGCCAGTCCTGCCGACGCCAGTCCGGCGATGGCACCCGCAACCGCCGGCCGAGCCGTTGCGCCATGACGTAAGCCTATCAGTGCGGCCGCGAGCAGCGGCAACGACATCAGTGGAATCGCCGTCATACAGATCCGCGAATTGCTGCCGACC